>NZ_CP004350.1:2756744-3113488 GCF_000550785.1 Corynebacterium casei LMG S-19264
AGCGTCAATTCCGTCTAGCCCGGCGCGCGTGACAAGGATGTCTTTGGCAACTAACCAGCGGGCAATTATTCGCTTTCGCACAGGCTGGGCAAGCAGGCTGAGGTCGTTGCAGTCCAGCTCTTCACTCTTTTCGATGCTCCCCTCACCCTTGTCATACTCCTGTGGGATAAGGGAGTTCAGCACTTCATCATCGGCTGCCACATCACGTGCTGCTGCGGCCAAGGGAGCGATGGCGTCGCCGCCAATGATCTCTGACAGCATTGGCAAAACTTGCTTGCGGATGGCCACACGGCGAAAATCCTCGCGGTAATTGTGCGGGTCATTCCACACACTGACTCCAAGTTCCGCGCATGCGCCTTGGGTGTGTGCACGGCGAATATTAAGCAGTGGCCGCAGTACCTGTACGCCTTCAATGTCGGTGGCAAAGCTCATGGCGCTGGCATGCCCACGCAGGCTGGACAACAACAGGTTCTCAGCTTGGTCTTCCGCCGTATGCGCCACCATCACCGGACCGGGCTGAGTTGCGGCTTTCCCGGCAACCTCAGCAATGGCTCGGTAGCGGGCCCAGCGTGCTTCGGCTTCCATCCCAGCTGGGCTGTCTCTATCAATATCAATGGCAATAACGGTTGCCAGCGCTCCCCACGCGCGTGCCTGCGCGGCCGCTTTCTCTGCCACATCCCGGGAGCCAGCTTGTAATCCGTGATCCACACAGAGCGCATGCACACGCATATCCGTCCCACGGGTATGCGCACACAGCGCTGCCACCAGCGCCAACGAGTCCGCCCCACCTGACAGCCCGACGTAAATCACTTGTGGTGATTTACGCCCAGCTACAAAGGCTTGCCCGGATAGCGCGCCCAATGCTTCCAGCGTTTCCAGTGCTTGTTTTACGGCAGTACGTACTTCGCGAAAGTGCGGTGACTTCCGGGGCCAAAAAGGTGGGATTTCTGCATTTCCTAGATCATCGGCGGACATCGTTTGCTGCTTGCTTCTAGTAGTCCCGCAGCACGCTGGCCATAGCGTCTTGTGCAGCACGTGCCCCAAGAATGTCACCGTCGTTGACCAAGAAGGTAAACGCGTAAACATTGCCGGAGTTACCCAGCGCGGTGCCGCTCAACGCGGACACCCCGGTCAAAGTACCGGTCTTCGCACGGACGAATCCACGCCCGGACAAATCTGCATAGCGGTCAGCCAAGGTGCCTTCGCCACCTGCGACGGGCAGGTAGCCTAAAATTTCACGCAGAGTATCTTCTGTCGCGGCATCCGCCACGATGTGAGTGAGAAGGTCTGCGGTGATGCGGTTGTCTTCGGACAGCCCGGAATTATCGTGGATGGTGATGTTGTCGGTGTTGAAAGAGGAATCGGCTAGCAACTGCAGTGTTGCCTCCGTGGCACCTTCGAAGCTGGCTTCAGCGCCGGTAGCGATGGCCAGCTCACGGCCGATGGCCTCGGCCATCACGTTGTCAGAGTGCTTCATCATCTGCTCCGCGCGTTGCGCGAAAGGCTCTGACTCTACCGATGCAATAACCTCTGCACCTTCTGGAACAGGGCCCGTGCCCACATTCGGGGCATCAATGCGCGTGGCTACCGCATTGGCTACATCCAACGCCGGGGTGTGTGAACGCGGCACATCACCAACGGTGTCCCCAATGCGACCACCATAAAGCATCGCTGGCTGCATGGGCGCTACAAAGCCGCCATCAACATTGCCTGGGTCCCAGCCCGGTGCCTGCTCATCGCCCGACCACACACTGGTGTCAATAAAGACAGTATCTATGCCCTCACCACTGGCCAGAATCTGCTCCGCCAACTCATCCATCTGCTCCGTGGTCATCCATACATCACCAGCAGCCTTAATTACTGCAGTGTTGCTGCCCGGCGCGCGCAGCACCTCCGTGGTCAACCGCGAATCATCTTCAATGCTCAGCGCAGCCGCCGCGGCGGTAAGCACCTTGGTCGAAGACGCCGGAATCAACGGCGTAGTGGCATCGTGCTCCCACAGCACTTCCCCATCAGTGGTGTTGATGACCTGCGCACCTAAGGTTGGCAACGCCGGGCTTTTCGCCTTCTCCTCCAGACGTGCGGCCATGCCGGACGTATCAACGTCCGATGGCTCTTGTGGTGTCACCAACTGCTGCGCGGCCGGGGCCTGCGGGGCCTGACCATGGTCGAGTGCGCTGTATTCTTGATGCACAGCAACACCCAACGCGGCGGTCGTTCCGACAGCGGCGGTGGTCAAGATTGTGACTGCGATCCAGGCGACGTGTTTAGCTTTCATCGCCACTTAGCCTAGCGCGCGGGGTCATTGAAAGCCGCAAAAGGTAGACTATGCGAGGAACTGTTCATCCAAGCATGCTGCGTGCACCAACCCCTCGGAACCCGCAGTGAGAAATTGCTTGTATTTCTTGTCTATTAAGGAAAGGACGCGTCAATCGTGAGCGTTGAAGTAACCATTGAAATCCCAAAGGGTTCGCGTAATAAGTACGAGGTCGACCACGAGACCGGCAAGGTCTACCTGGACCGTTACCTGTTTACCCCAATGGCTTACCCAGCAGACTATGGCTTCATTGACCACACCCTGGGCGAAGACGGCGACCCATTGGACGCACTGGTCCTGCTTCCTGAGCCAGTATTCCCAGGCGTCATTGTTAAGGCTCGCATCCTCGGCGTATTCAAGATGACCGACGAAGCCGGCGGCGACGACAAGCTTCTGTGCGTTGTGGATGACCCACGCTCCGAGCGCTACCAGGACATCGGCGATGTTGAGCAGCACCTCAAGGACGAAATCGAGCACTTCTTCACCCGCTACAAGGACTTGGAGCCAAACAAGGAAGTTAACGGTTCCGGCTGGGGCGACAAGGCTGAAGCTGAAGCCATCCACCAGGCTTCCATCGAGCGTTACGGCAATTAGATAATTCGGCTTCTGCTACGCAGAATGCCTCATTATCTAATTGCGATACGAAAGGCGCTCTTCAGAAGCTCTAGTTTCGCCGTAGCAAATGCCCAGGTATCTCTGACTCACTGACACACTGTGAGTTCGGATACCTGGGCTTTTGCGATCCCGCACTTTTTCTTGGACACTGCACAATAAAATTCACGAACATCGACGTAGGATGGTGAACTGTGTATGAGGTATCACCAAAAGATGTTCCGTCCGACGCACAGCTTATTGATGTCCGTGAGGATTCCGAATACGCCGTTGACCATGCGCGCGGCGTAAAGCACATTCCGATGGCAGACATCCCGGAGCGCTACCAGGAAATCGATCCAGACCGCGATGTCTACGTCATCTGTAAAGCCGGCGGCCGCTCCCAGCAGGTTGCCCAGTACCTCGAGCACGCTTTGGGCTGGGACAACGTCATCAACGTTGTCGGCGGCACCGACGCGTGGCGCGAGCAGGGCCTACCAATGGAGACTCCGGAAGCTAAGTAGAACGCTTAACAGCTTTTCCGGATTCATTGCCGGAGCTTCCTATATTCGGAAGTTTGAGGCATCAGAGAATCCTCAGATGACCTAAACCTCCTGATGGGAACAGTTTTCAGAATTAGTGGATAACCACAATCATTTAGACGACTGATGGTAGGCGGGTTACTATCGTCTTATGAGTTCTGCTACTTCGCACAATGTGCCCACATCACTGCTGCAATCTCCTTCTTTCCAGCTGGAGCGTTTGCGCCGTCGCACCCGCGACTGTGTTGATGTCGCCTTAGCCGCGCATGAAACCACCATCCGCGAGTACTGGGTGTTGACCTGTCTTGTTGAAGAAGACGCCGCATCCCAGTCCTATCTTTCTGAAACCCTTGCCATTGACGCATCCGACATGGTGCGTCTTATTGACGCGCTGGAAAAGCGCGGCTGGGCAAAGCGCGAGCGCGATCCAAAAGACCGTCGCCGTCAGATTGTTGCCTCCACCAAGA
Source organism: Corynebacterium casei LMG S-19264 (assembly GCF_000550785.1). NCBI lineage: Bacteria > Bacillati > Actinomycetota > Actinomycetes > Mycobacteriales > Corynebacteriaceae > Corynebacterium > Corynebacterium casei. Next base: position 2,760,662 of record NZ_CP004350.1, read on the forward strand.
AGGGTACAAAGACCCACGCCGAGTTGGCGAAGCTGGTCACAGCCGCTGAGGATGAGGCGCTGAATGATTCCACGTCTAAGCAGCTAAAGCATTTGCGTAAACTGGCGCAGGCCATCATTGCTGCTGACTCGGAAGATGAGGGTCATTAAATTGAGCGACCTCCTGGCCACTATTCCTGACCAGTATCTCTTAAAAGACAAAGCTCCTGCCCCTCGAACCCTCTGGGATGTTGTCCGCGACTCCGCGGCGAATAACCCTGAGGCTGCCGCCATCGATGATGGCGATATTTTGACCTACGCCGAACTGATCGAAGATGTCGAAGCGTGGGCGGCGGAACTACGCCAGCACGGCGTCAAACGCGGCGACCATATTGGTATCCGCATGACCTCTGGTCAGCGTGATCTGTACCTAGCCATTTTGGCCACCCTAGCCGCCGGCGCGGCATATGTCCCGGTTGATGCAGATGACCCGGAAGAACGCGCCGATATGGTCTTCGGCGAAGCTGGCATCAATGGCATCTTCACCGATGAGGGCTTTCGCAAGCTCAACCCGTCCACCGGCACGGATCAAGATGAACCGCACCTGGATGACACAGCGTGGATCATCTTCACCTCTGGTTCAACAGGCAAGCCGAAGGGCGTTGCTGTTACTCACCGCTCCGCAGCGGCATTCGTGGACGCCGAGGCAGCTCTGTTTCTGCAGGACAACCCTCTTGGCCCAGAAGACCGGGTTCTGGCTGGGCTTTCAGTTGCCTTCGACGCATCTTGTGAAGAAATGTGGCTGGCCTGGGGCCACGGCGCCTGCCTGGTTCCCGCACCACGCTCATTGGTACGCTCCGGCATGGACTTAGGCCCGTGGCTTATTCGCCGTGACATCACGGTGGTCTCCACCGTGCCTACACTGGCTGGCCTGTGGCCTGCTGAAGCCCTCGATAACGTGCGTCTACTCATTGTCGGCGGTGAGGCATGTTCGCAGGAACTGGTAAACCGCTTGGCCACTGAGGACCGTGAAATGTGGAACACTTACGGTCCTACTGAGGCAACTGTGGTGGCATCGGCAGCCATGCTCAAACCTGACCACCCGGTCTCCATTGGCCTGCCACTCAACGGTTGGGACCTGGTTGTTATCGATGCCGAGGGCAATCCAGTTTCTCCTGGCGAAGTCGGCGAACTGGTCATCGGCGGTGTCGGTCTTGCCCGCTACCTCGACCCTGAAAAGGATGCTGAGAAGTACGCACCTCTGCCTTCTGTTTGTTGGGAGCGCGCCTACCGCACTGGTGACCACGTGCGTTTGGAAGAAGACGGCCTGTACTTTGTCGGCCGTGTGGACGACCAGGTCAAAATCGGTGGCCGCCGTATTGAACTCGGTGAGGTCGAAGCCAACGTCGCAGCCTTGCCAAACGTGTACAACTCCGCGGTCGCCGTTAACAAGACCGCCGCTGGCGAATCCGTGCTGGTCGGCTACGTTTCCCTCGAAGACCCTGAAGTAGGCTTCGACCACCGCGCGGCGAAAGAACGCCTGGCTGAAACCATGCCAGCAGCACTTGTACCACGCATCTGTGTGATGGATGAACTGCCAATTCGTACCTCCGGCAAGGTGGATAAGAAGGCTCTGCCGTGGCCACTTCCAGGTGTTGGCATCGAAGCAGTTGGCCTGAGTGAGACTGAGGAATGGCTGGCGCAGCTTTTTGTTGACGTGCTGGGTGTATCCGTTGAAGACGAAGATGCTGACTTCTTTACCCTTGGCGGTACCTCCCTTGCTGCTGCGACTTTGGTCGGCCGTATTCGCGAGCGATTCCCCACCGTGGCCGTGCGTGACCTTTACGATCACCCGCGTCTAGGGTCGTTGGCTGAAATCATTGACGCCACAGCGCCGGAAGCCAACCAGGTCACCGAGCGCAACGTAAAGCCGGTCGGCGTTAGCACGCGACTGATTCAGTTTCTGTGGCAGCTACCAGCTATGACGCTGGCTTCGACGAACTGGCTGGCGTGGTTGTTGTTTAGTTCCAACATCGCAGCAGAACTTGGCGTGGATTTTGCACCGCAAACCCCGTGGGCAGTTGTTATTGCTTTCCTCATCCTTTTTGCCTCTCCTTTGGGTCGTATCCCGATTGGCGCGCTGGGCGCGCGACTTCTCACCGCCGGTATTACTCCTGGTGATTACCCGCGCGGTGGATCAGTGCACCTGCGAATCTGGGCGGCGGAACGCTGGGCTGATGCCTCCGGTGCGCGCTCCATTGCTGGCGCAACCTGGGTTCTTACCCACGCGCGTCTGCTCGGCGTCAAGGTGGGCAAGTTCGTGGACCTACATTCCCTGCCACCGGTTACAGGTCTGTTGACCTTGGGTGATCACGCAGCCATTGAGCCTGAAGTGGATCTTTCCGGCTACTGGCTCGACGGCGATATCCTGCGCGTTGGTGCCATTGAAGTTAAAGAAGGCGCACGCGTTGGTGCTCGTTCCCAGTTGATGCCAGGCTCTGTCATCGGCGAGGAAGCCCATATTGAGGCAGGCTCCACAGTCACTGGCAATAAGAAGGTCAAGGCCGGTGCGCGTTGGTCTGGCTCTCCTGCCAAGAAGGTTGGCCGTTCCAAGCACCGCTTCCCTGATCACTCCCCGGCGCGCCGTTCCTGGTGGGTACCAATCTATGGTGCGACCTCCATGTTGCTCGCTGCCCAGCCGTTAGTGGCGATTGCTTTGGCAGCATTTGTGATTATCAGCCTGGTCCAAGCCACCGATGGCAACGCTTTTGTCGGCGCGGTTCTCTTCGCACCAGTCGGGGCTATCGCCGCGTTTGCTTTCTACATGGTGCAGACCTGGCTTGGTGTTCGCATTCTCTCCATCGGCATCCAGCCGGGTGTCTTCCCCGTGCGTTCAGCACGTGGCTGGCGCCTGTGGGCTGTTGAAAGGCTCATGGATGATGCCCGCACAGTTTTGTTCCCGCTTTATGCAGGTCAGCTGACCCCGCTGTGGCTGCGCTCTTTGGGTGCAACCATTGGCAAGGACGTGGAAATCTCCACTGCCGTCATGGTTCCAAAGCTCACCGAAGTCAAAGACGGCGCCTTTTTGGCCGATGACACACTCATCGGCGGCTATGAACTTGGCGGCGGCTGGATGTCTTCTGGGCTAGCCAAGGTGGGTAAGCGTTCCTTCGTGGGCAACTCTGGCATTACGGCACCTGGCCGCAAGCTGGGCAAGAACTCCCTGGTGGCAGTGCTCTCGTCCACGCCAAAGAAGGCCAAGGCCGGCACCAACTGGTGGGGATCCCCGCCGGAGCGAATGCGCCGCGTGGAGGCATCGGTAGGCACCGGCGACTCTTTGACCTACAACCCACCGGCGTGGGCGAAGGTGGCACGCGGTGTCATTGAAACCCTGCGCTTGTTTGCCCCTGCAGCATCGGCCATGTTGCTCGCCGCGGTGCTTAGCGCCATGGTTGTCTTGCTCAACTCTGTTGGTCTTTGGCTGACTTGGCTGCTTTCTGGTGTCATTTTGATTGCTGCTGGCATCATCGCTATGGCCATCACCATCGTGGTCAAGTGGGTGTGTGTGGGCAAGCACAAGCCTGCCGATCACCCACTGTGGTCTTCTTTCGTCTGGCTCAATGAGTTGCAAGACGCCTTCGTGGAAACCGTTGCTGCGCCATGGTTCTTCAACCACGCCATGGGCACAGCTGAGCTCAATACCTCCCTGCGTCTGCTCGGCGTAAAGATTGGCCGCGGTGCATGGATTGAGTCTTACTGGTTCCCGGAAACTGACCTTTGCTACGTCGGCGCTGGCGCAACCGTTGGCCCTGGCACCGTTGTGCAAACCCACCTGTTCCAGGACCGCGTGATGAGTCTGGACACCGTGACCTTGGACGACGGCGCCACCCTGGCGGCCCACTCCGTGTCTCTACCCGCATCACACATTCACACCAGCGCAACCGTTGCTCCTGGCTCCCTGGTAATGCGCGGTGACCAGGTCCCCGGCCACACCACGTGGCAAGGCAACCCGATTGAGCCCATGAAGTAAAATCTGCTCAATGTGAAGGCGCGGCTCCCAGCTATTGGGTGCTGCGCCTTTCTTCTGCCCGAGTCACAAACGCCGTTCACCCCCAGCTTTCCTGCGGTTAAGCCGGTGAAAATTGGCAGTTTCTGCAAACTCTAGATAGCTCAGCGCAGGGTCTTTAGAGTTAGCCTCACAAATTCAGCACGCCCTGTAATCCGCCGCATTCTCATTACGCGGCAATGTGGGAAGTTGCCGCAGAAGGAGTTTTTGACATGCAGATATCACATAAGACCGCTCTGGTTACCGGCGGTGCATCCGGGCTTGGCCTGGCAACCACCACCGCGCTTGCAGCCGCCGGTACCCGCGTTGTCGTTATCGATCTTCCGCAAGCAAACCAGGATGCTCTCCTCTCCATTGATGGTGATGTGGTCTTTGCGCCCGCCGATGTCACCGATGAAGTCTCTGTTCAGGGTGCCGTTGATATTGCGAACGAGAACAACAACCTTGCGATCGTGGTTAACTGCGCTGGGATGCTTAACGGTTTTAAGACTGCCGGTTCTAAAGGTGCTTTCCCATTGGATAAATTCTCTGCGGTTATCAACGTCAATCTGGTGGGCACTTTTAATGTGATTCGGTTGGCAGCCCAAGCCATGTTGGCAAATGAGCCCGTGGATGAGGAACGCGGCGTCATTATCAATACCGCCTCAGTTGCGGCTTTCGATGGCCAAATGGGCCAAGCCGCCTATGCTGCCTCCAAGGCCGGCATTGCTGGCATGACTTTGCCGATTGCGCGTGACCTTGCCAGTGCACTCATTCGTGTAGTTTCCATTGCTCCCGGTACTTTTGAAACCCCGATGGTCGCCGGCATGTCGGATGAGGTCAAAGCTTCTTTAGGCACGCAAGTTCCGCACCCCGCACGACTTGGTAAACCCGTGGAATTCGCGCAACTCGTTGAGTCCATCATCCGCAATCCCATGCTCAATGGTGAAACCATCCGCCTTGATGGTGCTATCCGCATGGGCATGCGCTAGTTCCCCTTTTATTTTCCACGCGATTTACAGGTAGAAGCACCACTGGCAGTGCTCCTGCCTGAATTAATGTGCGCGCTCAAAATTCGATTTTGTACCCTACCGTGTAGGTTCAATGAGAGACTTCGACGAGTCAATTGCCGCACCCCATGATACTTAAAGTGCTGGTAGCAATGATTTCCCCATGGTTGTTGCTATGTCGCACTGTGGCGTGTGCCAACCAGTGGGCAGACTAACCTGTCGGCTTTCACCGCCACGTTCGGCATCTTAGGCCGCTGTGTTGCGCGCACGCATTTGGTGGGCACGTATTCGTCGATGACAATAGAAACTATTAATAAGGCACGAAAACTTCCGCGCACGAAGTTGAGCGACTTGCTAAAAGCGATGGAGCAGAGAAAGGGCTAACTATGACCGGCAATCTTCGCGGTGGAACCCCACACGAGGAAGGCAGCGAGCAACCACAATCTTCGGTTCCCGCACCTCCTGCCCCGCCGGCCGCCCCATCCGCACCCGCAGCTCCGTCCGCGCCAAGCGCTTCGACTCCACCTGCCACTAACACGCCACCTACGCCAAGTGCTCCTGCAGCACCAGCTGTTCCTGCCGCTCCTGCGACTTCGGTACCATCAACTCCGAGCTCAGCAAATCCGCCGGCAGCTCCATCTGCAGCAACACCGCCGGCGGCGGCCTCTTCACCAAGCGCGCCCGCAACGCCAGAAGCTCCCGTAACTCCAAGTGTGCCAGCGGCCCCAATCGCAGCCGCTCCTCCAGCTGCACCAAGTGCGCCTTCCGTTCCAGCAGCTCCTTCTGCGCCAAGCGCTCCAACCGCTCCCGCTGTGCCAGCAGCACCGAGCGTCCCAGCAGCGCCGAAAGCAGCTAATACACCGGCCGCGCCATCCGTTCCTAGTGCTCCAAGTGCGCCATCGACACCAGCAGCGCCAACTGCCCCGTCTGCAGCGAATGCTGCGCCTCCAGTTCCAGGTCCACCGGCCTCCGCACCCGGTGCGCCATCAGCTCCAGGAGTTCCGGTAGCTCCGGCAGGCAACCCTTCAGCAGCACCCAGTGCACCAGGTGCGCCATCTGCTCCTTCGGTTCCGTCAATTCCGACTGCACCTTCGGCCCCCGGAATTCCAGCGCCTGGTGTCGCTAGCAATTCCAGCATTCCTAGCGCGCCCGCAGCTCCAGGTGCTCCGAGTGCCCCAGCTGCACCAAATGCCGCAGCGCCGAGTGCACCACAAGAGCCCGCGACAGCACAGACTGCACCGACTGCGACGAAACAACAGCCAAAGACCGATAAGGCTGTCAAGCCGGCATCGGAAGAAAAAAGCTACGGACAGTTCACACGCAAGCAGTGGATTGGCGGAGGCATCGTTGTAGTTCTCGGCCTCGCCGTCTTACTAGCTTTGGCTGTATTCGGTTCGCGCTACTTCTTCAGCACTGATTTCGGTGCGAACTTCCTGGAACGCTATGACGGACACTCCACTCTTCCGGAAAGCGCACCCGTTGGCATTCCGGTATGGCTGAGCTGGCAGCACTTCTTCAACGTGTTCTTCATGGTGCTGATCATTCGCACCGGCATCCAAATCCGATACGAACGCAAGCCCAGCGCATATGTCACGCCAAAGCGCTTTAAAAAGAAGATCAGCCTGACGCTGTGGTTCCACCTGACTCTCGATATCCTTTGGGTTGTTAACGGAATCGTCTTCATCATCTTGTTGTTCGTTACTGGGCACTGGATGAGGATTGTCCCAACCAGCTGGGATGTCTTCCCGAATGCGCTGTCCGCTGGACTGCAGTACCTGACCTTGGACTGGCCAACTGAAAATGGCTGGGTTCACTACAACGCACTGCAGTTGCTCTCCTACTTTGCAGTTGTCTTTATCGCTGCGCCGCTGGCAATCATCTCCGGCTTCCGCATGAGCAGTTTCTGGTCAAAGAACTGGACCAAGGCTTCCCAGCTCTACCCAGCATCTCTGGCCCGCAAGATTCACACACCAGTGATGCTGTTCTTCGTCATCTTCATCGTCATCCACGTCGTACTGGTCATCGGCACCGGCTTGTTGCGAAACCTCAACACCATGTACGCGTCGCAGGGTGACGTTGACCCGACTGTGTACGCCGACAACTGGACTGGGTTCTTCATTTTCCTAGGTTCGCTGGTTGTCATCGCTGCTGCTTGGATTGCAGCGCGTCCATCACTGTTGGCACCAGTTGCCCGACTGTTCGGCAAAGTCACCGCTCGCTAGTACTTACCCAGAAAAGCAAAATGGTCGCTCCGTAATTCTCGGAGCGACCATTTCCTTTAAGCCTGACTGACATCTAGGCGAAACTAGTCACCAATTTGATTACGTCCACGCTTAACAACGTTTTCATCAGGCTCACCAACAACGGAGTGATCCTTGTTGGTGTACTCGAACTTGCTCAGGACATAACGCATGGCGTTGATACGCGCACGCTTCTTGTCATTCGATTTGATGGTGATCCAAGGGGATTCATCAGTGTCGGTATAACGAAACTGTTCTTCCTTCGCGCGGGTGTAATCATCCCACTTGTCCAGGGAAGCAAGGTCCATTGGGGAAAGCTTCCACTGACGCACCGGGTCAATCTGACGGATAGCAAAGCGGGTGCGCTGTTCCTTACGGGTAACGGAGAACCACAGCTTGGTCAGTGAAATACCGGAACCAAGAAGCATGTTTTCCAGCATCGGTACTTCACGTAAGAATTCAGCATGCTGGGATTCCGTGCAGAAGCCCATGACTCGCTCAACACCGGAACGGTTGTACCAAGAACGGTCAAAGAAGACGATTTCTCCGCCGGCTGGGAAGTGCTGGATATAACGCTGGAAGTACCAGGAGGTGGACTCACGCGGTGAAGGCTTCTCAAGAGCCACGGTGCGCGCGCCACGTGGGTTGAGGTGTTCATTGAAACGCTTAATAGTGCCACCCTTACCAGCAGCATCACGGCCTTCAAACAGAATAATGTGGCGCTGACCAGTTTCCTTGGTCCAGTTCTGCCACTTCAACAGCTCAATCTGCAGAGCACGCTTGGTAATTTCGTACTCCTCGCGGGACATGCGCTCTTCATAAGGGTAATTCTCGCGCCATGTTTGAACCGCAGAGCCGTCCGGCATAATCAGACTTGGATCATCTTCGTCCGAGTCATCAACCACATAACCGTCGGTCTTCGCCAGATCGATTACTGGTAATTCATCGTCTTTAATATCAGCCATGGTGGCTAGTTTAATCGTTAAAAGTAATTCAGGCGCGCTGAGTAGGGGGTTATTTTCCGTACACCTAGGATCAGCGAAACCCCCGCTCAAAGAGCGGGGGTTTCAACTTAGAAACTGCTTATGCAGTGGTTAATTAGATAACCAGACCGATGAGGTTAGCAGCAGCACCAGCCCACTTGCCAGCCTCAGCCAGCAGTGGAAGAGCGGTGCCGAGGATGCCGTCGGAAGACAGGGTTGCCCAGTTAGCGATGAAGGATTCCATTTTAACTCCTTTAGGAAGTGCAGTGAGCCGGACTACTTAGCCGCCCACTGGCAAAGATGAATGATTAGTTAGTTGCCAGTCGGCAGCTGAATTACTCTGCTGGAGCCTCGTCAGAGGAAGAGGAGCCGAAAGCACCCTTGGTTACATCCCAGTCAGCCTCAACGTTAGAAACGCCTTCGGTCTCAGACTCGCCGAACCACTCAACGAGGCCGCCGAAGAACTTAGCAGGAATCTGAAGGAAGTCGTCGATTGCACCAGCGAAGGTAGCGAAGGTGTCGAGCTGCTCCTGAACGAAAGACAGATCCATTTTGATCTCCTTATGTGAAGTCCGGACTCTTGCCCGGAGGTGTTTGCGGATTTGCAGACACCCTAGCGGGCGTCACAACTAACTATTTTGTCACAAACCAGTTACTTTTCAAGCTGAATTGCAATGTCTATTTCTTTCCAGAATGACGCTCACGACCCCACATGCCTCACGTTTCACGCTCGCTTGAAAAATTTCCAAAATTCTTTGAACACTAAAACTAATAGTTGACCTGCGGCTATGACTGTGATCCGCGAAGGAATTTGGATCAAGTGTGGGTTTCGCGTTAACACCCGGACATAACGGGTCGATATATAGCACTCCTGGAACCGGAAATCAGGGTGAAAGTTTTTCTGCGGAGCCCGATTTTCTACCCCAATCCGGGGCTATATCTGGGGTGTTTCTGGCAAGACTTGGCCGACCTAGCGGATCTCGTGTCGCGGTTTACACATCAAAAATTGAAGTTCAGTCGGTTAAATAAAAGAGCTGTCGCCACTGGTAAGCCCCTTGTGGGAAATAGCTTGTTATCATTTCGAAATATTCCTTTAAGCCCCTGTTTAACCGGACATAGCGCAAGTATTCCCAGGAGCCTCCAATGACACACTAGGAAGATCCTTTCTGAAACTAATCTGCCTGCATATGCCCGTAAATGCGCGCTTGTGTGGACTTAGGACGCTCAGAGTGTAAGTCGGGCCACCAAGAGGCTTGGCAGCTTCCTTTAAGGCTTTGTAGGCACGCAAAAAGCTCACCGCCTCCTAAGTAAGGAAACGATGAGCTTGAAGTGCTTCAGTAGAGACGCGGTGCGCTGGTTAGACGCGGGGTACGGGCTTAGAAGCCCATGCCGCCCATTGCGTCAGCGTCTGGCATAGCTGGAGCGTTTGGCTCTGGCTTGTCAGCAACTACTGCCTCGGTGGTGAGGAACAGTGCAGCAATGGAGGTAGCGTTCTGCAGTGCAGAGCGGGTTACCTTCACTGGGTCGTTGATGCCAGCCTCCATAAGGTCAACGTACTCGCCGGTAGCAGCGTTCAGGCCCTGGCCAGCAGGCAGGGAAGAAACCTTGTCAGCAACAACGCCTGGCTCCAGACCAGCATTGAAAGCGATCTGCTTTAGTGGAGCGGACAGTGCGGAGCGAACAATGTTCACGCCGGTTGCCTCATCGCCGGTGAGCTCGAGGGAATCAAGAGCGGTTCCAGCCTGCAGCAGCGCTACGCCACCGCCGGCAACGATACCCTCTTCAACAGCAGCCTTCGCGTTGCGGACTGCGTCCTCAATGCGGTGCTTGCGTTCCTTGAGCTCAACCTCGGTTGCAGCGCCAACCTTAAGAACTGCAACGCCGCCGGACAGCTTAGCCAAGCGCTCCTGCAGCTTCTCACGGTCGTAGTCGGAATCGGAATTGTCGATCTCAGCGCGGATCTGCTTGATGCGGCCGTCAATCTGCTCCTGAGCGCCAGCGCCCTGAACGATGGTGGTGTCGTCCTTGGTGACAACAACCTTGCGTGCCTGGCCCAGCAGTGGAAGGTCAGCGGCCTCAAGGGAGAGGCCAACTTCTTCAGAGATAACCTGGCCACCGGTAAGGATAGCCATGTCCTGCAGGGTTGCCTTGCGGCGGTCGCCGAAGCCTGGTGCCTTAACTGCAACGGACTTGAAGGTGCCGCGAATCTTGTTCACAACCAGGGTGGACAGTGCTTCGCCCTCAACGTCTTCAGCGATGATCAGCAGTGGCTTGCCGGACTGCATGATCTTCTCCAGAACAGGAACCAGGTCCTTGATGTTGGAGATCTTAGAGGAGACCAGCAGGATGTAAGGGTCTTCCAGGACTGCTTCCTGACGCTCAACGTCGGTTGCGAAGTAGCCGGAGATGTAGCCCTTATCAAAGCGCATACCCTCAGTAACCTCGAGGTCAACGCCAAAGGTGTTGGACTCTTCAACGGTGATAACGGAATCCTTGTTCACCGCGCCATTGCCAACGGTGTACATAGCTTCAGCAATCTTCTCACCGATAGCTGGGTCCGCAGCGGAAATACCAGCGGTGGTAGCAATCTGCTCCTGGGTCTCAATGTCCTTAGCGGAAGCCAGAAGCGCGTCAACAACGGTCTTGGTTGCTGCTTCGATACCGCGCTTGATGCCCATTGGGTTAGAACCAGCGGCTACGTTGCGCAGACCTTCGCGCACCAGTGCCTGAGCCAGAACAGTTGCAGTGGTGGTGCCGTCGCCAGCGACGTCATCAGTCTTCTTAGCAACTTCCTTGACCAGCTCTGCGCCGATCTTCTCGTATGGATCCTCGAGCTCGATTTCGCGAGCGATGGAAACACCATCGTTAGTAATGGTTGGAGCGCCCCAGCTCTTTTCCAGGACTACGTTGCGACCCTTTGGGCCGAGCGTTACCTTTACTGCGTCTGCCAGAGTGTTGAGACCACTCTCAAGACCACGACGTGCCTCTTCATCGAAGGCAATAATCTTTGCCATAGTGTTTAATCTCCTAGATTGGGTTTCACTCAAGGTTTGTAGGTCACGCAGGCGCCCGCGACGGCAGGATTGGTGAGTGTGTACCAACCTCAACCTGGTGTCAGCAACCATTCTGGCACTCTCACCCCTCGAGTGCAAGAAAAACCGCTACTAGAGATCTGCAATAATTTGCTCACCTGCGATCCCATGCTGGCTTAAATATTTAGCAGTGCACCGCGACCTCTGCCAGAGTGTTTCCGAGTGGTGGATTTGCCGCCTCAGCCGGCGTTAGTTCGGCTGGTTTTCACCTTATATATAAAGGAAGGAAATTTCTCGGCTAATTCCTTCGCCCATTCCACCTAATGGAATGCGGCTGCGGTGTAGGTTGGTGGTCATGACTGATATTAAAGAGATCATTAAAAGTGACCGCGAGAAAATCTTCACGCAGCTATCGGAGCTGGTGAAATTTAATTCTGTCCACACCTTTGCTGAGCTCAAAGACCAGATGGATGGAGCAAAGGGCTGGGTCAGCAAGGCGTTAACCGAGGCTGGGCTCGAGGTGGAAGAGCATGTTACCGAGGATGGTTCGGTGACGCTGTTGGGTCAGCGCGCTGGCAAAGAGGGCGCGAAGACCGTCCTGTTGTACTCCCACTATGACGTGGTTCCAGCTGGTGATGAAGCCAAGTGGGATTCAGATCCATTCACTCTGACAGAGCGCAACGGCCGTTGGTATGCCCGCGGTGCTGCTGACTGCAAGGGCAATGTGGTCATGCACCTGGCTGCCCTGCGCGCTTTGGAGCAGACCGGCGGCACTGATCTGAACATCAAGGTGCTGATTGAGGGTTCAGAGGAAATGGGCGGTGCAGGCTTGTCCAAGTTGATTGCTAAGACGCCGGAGGCATTTGCTGCCGATGCCATCCTTATCGCCGACTGCGGCAACTGGGCCGTGGGCGAGCCAACGCTGACTTCTTCCTTGCGTGGTTCGGCGATGATTCGCGTGCAGATGGACACCTTGTCCAGTCCGGCGCATTCCGGCCAGTTCGGTGGCGCCGCACCAGATGCCGTCAAGGCGTTGATGCGTGCGCTGGATTCGCTTTACGATGACACGGGTGCCACCGTCATTGAAGGCACCGATTCCACAGCGAAGTGGGAAGGTCGCAGCTACCCAGCCGAGGAATTCCGCAAGGATGCACGCCTGCTGGAGGGCACCGAAATCGCTGGCGATGACAACACTGATGCCGGTGACTTGGTGTGGGCACGTCCGTCAGTCACCGTTACTGGTTTTACCTCCACCCCGGTTGACCGCGCGGTCAACGCAGTTCCAGCAACCGCTGAAGCAATGCTCAATGTGCGCGTGCCAGCCGCAGCTAATCCACAAGAAATTGCGGAAGCAGTCGTTGCTCATCTGAAGGCACACACGCCATTTGGCGCGCACTTCACCGCAGACATCATCGAGGCCGCTCGCGGCTTTGAAACTGACTTGGAAAAGCCAGCGCTGAAGATCCTGGAAAAGGCCCTGTCTGAGTCCTACGGCAAGGAAACCACCACCATGGGCATGGGCGGATCCATTCCTCTGACTGTGGAACTCCAGGACGCGCATCCGGATGCGGAAATTGCACTGTTCGGTGTGGAAGAACCACAGTGCGCTATCCACTCGCCTAATGAATCCGTGGATCCATCAGAGATTGAGCACATCGCTATCGCGGAAGCATTGTTCCTGCAGACTTATAAGTAAGTTTCGCGGATACGCCACGCCAAATCCGCTGGTCATATCTTGATTGGCTAAGCTATTTGCTATGTTTAGCCCTTCTCGGACACGAATCCTCGATGACCTCACGCAGATGGTTGCGTTTGAATCCGTCCATGTGGACGCCTCGGTGCGTGAGCAATACGAGGCATCCGCAGAGTGGGTCAAAAATGCCTTCTTAGAAGTCGGCGCCACCGCTGAAATCATTGAGGGCGTGGATAAATCACTCGCCGTGCTCGGTGAGGTTGCAGGCGATCCGAACAATGACCGCACGGTGTTGTTGTATGCCCACCATGACATCGTGCCGCTCGGCCCACGTGAAGAGTGGGACAATGAGCCACTCGAAGTTACTGAGCGCGATGGTCGCTGGTGGGGCCGTGGTACCGCGGACTGCAAGGGGCATATCGCCATGCACCTAGAGGTGCTGCGCCTTATCAAGGATGAGCCGAATCTTCCCACCATCAAGTTTGTTATTGAAGGGTCGGAAGAAAACGGTGGGCTGGGTCTCAAGCAGTTACTCGAGGACCGCCCTGAGCTCTTCGAAGCAGAAGCTATCTTCGTGGTTGATACCGGTAACACCGAGCCAGGTGTGCCGTCGATTGTGACCCTACAGCGTGGTTCGGCGCAGATCCGTGTGCACTGCGAAACGATGGAAGCACCGGTGCACTCCGGCAAGTTCGGCGGCGCCGCAGTCGATGCCGTCGCCGCCCTTATCCGCGCGCTTGACTCCGTTCGGGATGACGAAGGCCGCTGCGTCATCGACGGTGTGGATTGCACCGGCGTGTGGGACGGCGAGGAATACCCCGAAGACAAATTCCGCGCTGACACCGGAATGCTTGAAGCAACTGAGCTTCCAGAAGGCGATATCGCAAGTTTTATCTGGGCGCGCCCCGCAGTATCCATCACTGGATTTTCCTCCACTCCGGTCGAAGACGCCATCAACGCGGTTCCTGCTACGGCCCAAGCGCACTTAAACCTGCGCGTGCCACCACGCCAGCGCAACTCAGAAGGCAAGCGCATCACCACGGCAAAGACCGCGAAGCTGCTCTTTAAACACCTTCAAGACCACACGCCGTGGGGCGCGCAGCTGGATGCCGAGATCCTGGCCATCAACCGCTCGTATGCCGCCGATGAAGACGGGGAAATCCTCAACCTGCTGCGCGAGTGCATGTCTGATGCCTATGGCATGGACGCCAGCGAAATCGGCACCGGCGGATCCATTCCGCTCACCGTGGAGCTGCACGGGGCCTTCCCCGATTCTGAAATCGCGCTCTTCGGCGCAGCGGATCTGACGTCCGCTATCCACTCCCCGCAGGAATCCGTGGACCCCACCGAGATTGAGCACATGGTTCAAACCGAAGCGCTTTTCCTCACGCGCTTTCGCCGCTCCTAGGGTGAATGCTCGCTTTCGCCGTACCCGCACGGTGGTTGCCCGCTTAAGCGGGCAACCACCGTGCGGGTACACCTATATGTGGCAAAATTAACGTTTTCTTTTTCGAAGCATCGGCAAGCATTGCGTCCAACAACGCCGCCAGGGCTATGACGTGCAACGCACCAGCGCAAAGCGAATTCACAGAAACGTCATGTCAACTATTGGGCAACAGAAAGAGCGCAATCGCTCCATATAATACTGTGTAATTTGAATTTACCTTTTAAAAAATTCCGCACGTCACGCTACTATTGACCGTGTTGGCCGCGCCGTTTTCTATCGACGCCGCCCCAGCATGAGTCCTTGGGCACGCTCTCACCCCGGTGCGCACAAGTTCATGGTGGAGATTCCTTAGATGTTGCAGTATTTCCTGGTGAAATAGCACTTAATAACGCTAGCTTTGCCGCCGCTGGGACAGCGCGGGTTGAAAGTCGATAAACGGAAAACTGTTGGCCCCTACCCTGTCCGTTTTAAGGAGCACTCGTGCTTCGCTAACTTAAGTGGGAGAGCACCGAATACTGTGCTGATATTGCTGTTAGCTCTAATCGCCGCGACGGTGTGTGCGCCCTTTTTAATCCACACGCTTGGACGGCCCGCCTTCGGAATTTTGGCTCTCGTGCCTGCCGGAGGCTTCATCTGGGTTGTGCAACAAATGGTCTCAGGAAACCTGGACCACAAGGCAAGCATCGAATGGATGCCCGCCGCGCACCTGAATCTTGACTTTCAACTCGACGGCCTCTCCGCACTGTTTTCGCTCATCATTTTGGGTGTCGGCGCGCTAGTGTTGCTGTATTGCTGGGGCTATTTTGATACCGTCCCGCTGCGCTTGACGCTATTCGGCGCGCAGATGACCGGCTTCGCCACCGCGATGTACGGCCTGGTCATTTCTGACTCGCTGCTGCTGATGTACGTCTTCTGGGAAATCACCTCCGTACTGTCCTTTCTGCTGGTGGCGTACTACGGCGAGCGCGCGTCTTCGCGCCGTTCTGCAACCCAGGCGCTGATGATCACCGCTGCTGGTGGCCTGGCCATGCTGGTGGGCATCATTATCCTCGGCCGCCAGACCGGTGTGTGGCACTTCAGCGAAATTGCCACCTACGATGGCTGGGCGCAGACCCCGTACATCACGGTTGCGCTGTGTCTGATTCTGGCTGGCGCGTTGTCGAAGTCCGCGAATATCCCGCTGCACTTCTGGCTTCCTGGCGCGATGGCTGCGCCGACCCCGGTTTCTGCTTACCTGCACTCGGCAGCCATGGTGAAGGCCGGCATTTACTTGGTTGCACGCCTAGCGCCTGAGTTCAATGAGGTTTCTTCCTGGCACCTGGTGGTCATCCCGATTGGTTTGATGACCATGCTGCTTGGCGGCTGGATGGCGCTGAAACAGATCGACCTCAAGCTGGTTCTTGCTTACGGCACCGTGTCCCAGCTGGGCTTTATCATCGGGGTCA
Organism: Corynebacterium casei LMG S-19264; assembly: GCF_000550785.1. NCBI lineage: Bacteria > Bacillati > Actinomycetota > Actinomycetes > Mycobacteriales > Corynebacteriaceae > Corynebacterium > Corynebacterium casei. The sequence continues at coordinate 2,776,535 of NZ_CP004350.1, forward strand.
TGGCCATCGGTTCCCGCGAAGCGATGATGGCCGCTTTGGCGTTGACCTTTGCGCACTCGCTGTTTAAGGCCACGCTGTTTATGATTGTCGGCGCGATTGACCACGCCACCGGCACCCGTGAGATTCCGAAGTTATCCGGCTTGGCCCGCAAGGAACCGCTGGTCTTTGTCCTCGCCATTATTTCGGCTTTGTCCATGGCTGGTATCCCACCGCTGTTTGGCTTTGTCACCAAAGAGGCCATCATCGAAGCCGTCATGCATGAGGACCTGCTCATTGGCATGCCGCGCAGCCTCATGCTGGTTGCCATCATCATCGGCTCTGTCCTCACCATGGCTTATGCCCTGCGCTTTTTGTGGGGTGCGTTTGGCACCAAGAATGGTGAGACCTCTGGGGCCGTAGAAAAGATGCACAAGATTGAGCCGAAGCTGTGGATTGCTCCGGCCATCATGTCCGCACTAACCATCTTCTTTGGCCTGTTCCCGAAGTTCATGTCCGATGCCATCAACCTGCACCTGGACCAGCTCTATGGTGAAGATGGCTCTTACCTCGCGCTGTGGCACGGTTTCAACATTGCGCTGGGTATTTCCACCGTCATCATCATCGCTGGTTGCTTCGTGCACTGGCAGCGTCACCTGCTCAAGCCATTCCAGGGCGAGTATGCAGCACTTGGTAATGCGGATAATGCTTATGACGCGATGCTGGTGGGCCTGCGTAATCTCTCGCTGCGCATCACTGCGAATACGCAGCGCGGCTCCCTGCAGCTGAACCTGACCACCATTTTTGTGTGTCTGATTCTGCTTCCTACCTTTGCCATTGTCTTCGGTGACCTGACTAATGTCCGCATGATTGTTGCGGAAAATGCGTGGCAATTCTTCGCCGCCTTCATCATCATTGCTGCTGCGGTTGCTGCCACCATTACGCATAACCGTTTGTCCGGCGTCATCATCGTGGGTATCACCGGCTACTCGCTGGCATTTATCTTCGCGCTGCACGGCGCCCCTGACTTGGCGCTGACCCAGTTGCTGGTGGAAACCATCATCATGGTGCTGTTCATGCTGGTGCTGCGTAAGATGCCACCGAATACGGAGTGGCGCGGCGAACCTCGCCACAACCGTCTGCGCGCGTGGCTTGCCATCGCCGTTGGCCTGCTCACCATCATTTTGACCATGTTCGCTGTCAACGCGCGCACGGAGCAGTCCATCTCCATCCACATGCCGGATCTCGCGCAAGAAATTGGCCATGGTGCCAATGCTGTGAACGTGCTTCTGGTTGATATCCGTGCGTGGGATACCTTCGGTGAAATCACCGTTCTGGTTATCGCCGCAACTGGTGTGGCCTCGCTGATTTACCGCACCCAGTCCTTTACCCGTGAGTCCCGCCGCCCAACGCTGCGCGTGACAGGGCGTCGCTGGTTGGCTGCGGGTGTGGAAACTGAGCAGCAGCTCAACCGTTCGCTGATGGTGGATGTTTCCACCCGCGTGCTGTTCCCATCCATGATTGCGCTGTCGCTGTACTTCTTCTTCACTGGCCACAACGCCCCTGGTGGCGGTTTCGCTGGCGGCCTGGTTGCCGCGCTCGCGCTGATTCTGCGCTACCTTGCTGGCGGCCGTGCTGAGTTGGAAGAGGCATTGCCTATTGATGGCGGACGCATCATGGGTGCAGGTCTTATCTTCTCCATCGCGGCTGCCATTGGCCCAATGCTGTGGGGCATGCCGCCTTTGGCTTCGGCTTATGGCTCCATTGATATCCCACTGGTGGGCTCGGTCTCCTTGCCTTCCGCCCTGGTCTTCGACCTTGGTGTCTATCTGGTGGTTATTGGCCTGACTTTGCACATTCTTCACTCCATCGGCGGCAAGCTGGATGAGGAAGAAGAGATTCGTAAGCAGCGTGCCCGTGACCGCGCCCGCTCCCTTGCGCGTAAGAACCGCCAGCGCAAGGCAAAAGCCAAAGCAGTTGCCGCTGCACAGACCACGGCTGGCGCGGGCACCAGCAGTGCGGATACCACCGGTACGGCAGAAATTTCCATGCCGACTGAGGTTCCACCGCACAAGGAAGAACCCGACCCACCGTCGCAGGGGCCCACGGCGAATGCCAGCCCTGTGAGCAAGACCTTGAACGCTGATAACACTGATAACGCTGAAGGAAAGGAGAAGTAAATGGAAGCCAACCTCATGTTTCTCCTCGCCTCCGGCGCGATGATGGCCGCGGGTGTTTACCTGGTGCTTGACCGCGCGATGACCAAGATGCTGCTGGGTATCCTTCTTATCGGCAACGCAGTCAACCTGATCATTATTCAGGCGGGCGGACCGGCTGGTTCACCGCCAATTATGGGCCGCGAGTCTGCGCCGCATGGCGAAGATATTGCTGACCCGCTGGCGCAGGCAATGATTTTGACCGCGATTGTTATTTCGATGGCGCTCACGGCATTCATTTTGACCCTCGCCTACCGCCAGTACCGCTACCGTACTGATGACGTTATTGAGAACGACATGGATGATGCAGCAGTCGCTGCGATTGCTTCGCGTCCATCGGCGGCACCGGACCACGATGCGTCCTCGGACCCAACCACGGGCCGTGCCACCAAGGAAGGCGACACCTTCGGTCCGCGCTTCTTTGAGGAGCCCGTAAAGGGGGTCAAGGATGAGTGATCTCATTGCTTCCTACGTTGAACTAGTCCTGCCGTACATCACCTATCTCATTCCGATGCCGGTGCTTATTCCAGTCGCGGGTGCGGCACTGACTTTGCTTCTCTCACGCTTCCGCCGCGCGCAGTCGCAGATTGCGTTCATCATGCTCGCGCTATCCTCACTGGTCAGCCTGACGCTGTTGGCAGTTGCTGATGTCGATGGCATCCAAACGCTGCAGATCGGTGGCTGGGACGCACCAGTAGGTATCACCCTGGTCGCGGACCGTTTGTCCACGGTCATGCTGTTTACCTCCTCCATCGTGCTTTTCTCCGTGATGTGGTACGCCATCTCCCAGGGTGTCCGCGATGGTGGCGAGGATGAACCTGTCACGGTCTTCTTGCCCACCTATATGTTGCTGACCATGGGTGTGAACGTCTCCTTCCTGGCTGGTGACTTGTTCAACCTCTACGTCGGTTTCGAGATCTTCCTGGTGGCCTCGTATGTGCTGCTGACCTTGGGTGCGTCGCCAGCTCGTGTGCGTGCCGGCGTTGGTTACGTCATGGTTTCCATGGTGTCGTCCATGATCTTCCTGCTTGGCATCGGTCTGACCTATGCCGCAGTCGGCACTGTCAACATGGCGCAAATTGGTATCCGCATCGCGGATATTCCGGAAGGCACCCGCACCGCTATCTTCGGCGTGCTGCTGGTTGCTTTCGGCATCAAAGCCGCTGTTGTCCCGCTTGATGCGTGGCTGCCCGACTCCTACCCCACCGCCCCGGCGCTAGTCACCGCGGTCTTCGCAGGCCTTCTGACCAAGGTCGGTGTGTACTCGATTATCCGTATGCGCTCCGCGGTGTTTACTGATGGCTCGCTGGATACGCTGCTGATGTGGGTCGCACTTGCCACCATGATTGTTGGTATTTTGGGCGCCATGGCGCAGACCGACATCAAACGTCTGTTGTCCTTTACTCTGGTCAGCCATATTGGTTACATGATCTTTGGTGTCGCACTGGGCACCGCGCAGGGCCTGTCCGGTGCGATCTTCTATGCCGTACACCACATTCTGGTGCAAACAGCCCTGTTCCTGGTGGTAGGCCTTATCGAAAGGCAATCCGGCACCTCATCGCTGCGGCGCCTAGGTTCCTTGCTGTACACAGCACCAGTTATTTCGATTCTGTACTTCATCCCTGCCATCAACCTCGGCGGAATCCCGCCGTTCTCTGGCTTCATGGGCAAGATTTTGCTTCTACAAGCCGGCGCAAACGAAGGCTCTTGGTTGGCGTGGGTTCTTATCGGCGGCGCCGTTGTGACATCGCTTTTGACCTTGTACGTCATGGTGTTGGTCTGGTCCAAGGGCTTCCTCCGCGACCGCGCAGACGCCCCAGAGGGCCACGTGGCGCTGGCGCGTCCCGCACCGCTTGCCGATATCACCGACGAAGTCGAATACTCCGAACGAGCCGATGTGGGCCGCCTGCCATTTGGCATGTTTGCTTCCACCGCGCTGCTGGTCACCGCATCCACCGTGATTACCTTCGTGGCGGGTCCGGTCTCCGGCATTACTTCGCGTTCTGCGGAGTCCGCACAAGACCAAACCATCTACCAAGATGCGGTCTTGGGTGAGCACTATGACAACCCGACCCGTCACCTGGATCCGCAAGATCGTTATGTCGATGGGGACTCCATTGAAAACCGCGACCACCTCCTGCCCGAACCAGAACCGGCAGCCAATGGTTCAAATACAAATAGCGATACTGGCACCGATAACGCCACCGAGTCTGGGGAGGATGAGCAGTGAGTCAACTATTAACCGGCGCACGCCACCGCTTCCGCCCAACATTTGTTCTGTGGCTGACCATCATGTGGTGTCTGCTCATGGGCGAAGTCACCTGGGCTAATGTCTTCAGCGGCATGCTCGTGGGCCTCGGCATTGTCTTCTTCCTGCCGCTGCCCGCCATGCCGATTAGTGACGTCAAGGTCTCTTGGGGCCGGCTGATTCGCTACCTGTTCGTCTGGACGGGTGAGCTGCTGTGGGCTTCGGTCAAGGTCGCATGGGTTGCGGTTCGCCCGGGTGAGAAGCCAAAGAACGCTATTTTGCGCGCTCCGATGCGCGTGGAAAATGAGTTGGTCTTCAGCTTCGCCGTCGTCATGTACAACCTGCAACCAGGCGGCACCGTGGCGGAGATTGATATTGCTAACCGCATGCTCACCGTGCACGTCCTGGACGCCACTACCGAGTCAGATATCGACCGTGAAATCGGCAACCTGGTCAGCCTGGAACGCCGCATGATTTCCATCTTCGAAGGGAAACACGCCTAATGGATCCCGCACTCTACAACACGTTTCTATCCATCGCCGCGGCGATGTTCGTCGTGTCCTTCCTGCTGACCACCTGGCGTATTGTCAAAGGTCCAAACTCCATGGACCGCTTGGTTGGTATGGACGGCTTTATCGCGATGTTCCAGTGCGCCATGGCCGTCTACATTTGTTGGACGCTTGATACCACGGTGTCGAACGCCATGTTGGTGGTCGCGCTGCTGGGCTTTATCTCCACCGTTTCGGTCACACGCTTTAGAAAGAGGGACAACTAATGAGTTACGCACTAATTGCCGATATCGTCTCCCTCGTCCTTATTTTCGCAGGTGCCCTGCTGGTTTTGTCCGCCGCGATTGGTGTGGCGCGATTCCAGGATCCAATGTCACGTATTCACTTCGTCACAAAACCTCAAACTGTGGGCCTAGTGTTTACTATTCTGGGAGCTGGAATTCGCGTTACGGGATCAGAATCCTTTGGCGTCGCTGAGCGCGGCGACTTAGGTATCTTGTTCCTGCTGGTAGTTTTTGCCATGGCAACGAGCCCGGTTACGGCTCAGCGCATGACGCGTATTTCGCGCCGCGAAGGTCTTTACTCCGACGATGCCAACATGTCGCGTAATGACCAGCCTGCCTCCAAGCAGATGCGGCGCAAGTAGCGCACTGGGTGCGTTACTTTCACGGCGTACCCTTTTTGGCTGAATAGGCCAAACTTGCATTGTAAGGATAGATATTGTGAAAAAGATCTGGGGGGCTCCCTCCTTAGCGCTTGCCCTGGCGGTATTTGCTGTGTGGACAGTCTTTCGGATTTTCAACTTCGACGGGGAGCACGCGCTGAAGTGGCGCGTGCCGCTGGATCTGAAAATCTACGTGCTAGCTGGCTCTGAAGTAGCCGATGGCCAGCTGCTCTATGACAACGCATATATCGGGGACTTGCCGTTTACTTATCCACCATTTGCTGGTGCAGTGTTTACGGCGCTGAGCTATATCAGCGACAACTGGATCATCATCCTATGGCAGCTCGGTATGGGGCTCGCGCTGTTTTTCATTTTCCTCTTAGTCTTCCGCGAGCGCGGCTACGGCTTCCACCCCGTCAACTGGTTGCTCAGTGCGCTGCTGACGGTTGCTGCTCTGGCCTGCCAGCCGTTCCAGGGCACCTTGCACTTTGGCCAGATCAACATCTTTTTGATGTTGCTGGTCGCTCTCGACTTCCTGCCCAAGCACCGCCTGCCCGGCATCGGAATCGGCCTAGCTGCCGGCCTGAAACTCACCCCGGCGTTTCTCGGCCTCGTGCTGTTGTTCCAGCGCCGCTGGTGGGCCGCTGGCATTTCCATCCTGACTTTCCTAGTTACCGTCACAGTTGGCTTTTGGGTCATTCCTGACGCCAGTGACTTCTGGATGCGCGCTATCTTTGACTCCTCCCGCGTGGGCGACCACACCAACCCCGGCGCGCAATCAATCCGATCGCTAATGGAGCGTGAGTTCGGCATTGAGGGCGGCATCTGGTGGATTCTCGCAGTGCTCATCGTATTCGCACTGACCTGTTTTGCCGTCTACATCGCGTGCAAGCGCCGCAATACGACCGTCGCGATGGCGCTCACCGGTATCTCTTCGTGTCTCGTCTCCCCATTTTCTTGGTTCCACCACTGGGTATGGGTGTTGCCGCTGCTGTTGGCTATCTTGCTCACGGTCAATGACTGGCTGGGTCATCGACTCAAAGGTATCTTCGGCGCACAGTTCGCAGGTCTTGCGTCCTTCGTGGTGATGATTATCTTCGCGCTGCCTTATGTCGCCAAGGTTGTCTGGGACGGCACGTCTTACCAACGTATGGATGACGCGCATTCCTGGGGCGCGCTCGCCTTTACCGGCACGGGCATCATCTTCATTGCCTGCTACGCCCTGACAGGACTGTTGGACGCTGTTAAAAAGCGTTCGGCTTAAGCAAGATCCTTCCGGTTTCTAAGTATCACGCTTAGAAACCAAGCGGGGTGAGCGTATCCAGCTCATCACAGGTCATATCCACAACGGACTTCCAGTCGCCGCTGGTTTCAAACTGCGTACGCTGGCGCTCATAACCGGCGCCGCGCTCAATGATTTCGAGCACCAACTCCAGCTCCCGCACACAGCCCAGCTCGCACGCAAGCGGTGTTAGCTGCTCCACCATGTCGGTGAGTTCATCTTCCACCCAGCGTTCATCGGTTTCACGCGAGGCAATCACCAAAGCATCCATGCCGTAGCGCGCAGCGCGCCACTTGTTTTCGGCCACGTGCCAAGGCTGCAGCGTTGGCAGCTGCTCACCGGCATCAATCATGCGGTCATAGTGCACCACCAGGCAGTGCGTGAGCGCCACGACAGCGGAAAGCTCGCGCAGATTCGACGCCGCATCCGAGACGCGCACCTCAATAGTGCCCCACTTGGAGGCAGGGCGAATATCAAAGTGCATGGAACCGGTGTGGTTAATCACGCCGGAAATGGACTGGTCCCGCATGTAGTCCTGCCACTGCTGCCAGTTCTCAAACTGGTACGGCATGCCGGCGGTCGGCAGCTGTTGGTACAGCATGGTGCGGTTGGAGGCATAGCCGGTATCAATCCCGTCCCAGCCCGGTGAGCACGCCGAAATGGCCAACAGGTGCGGATATTTGGTCATCAACGCGTTAATAATTGGCCACACGCGGTCCTCGTGGGAAATGCCCACGTGCACATGCGTGCCCCACAGCAGCATCTGCTGCCCCCAGTACTGGGTGCGGTTAATAATCTCCGAATAAGTCTGCTTTTCTGAGACCGGGTTCTTGCGAAAATCCGAGAACGGGTGCCCGCCGGATGCCCACACGCGCATTCCGCGTTCTTCCGCTGCGGCCTGAACCGCGCGGATTCCGGTGTGAAGCTCAGCTATTGCCTCAGGAACGCTGTGGCAAATGCCGGTGACTAGCTCAACGGTGTTTTGGAGAAATTCCTTCTCCAGGTGGATCTCCGGCGCGGACTGCGCAACGGCATCCACAATTTCGGACGCACGGGGGACAAGGTCGCGGGTTGAGGGGTCAACCAGCGCTACTTCCCACTCGACCCCCAGCGTTGGCTGCGGGGAGCGGGCGAAGGTCTCTTCGGCGTATTCCGTGTTACTCACTAGTCTATCGTACCCAGCCGCGGGTCTTCCGGGCCGGATTACATTCCTCTTTGCTAGTTCTCCGTCAGAACCAGGGTGACACCATCGCGGGTGTTATCAGGCAGAGTGTCGATGTTCTCGCGTGCTACGCCGTTGAATTCATCAGCAATCTCGCGAGCAACGCGTTCTGCGTCGGCGTTACCAGCGGGAAAGAACACAGTAGTCTCTGGTAGAACATCGTCGGCGAAGTTACCCACCTCGCCCAGTTCGCGGCCGTCAGCACGCAGGCGGTCGGAGACATCAGCCGCCAGACCCTGGGTAACAGAGTTATTGAGCACGTTAATCTTCAACGGTGCGGGCGCAGCAGCGTTGCCGGAGCCAGTGCTTCCCGATGCCCCCTCGCGTCCTTCACCTTCGCGCTCAGCATCGGCGGGCTGGCCTTCGCTCTCAGCACCCTCTGCTCCTTCAGCCCCGGCGCCCTCAGCACCCTCGTTGTTTTCAGGAGCGATCGCCTCCGCGGACTGCTGCGCGGTATCAGCACCAACGGTGCCTGGTTCCGGCGCATTTGCATCGCCCGCCTGCTGCTCAGACTGCTGGTTGGTGTCTTCAGCCGCCTGCTCAGAACCATTATCTTGGGTAAAGGCGTAGAGCGCCCACAGGCCGAACATGACGGCGACGGCGATTAGCACCATCGCAAAGCCGCGCAACGGCAACGTGGTGCCAGCAGCAGTGCCACCTTCAGCGCCGTCAGATGGTTGGGTAGGTTCTTGTGCGGAATTATCTACAGTCTCATTAGTCACATGAGTAACACTAATGCTCAGGTTGAGGGTTTCCGTGTGCGGCACGCCGAATATCCTCGCGTTCTCCACGTTTTCTCAACAGCCTTTTCACTAACACCGGGTTATAAGCCAACGCAGCCGGCAGCTCAACAATCACATTGAGCCGTTGGTGGTAGCGCACCGGCGAAATATCCAGCTCAGCGCGAATAGCTTTTTCTTTCAGGGCGATGGTTTTCGGGGCGCGCGCCTCAAAGTCCAGGATCTGCTGATCAATCGCGCTCAAATCATTAAGCCCGTTACTGTTGTGTGCGCTAGTCATGCCTAAACTGTATGCCATGACTATCCGCGCAATTGTGATCCACGGCGACCCTGTTCTTCATAACCCCACTGAACCAGTCACCGAACCTATTGATTCCCCTGAACTGCAAACCCTCATTGCAGATATGTATGAGACCATGGCCGCAGCCAACGGCGTAGGGCTTGCAGCCAACCAGGTTGGCATTAGCAAGCGCCTGTTTGTGTATGACTGCCCTGATGATGACGGCCACATGCACCGCGGCTGCGTTATCAACCCCGTGCTGGAGACCTCAGAGATCCCAGAGACCATGCCAGCCGATGACGGCAGCGAAGACGAAGGCTGTCTTTCCGTCCCAGGAGAGGGCTTTCCCACCGGCCGCGCGGACTGGGCAAAGGTCACCGGCCTGAATGAGAAGGGCGAGGACATAGAGGTCGAGGGCACCGGCTTCTTCGCGCGCTGTCTGCAGCACGAGGTCGGCCACCTGGATGGTTTCGTCTACACCGATACTCTGATTGGCCGTAACAAGCGCGCTGCTAAGAAGACCATTAAGGCCAATGGCTGGAATGTTCCGGGTTTGACCTGGCTGCCCGGCGAAGGCGCCGATCCTTTCGGCCACGACGACGAAGATTAAGACACCACATTATTATGGCTAAGGCATTTCGCTCCGATCCCATACGCGTCGATGACCGCGTTGTTGCGCGCCGCAAATTTAAAGGCGGCGGGCACAGCGATGTCATCGGTCATGTCGTGGCGGTTGAGCCCCTGACCATCCGCCCGCAGATGGTCGGCGGGTTCCCGTCCGCGTTGCCGGAGGTTATCATCCCGGCCGTTGAGCTCTACGTGGTGAAGAAGCTTTCGCCGCGCACGGTGCGAAATTCCGATATCCGCCACGTCGAGGTCGCCTCCGCGCTGTCCTATCAGGGTGCGCACAACCAGTGGACGTCCAATGGCCAGTGGTTCATGCGCTCCGGTGATGGCACCACCATGCGCACCAATTCTGCGGTTCCGCTGGGCCCATCCGCGGGCTTTGAACCAGCACCAATAGCGGAGATGATGGCCTTTTACGCCAGCCACAACCAGCCGTGCGTCCTGCTGGTTCCAGAGCGCATTGGCAATTCAGCATTGAAGCTGCCGCACGAGCACATCGATGTGGAAAAGATCGTCATGACCCGCGAGCTGGGGGATCTCAGCGACATCACACCTTATCTCGATGAGGGCCTAGACGTGGACATCACCAAGACCGCAACGCCCGAGTGGTTGGACATCTCTGACCACGCAGCACGTGATCTTGCGACGCAGTCGCCTGCCGATGCCACCCTCGCCTTCTTCCACACCGCCCTGGGCGCGGTACTTCGCGCAACAATCACAGAATCCGATGACGGCGCGAAGTGGCTGGGCATCGCGTGCGTGAAGGTAGATGAGTCAGCGCGCCGCCAGCGTCTAGCAGCGCGCCTAGTTTCCGCCGCGCTGAAGTGGGGTCAGACCGAAGGCGCGGACAAGGCGTACCTGCAAGTCAGCCTCGGTAACGATGGCGCGGTGGCCCTGTATGAAAAATTGGGGCTGCTTGAGCACCACCGGCATCGCTACATCAAGGTCAATCCAGGTAACCTGTAAATCATGCGGATTGCCACGTGGAATATTAACTCGGTACGTACCCGCGGGGAGCGGGCACTAAACTTATTGGACAAGCACAACATTGATGTGTTGTGCCTGCAAGAAACCAAAGTCGCCGATGACAAATTCCCCCGCGCATTGTTCGAGGACGCCGGCTACCACGTGGTTTTCCACGGCCTTAACCAGTGGAACGGTGTCGCGATTGTCAGCCGCGAAGAACCCGCCGAGGTTTTCACCGGCTTTCCTGGCCAGCCGGGTTATCACAATGATGAAGCCACCGAGCAGGCACCTGAGGCGCGTGCCATGGGCGCTGTTATTCGCGGCGTAGAAATCTGGTCGCTCTATGTCCCCAACGGCCGCGAAATCACTCAGCGTCACTATGACTACAAACTGGACTTTCTCTACGCCTTAGCCCGCTACGCCGACGGTAAAAAGCGCGAGAAGCTGCTGCTGACCGGTGACTTCAACATCGCTCCGCGCAACGAAGATGTCTGGGACCTGGAACTATTCCGCGGCAAGACGCACGTCACCGAACCTGAGCGCGCTGCCTTCCAGCGTCTCGAAGAAGCAGGACTGTCCGAGGTCACCCGCCAATTCACCGAAAAAGACCGCTGGACCTACTTCGATTACAAGTCCCTGCGCTTCCAAAAAGACGAAGGCATGCGCATCGACTTCCATCTGGCCACCCAGCAACTGGCGGACAAGGTCACCGGTGCCGGTGTCGACAGGAAAGAACGCGCCGAAAAAGGCACCTCAGACCACCTCCTGCTGTGGGCAGATTATGACCTGCCCGATTTCGACTCCGTCCGTTAACACATTCCTATGTCCCCATTTTTGGATCTAAGCGCTTGGCAGATGGCGTTTTTCGTCCTCGACTACGCCATCAAAATCTTTGCCATCGGCTTCGTCCCCGAAGGCCGCCGCCCCTCTTCATCAACAGCTTGGCTGCTCGCAATTTTGCTGCTGCCATTCATCGGCCTGCCCTTGTTCCTGCTCATGGGCTCGCCGCAAATCAACCGACGCCGCCACCGTATTCAGCAAGAAGCCAATGATGCCATCGAGGACGCCCACAAGGACGTCACCGACCACCCCTTCGAAGAGCTCGAAGCGGAAGTCGAATCCATCATCAAGCTCAACCGACACCTCACCGGCTTCCCAGCCGTTATCGGACACAACCTCGGCATCCATGCCGATTACCGCAAGTCAATCCAAGCCATGGCCGATGCCATCGACCAAGCGCAGCGCTACGTCTACGTCGAAATCTATATCACCAGCTGGGACGAGACCACCGATCCTTTCTTCCAAGCACTCGCCCGCGCGCGTCAACGCGGCGTGGAGGTGAAGTTCCTCTTCGACCAAATCGGCAGCCTCAAATATAAGGGCTACCGCACACTCGGCAAGCGACTCAGTGAAATCGACGTGGACTGGCGCCTTATGCTGCCACTGCAGATTCACAAGGCGCGTTTTCGCCGGCCTGACCTGCGCAACCACCGCAAGCTGGTTGTCATCGACGGCGAGCGCGGATTCATCGGCTCGCTTAACCTGATCAAACGCGAGTACAAGACCACCGACCGCTACTGGATTGATTACATGGTGGAGCTCACCGGCCCCATCGTGGTCTCCTTGCAGGCGGTCTTTGCTGTGGACTGGTACACCGAATCTGGCGAGTATATTGAGATGCTCACCGAGCTCGAAGACACCGGTGAGACTCCCGATACCAACTATGTGCAGCTCATTCCATCCGGGCCCGGCTATTCCACGGTGCCAAACCTGCGCATGTTCATCTCGCTTATTCACCACGCGAAAAGTCGGTTGATTATCTGCTCGCCGTATTTCGTGCCGGATGAATCACTGCTCGATGCCGTGACCACCGCCTGCTACCGCGGTGTGCGTGTGGAGCTTTATGTCTCCCAGCGCGCCGACCAGTTCATGGTCGACCACGCGCAATCTTCCTACTACCAGTCCCTGCTGGAAGCCGGAATCCACATCTACCAGTTCCCGAAGCCCTTTGTGCTGCACTCCAAGTTCGTGCTCGCAGACCCCGATGCCGGCCGCGCCGACCCAGAGGAAACCGATGAAGGCATCCGGCTTAAGTCCCACCCACTCGCCGCCTTCGGCTCCTCTAACCTGGACATGCGCTCATTCGGCCTCAACTATGAGTCCACCATGCTGGTTGCCCAAGGCGACCTCATCACCGAATTCAACGAGCTCGCCGCCAACTACCGCGCCGTCTCCCACGAGCTCACGCTCGAAGAGTGGAACAAGCGCGGCTTCTTCCGCCGCTACATCGATAACGTCATGCGGCTTACCTCCGCGCTTCAGTAACCACTGCTATCGCAGATGGTTACTGAAGCGAGTAGAAGCAGGTTGTTACTGAAGCGAATAATAGAAGCTCGTTTCAGATACTCGTTACAGCGAATAGACGCTGCGTCGACTAATCGCTGTAGCCCCGGGTGGCAAGCAGCGCGCCGCAGCCGGAGATGAGGATGCAGATAAACATACCGATGCTCATCGTCAGCGCCGTGTTGCCGCCCAAGCCCATGATGGGCCCGACCGCAGCAGCGAGCACAGACTGGCCGAAGCCCATGATGGCGGTGACAGACCCGGCGCGCTCACGCATGACACCGGTAGCCATGGCGGTCGAGTTGCCCATGATGACACCGTTCGGCGAGACGCACAGCAGCAGCGCGAGCATCAGCCAGCCAACGCCAGCACCGCTCATCGCCACGATAAACAGCAAGACGTTGCCGGTGACAGCCATCGCAACGCCACCGAGCAGCATCTTTTTGGTGCCTAGCTTGTCGATGTAGCGCGAATTCACAAAACTACCCACGCACATACCGGCAGCATTCAGGGCGAACGCTGCGGCATAGGCACGCGGGCTAAACCCGAACTCGTATTGGAAGACGAACGCGGAGGCGGCGATGTAGCAAAACATCGACGCGAACGCGAAGGCCATGGAGGTTAAAAATCCCCAGAAGCGCAAGCTCTTGAGCACACTGGCGTAGTTGCCCAGCACGCGCCGCAGGAAAGACCCGCCGGCGGGGCTTTTTCCGCCGGTCTCCGGCACGATGAGCAGCACGACCAGTAGCTGCGCTGCGTGCAGTGCGGTCAGCACCCAGTAGATACCGCGCCAGCCAATAGGCTCAGCCAGCAGACCACCCGCAATCGGCGCAATCGCCGGCGCGATGGCCAAAATCGCCATCAGCATGGAGAAAGTCTTCGCGGCTTCCCGGCCGAAGAGCAGGTCGGGCACCATCGCGCGGGAGAGCACCACGCAGGCGCCGCCGCCGAGACCTTGCAGCACACGCGCGATAACGAACACGGCAATACTTGGCGCGAGTGCCGCCATGGCTGAGGCGACCAGCGCCACTATCGCACCACCGATGAGCAGTTTGCGCCTGCCGATGGCATCCGAAATCGGGCCCACCGTCAGTTGGCCCACGGCCATGCCGACGAAGAATCCCGACAAGGTCAGCTGCACCACGGAGTCAGGTGCGTTGAATTCCTCGCTGATGGCCGGCAGCGTAGGAAGATACATATCCGTCGCAAAAGGCGCTGTTGCGGACAACAGCGCCAGTGCGAGAAGTAAAGAGATTGCCATCTATGCGTCTCGTTTGACCAACATAACTACACCCACAATCCAGGCCACCGCAGCCCAGGCTGCGAAGACCAGCGCGGATCCCGTGTTGGAATCCCAGAGTGCATTATCAACCGGACCATCCATGATCCAGGTGTTTAGCGCGCTAAACGGCATGAAGTACACAATGTCCTCACCGATCTTGGGAATCATTTGCACCATCGAGTCCAGACCCAAGTGAAAGATCAGGGAGATAGCCACCGCACCGGTGGTCTGGCGCATGATCAGACCCAGGCCTTGGCCGAAGAACACCAGCATGGCCATACCCAGTGGGAAGACCCACAAGGCGCGCTTGGTGAAGTCATCGAAAATTTCGAAATTTTCACCCATCTCGCCGCCCAGCGTCATCTTCGCCATCACCAAGGTACTCAGGATTCCCAGCACCACGAGGATGGCAGCAATAATGCTGTACATCACCGCTTTGACCAGCGCCACCATGGCACGGTTGTGATTCGCCATGTAGGTATTGGTCTGCACGCCGAAACGGTATTCGGTGGTGATGATCATGACCGCTTGGATGAGCAGCACTGGCATCGCCAGGGTGTAGACCACCGTGAGCAGCGTGGACGGAGGCAATGGAATCTGCATATCCGCCGGCTGCGAGTTGGTAGTCAACGTCATAATCAACGTCCAGCCGATAGCGAGGACGAAGAACACAGCCGTGGTCCACCACACCGAGCGAGTGGAAAAGAGCTTGGTCAGCTCTGAGCGGAAAGTATTAAGAATCATTTTGTTCCTTTCCAGCTGGAGCTTCAGCGTGGTACTGCACAGAATCACTGGTCATGTCCATGAACGCGTCCTCCAAAGAAGCGCGCTTGAGTGTGAGCTCCGTCAGCGGCACGCCGACTGAGTAGGCCAGGTTGCCCACAAAGTCCGTGGACTGCTCCGGAATAATCAGCGTCTCGCGGCCTTCTTCATCCTTTGATGTTGAAAACTCCACGCTTTCTTCCTCGAGCGCGCCGGAGAACTCTGTAAGGAAATCAGTACGCACAATAACGTTCGATGCCGAGTGTTCCTTCACAAAGTCATAGGTCGGCTGGTCAGCAATCAGCTGGCCACGACCGATGACCACCAAGTGGTCCGCGGTCAGCGCCATCTCCGAGAGCAAGTGCGAAGAAATCAGCACCGTGCGGCCCTCTGCTGCGAGTGCACGCACCAGCGAACGCACCCAGCGAATGCCTTCCGGGTCCAGGCCGTTGACTGGCTCGTCCAGAATCAAAATCTCCGGATCCCCCAACATCGCGCCGGCCAGGCCCAGACGCTGACCCATACCAAGAGAGAAGCCGCCGGCTTTCTTCTTGGCCACATCGCTCAAGCCCACCAGCTCGAGGACCTCATTAACGCGCGAGGTCGGAATGCCGTTGGACTGCGCCATCCACTTCAAATGCGCTGCCGCCGAGCGGTTAGGGTGCACCGCCTTGGCATCGAGCAAACAACCGATGGTGCGCAACGGGTTCTTCAACTTCGAATAAGAGGTGCCATGAATGAGCGCGTTACCTGCGGTTGGCTCATCAAGTCCAACAATCATGCGCATGGTTGTTGATTTGCCCGCGCCGTTTGGACCTAGAAACCCAGTAACTTTCCCGGGCTTGACTTCAAAAGAGAGGTCATCAACCGCACGGACTGACTTGTATTGTTTCGTCAATCCTTGTACTTCAATCATGCGACCAACGTTGCCATAAAATGCCCGGCCATGACCATGTGCCCCACCGTTTACCCCTTAAATTAGCGGCTCAATTAATTGCCTAATCCGCGGCAATGCCTGCCGAAAAGGTGTCAGCAGTGGAAGGTCTTCTAATTCCTCAATCAGCACCCACCGCAGCTCATAAGATTCTTCATTCGCTGTGGTAGAAAGCATTTTTCCATCTTTGCTACGCGCAATAACGGTGGTATAGGTCCAGCCACCTGGTAGTCCTGCTGCCGCATCAAAAGGGCCAGCGGTGACCTCTGCGCCGACTACCTCAATGTGTTCCGGATCAATTGCACATTCTTCTACCGTTTCGCGCACTGCCGCCTGTTCGACGGTCTCATTCAAGTCGCGTGCGCCGCCGGGAATACCCCACGTATCCCCAAAATTGGTCCACGCCGCACGGTGCTGCATCAGCACCATCGGGCCGCGGTCGGATGAAGCTACAAGAAACAAACCAGCCGCGCCGTAGCGTCCCCACATACGGGCGCCACCCGGTCCAGCTGCCCAACCATCACCATTTGCGTGTAGCGATTGCCTTCCTGCCATAGTTCTACATCCTACGCGAGCACCGTTGACCCGCGAGGAAAGTCACGCAAGTCCCAACTTTCACAAAAATCGCTGCGGTGGGTGGAATATCACACTTTGATTGCGTTAGTCTTAAGCAATGACCGTTAGGCGGGATATACAGCAGATTGAGGAGGGAATCTCCTCTGGTGGTTCCGCCGATCCTGGCGCTCACGACCACTGGTTGGATGAGGTCACCGAACCCTCAAATCCTGTATTTAATCCGGCGACGCACCTCGCGTTGTCCACCTTTGCGGGCCCGGCGCGGATGATTCGCCGCATCTGGAATTTCATGACCACCACCCCAGGTCGCATGTTTGCTGTCACCGTGTTGCTGTCGGTCGCGATTGCCGCCGCGGGTGTTTCGATGTCTAATTCCTCGGCCCAGCGCCAAGACGACCTCGACAGGCTACTCACGGTCACCGAGCCCACTGCGAATGCCGCCCACAATTTGTACACTTCCCTCTCCCTCGCGGACACCGTCGCGTCGACGGGATTCGTGCAAGGTGGCGTCGAGTCATCGACAAGCCGGCAAAAGTACAACGAAGCCATTGACCGCGCCGCCGTCTCCGCCACCCAAGCCGTGCAAGGCGCCGGGGCAGATGACCACGAAATCCGCCAGCTCGTGCAATTCATCCAGCGCGAGCTGCCCGTCTACACCGGCATGGTGGAAACCGCGCGCGCCAACCACCGCATGTCCAATGCGGTGTCTGCGGCATACATGTCGAATGCATCGGCAGTCATGCGTGAAGAAATTCTGCCCGCTGCCTCCCGGCTGTTTACCATCACCTCCGGCAAAGTCGCCGATGAACAACGCAGCCTGACCGCGCCGCAATGGGTGCCACTATCCGGCCTGTTCGCGGCAGTATTCTTCCTGCTGTTGTCACAATGGTGGCTGTGGCGCGTTACCCGGCGCCGGCTCAACCGCGGTTTTGTCACCGCAACCTCGCTGATGGCACTGGCTATCTTCTGGGTCTCCATCGCGAATGTCGCCACCTGGACCGCCGGCTCCCAAGCTTTCGAGGAAGCCTCCAACCCGTGGAGCTCCCTAACTGCCTCGCGAATTGCCGGCCAGCAAGCCCGCACCGCCGAAACCCTGGCGCTGGTACGCCGCGGATCCGACACCGACTCCGTACCGTTTAGCCAGGTTGAAACCTCCATCCGCGAGGCACTGCAAGAATTCGAAGCCACCGCCTCCTCCGACACTGAGGATTTGAGCAGCTCCCAGATTGCCGTGAACACCGCGCGCGAGTCCTTGACCGCGTGGAGCGAAACCCACGATGAATTTGTCTCCGCGCTGCGCACCGGCCGCTACGATGACGCCTTGCACTTAGCCACCGCGCCGAACCCGGATGCCGGTGAGGAAGCTACCGCGGCATCGGCGTTTAACGCGTTGGATAATGCGCTGACCAAGCTGATTGCGGATTCGCGTGAAACCATGCGCGCGTATATCTCCGACGGTTTGGCCGCTATGACCTTTGTGGCCTCAGCCGTCATGGTGCTCACCGTGCTCGCAATTTTCGCCGTGTGGCTGGGCATTCGCCCGCGTCTGCAGGAGTACCTCTAATGAAAACCTCACGCGCTATCTTCGCAGCACTTCTTGCCACGTCCTTGACGCTGACCGCGTGCGTGTCCCGCGACGCCGAAGAACTCCCGCCGGACCCCGCGCTACAGCAAGACGAAGAAACCAACGAGCTGCCCCGCGCCATGAACTCCGACCCGCTGACCGCGCCGATTGCCGGCCCGCCGCTTCCAGTGAGCTCCCGCTGGATTCCGGCATCCGAATACACCCCGGAAGAAACCAACTTCGACGCGGAGCTGAAAGGCACCTACCGCCCCGATGACAAAGATCCGGAAGAACGCGTGCCGAATATCATCGAGCGCGGTCGGCTAATTGTCGGCGTGGACCAGTCGCACAACCTTTTGTCTTACCGCGACGCGGCCACGGGTGAGCTCCAGGGCTTTGAAGTTGACTTGGCTTATGAAATCGCCGAGGACATCTTCGGGGATCGCAACCGCGTGGACTTCCGTTTCCTCGAATCCGCTGAGCGCACCCAGGCGCTGGCCAACGGCACCGTCGATATTGTCATTCGCACCATGACCATTACACCCGACCGCGAAAAAGACATCGCGTTCTCCCAGCCTTACATGGCCACTGACACTCGCATGCTGGTGCTGACTAGCTCCGGTATCACCTCCATCCGCGAAACCTCCGGCCGCACGATTTGTTCTGTCGAAGGCTCTACCGCGCTGGATAAAATCACGGACTTCGCGCCCAATTCTAACCTACTCATCACCCGTTCCTGGGGTGACTGTCTGATGTCGCTGCAGCTCGGGCAGGCTAATGCGGTCATCGTGGATGACACGCTGCTGTCCGGAATGATGGCGCAGGACCCCTACTCTTCCATCGTCGGCGAAGTGCTGGATACCGAAATGTATGGCATCGGCGTGCGCCAGCCAGATCAGCACTATGATTCGCGCGGACTAATCCGCCAGGTCAATTCCACCCTCGACCGAATCCAGGACGATGGCACCTGGCAATCGCTATTTAATGAATGGTTCGGCGAATACCTGCCCACGCCGACGCTTCCGGCACCCACCTACATCGATGAAGATACCGATGAAGATAGTGATGAAGAGGACGAGTCATGACTCATAACTTCTCTGATGATGAACTCAACTACCTCGACCCCGCAAAAGGCAAGGAACAGCCGGGCACCGAGGCAGTCGCCTTCGACCCCTTCGCCGATGATGACGAAGAGGAAGTCAACACCACGGCCGCGGCAGAAGCAGCTGCTGCCGATGCCGAAGAAGAGCGCGACGATGTAGAGATTGAGGCGCTGTTGAAGCAGGTGGGGGCATCGGAAGGCGCTGCTGCGACCGAAGCCGTAGCTTATGACCCGTTTGCTGATGATGAGCTCGAGGACGAAGACGAAGGCACCTCCGCCGTTGCCTTTGACCCTTTCGCCGATGACGATGATGATACGGATGGGCACTCCGAAGAATCTTTCACCGACTCCGACAACATTGCAGCACTTATTAAAGACCTCGGCGTGCTGCGCGATAAGCGCGAAAAGCGACGTGGGAATGCCTCGGCGTTGATTGACACCTCGCAGCGCTCCCGCCAGCAGGCGCTGGATACTTTCCGTGAGCTGCGCCTGGCCGCGCGCACCAACCGCGAAGTCGCCGACGGTATGGTGTCTTTGCCTTATGTGGTCCCCACCGACCCCGAATACGCCCTGATGGACCCGACGGAGGCCACTAAAGAAAAGAAGCTCGCACCGCCGCAGCTTAAACCCGGCGACATTGTGGCCAGCCAGTATGAGATTTTGGGCGTTATTGCCCACGGCGGCATGGGCTGGATTTACTTGGCCAATGACCACTTCGTGTCCGGACGCGTGGTGGTGCTCAAAGGCATGCAGGCGCACAAGTCTGCCGATGAAACCGCAGCCGCCGAAGCCGAACGCGAATTCCTGGCGGATATTACACACCCGGGCATCGTGAAAATTTTTAACTTCATCGACGACGCCCGCGTGCCCGGCGGGTTCATTGTCATGGAGTATGTCGGCGGGCCTTCGCTGCGCAAGCGCCGCAATGCGCTGCCAGAGCGCCGACTTCCGTTTACCATCGCGATTGCCTACATCCTGGAACTGTTGCCCGCGCTGGATTACCTGCACTCGCGCGGCGTGGTCTATAACGACCTCAAGCCGGACAACATCATTGTCACCGAGGACCAGGTCAAGCTCATCGACCTAGGCGCGGTGTCTGGTATCGGCGCATTTGGCTATATTTACGGCACCAAGGGTTTCCAGGCGCCGGAAGTCCCTACGGAAGGCCCGTCGGTCTCCAGTGATATTTACACCATCGGCCGCACGCTCGCGGCGCTGACGTTGAAGCTGCCGCACGAAGACGGCGTGTTCTTGCCGGGGATTCCCAACCCCACCCAGGAGCCGCGTCTGCGCCGGCACGTGTCTTTCTACCGCCTGTTGCAGCGCGCCACGAACCCGGATCCGAAGAAGCGTTTCAAGGACATCAGCGAGATGCGCACGCAGCTCTACGGGGTGTTGCGCGAAATCATTGCTATCCGCGATGGGATTCAGCATCCGGCGCAGCATTCGTTGTTCTCGCCGGCGCGTTCGACGTTCGGCACCAAGCACTTGGTGTTTCGCACAGACCAGCTTATCGATGGCATTGAGCGCACCGTCCGCATCACCGCCCCCGAGGTAGTCTCCGCACTGCCGACGCCGCTTCTAGACCGAGACGATGTGGGTGCCGCGTTGCTGCAGGGCTATTCCTACACCGAGCCGCAGGAAGCGTTGGAGACGCTGCGCCAGGCGATGCAGACGGTGGAGTATGAAGAATCCGCCGAGATTCCATTCGGCGTTGTGCGTTCCATGCTGGACTTGGGTTACACGGGCCAGGCGAAGCAGTGGCTGGAAAAGCTCGAGTCCCGGCTGGGCGAAGATTGGCGTTTCCAGTGGTATTCCGGTGTTACCCAGCTGCTGTTGGAAGATTTCACGGCCTCGCAGCTGCACTTTTCTAACATGCTGGAGATTCTGCCGGGCGAGGCGGCACCAAAGCTGGCGCTAGCAGCGGTCAATGAGCTGCTTTTGCAGTCGATGGGTTACTCCGAGCAGCAGCTTCTGGAGCCAGCCGTGGCACGCGCGTGTGCAAATATTACGTCCAACTTGTACGAGTTGGACGATGAATACTTCGTGGATCAGACCATCTGGGAGCACATTTCCTCAGACCCGAAGCGCATCCGCTTTAACTCGCTGCGCCTGTACGGCACGGTGTGGGCCACCAACCCGACGACGGTGTCCTCAGCCTTTGGCCTCGCGCGCCTGCTGCGCGCAGAAAACCAGGTGGAGATGGCCGTGGCAACGCTTGATCGCGTGCCCAATGCCTCGCGCCACCAGCGCATGGCGCGGTTGACCACGATTGTGCAGCTGATTTCCCAAGACGTCAACGAATCCCGCGTGCGCCGTGCCGCGCGCCGCCTGGAAGAAATCCCGACGAATGAACCGCGCTTTTTGCAGATCAAGATCGCGGTCATCACCGCGGGCTTAAGCTTCCTGCGCGATTCCAAGCTGCAGGCAGCCGCCTCGCCTAATGACCTGTTCGAGTACGCGTTCACAGAGCGCGGCCTGCGCTACGGCCTAGCCGATACGCTGCGCGCGCTTGCCCGCCAGGCACCATTTAGCCGCCACCGCTACGCGCTGGTGGACCTGGCCAACCAGGTCCGCCCGGTTACAACGTTCTAGTCAGCTAAAGCTTCCTAGAACGGGCTTCAAACGATTCCTCGCTCTTCCCGGCGCGAGCGTTAGCGAGCGCCAGCTAGCGCTGCGGACTTCTGCGCGATGGCCAGTTCCTCATTGGTGGGAACCACCAGGACTTTGATGGTGGAGTCATCCGTGGAAATCACGCGCGGCTCGCTAGAGCGCACCGCGTTGCGCTCCGGATCAATTTTGATGCCGTAGACCTCCAGGTCAGCCAGCGCATCCGCACGGACCTCGATGTCATTTTCGCCCACGCCTGCGGTAAAGCTAATCGCGTCCACGCGGCCCAGCGCAATCATGTAAGAGCCAATAAACCGGCGTAGCTGGTGAATGTAGATGTTGTACGCCAGCCACGCGTCTGAATCACCGTCTTCGATCATCTCGCGCAACGCGCGGAAGTCATTGACTCCCGACAGGCCTTTCACGCCAGATTTCTTGTTAAGCAGCATATCAATCTCATCGATACTCATCTTCGCCTCGCGCGCCAGGTGGAAGATGATGCCAGGGTCAATATCACCCGTGCGCGTGCCCATGACCAGGCCTGCCAGCGGCGTCAAGCCCATCGAGGTATCAATCGCACGGCCGTTGTGCACCGCGGCTGCCGATGCACCATTGCCCAAGTGCAACGTAATCTGCCGCGTGTGCTCCGAGTCGCGGTCCAGTACCTGCGGAACCTGCTGGGAGACAAACTCATGGGAAGTGCCGTGGAAACCATAACGGCGAATGTCGTACTTCGACGCAACTTCATTGTTGATTGCGTACAGCGCTGCCGCTGGCGGCATGTGGTTGAAAAATGCCGTATCAAACACCGCCACGTGCGGCAGGTCCGGCAGAATCTCTCGTGCCACGCGAATGCCATCCAGGTTGGCTGGATTATGCAGCGGCGCTAACGGAATGAGGTCTTCGACCATGGCTTCAATTTGATCATCGATAAGCACTGGCTCCGAAAACAGCTTGCCACCATGCACCACGCGATGCCCCACCGCAACGAACTCCAGCTGGGTCGGGCCAACGCCCGCTTCATCGAGCAGCTCAAACGCGCGCTTCAGGCCCGCCGTATGGTTAGGAACTTCCAGTTCCTCGCGGGTTTTCTCACCCTTGACTGTGACGTTAATCGCGCCCGTTGGCTCCCCAATCTGTTCCACCAGGCCGGAAGCCAACGGCTCATCCGTGGCCGAGGACTGCGGATCTACAATCTGGAACTTGATCGACGAAGAACCCGAGTTAATGACAAGGCAATACATTATTGGCCTCCCACCTGGATCGCGGTGATAGCCACCGTGTTGATGATATCCGGCACCGTCGCACCGCGGGAGAGGTCATTGACCGGCTTGTTCAGCCCTTGCAAAATTGGTCCGACCGCCAGGGCATTGCCCGTGCGCTGTGCAGTCTTGTAGCCAATGTTGCCTGCCTCCAGGTCAGGGAAAATGAACACATTCGCGTGCCCCGCGACTTCGGAGCCCGGCATCTTCTTCGCAGCGACACCTGGGTCACAAGCGGCATCGAACTGCAGCGGACCGTCAACCTTGAGCTCCGGATCCAACGCCTTTGCCACTTCCACCGCCACAACCGCGCGCTCCACGTCCTGGCCAGCGCCGGAAGAACCGGTGGAATAAGACAACATCGCCACACGCGGATCGATACCAAACTGCTTCGCCGTGCGGGCTGAAACCACCGCAATCTCCCCCAGCTGCTCCGCAGTCGGGTTTGGATTCACGGCGCAGTCGCCAAAGGCCCACAAACGCCCGCGCATGACCATCAAGAAAATGGAGGACACAACTGACGCTTCCGGCACCGTCTTAATAATCTGAAACGACGGCTTAATCGTGTGCGCCGTTGTATGCGCCGCACCGGAGACCATGCCATCTGCCAACCCACGGTGCACCATCATGGTTGCGAAGTAGGAAATATCCTTCATCGTCTCTCGCGCTTGCTCCAAGGTCACGCCCTTGGACTTGCGCAGCTCCGCGAACTCCGCTGCGAACTCCTCTAGCAGCGGTGAGCGCGTGTGGTCCAGCAGCGTCGCATCATGCAGGTCCACGCCCAGCTGCGAAGCGCGCGACTCCAAATCCTCCGGGTCGCCCAGGATGGTCAACCGCACCACGCCCTTACCCAACAGCGCGCCGGCCGCCAACAAGATACGGTCATCCTCGCCTTCCGGCAGCACCACATGCGCGCCGATGCTCTTGGCCTGCGCCAGCAAATTGTGCTCAAAGACCGGCGCCGACATCACCGGCTGCACATTCAGGTTGATGGCGCGAAGCAACGCAGGGACATCGGCAAGCTGCTCTGGCGTAAAAACACCCGCCACCGTCGCGTGCACATCCTTAGCGTGCCGCTCCGCCAACATCGCCGCCCGGCTATGATCACGGGCAATAATCACCAGCGGCACACCCAACGCCGCGGCAACCACCGCGTCAAAATGCGAGTCCCCCGAGCCCTCAACCAACTTTGGGCCATCAGCCAGCGGCTGTGCAGCAACAATCTCTGCAACCTTCGGCGGCGCATCCGCCAAGCGCATCAGCGGAACCCCCGCCTCAGCGACCAACGCGGCCGTATCAATCTCTTCAAAACTCAAACCAAGCGCACTCAAAAGCGCCGAACGGGTTTCAGGCATAATTGGAAGTAGACCTTTCGTATCATGGCGTGAAGCAACGAGTTCAATCTTATCCGAGTAGCCCGAAGCGCACGTGAGAAACGAAAAGCTCACGGATTTTTATGCACCCCGCTCACACCGCCAATACACTGGCTAAACAGTGCCTGGCTGGCTCTAAAAGCCTAGGTGAGACGTGATAGTTACCACAGACGTAGCCTAATCTACAACGTAAACTTAAAATTTATTCGCAAATTCAAGGAGACGAACACCCCGATGAGCACCACCGCGGACATTCAAGCGTCCAATCAGCCAGCCCGAATCGCTGTCATTGGCTCCGGCCCAGCCGGCATTTACGCCTCTGACTTGCTGGTCAAGTCCAGCCTGGATGTTCAGATTGACCTGTTTGAGAAGATGCCGGCCCCCTTCGGCCTCATCCGCTACGGCGTAGCCCCTGACCACCCACGCATCAAGGGCATTGTGCAGTCGCTGCACAACGTAATGGAGAAGAACGAGATTCGCTTCCTCGGCAACATTGAGGTTGGTCGCGACATCACTGTCGATGAAATGCACGAATACTACGACGCGATCATTTTCGCGACCGGCGCTACCCAGGATAAGGCCATGGGTCTTCCTGGTGAGGAACTCAACGGCAGCTTCGGTTCCGCCGAATTCGTGGGCTTTTATGACGGCAACCCTAACTTCCGCCGCGACTGGGACCTCAGCGCCGAGTCCGTCGCTGTGATTGGCGTGGGCAACGTGTCTTTGGATGTCTCCCGCATCCTGGCGAAGACCGCGGATGAGCTGCTGGTCACCGAGATTCCGGACAATGTTTACCAGTCTTTGAAGACAAACAAGGCGAAGGAAGTTCACGTATTCGGCCGCCGCGGCCCAGCGCAGGCGAAGTACACGCCGAAGGAGCTCAAGGAGCTCGACGAGTCCCCAACCATCGAGGTTATCGTCGCACCAGAAGACATCGACTACGACGCTGCTTCCGAGGCTGCACGCCGCGAAACCAAGTCCGTTGACTTGGTCTGCCAGACGCTGGAAAGCTACGCCATGCGCGAGCCAGGCGATGCTCCGCACAAGATTTACATCCACTTCTTCGAATCTCCAACCGAGATTGTGGGCGAGGACGGCAACGTTGTAGCAATCCGCACCGAGCGCGCTCAGCTCGACGGCAACGGCAACGTCACCGGCACCGGCGAGTTCACCGATTGGCCAGTACAGGCCGTCTACCGTGCGATTGGCTACCACCCACAGCATGTCAACGGCGTACCTTTCGATGAAAAGAAGTCGGTCATCCCGAACGACGGCGGCCACGTCATCGACTCCTCCACCGGCGAATCCATTCCTGGCCTGTACGCCACCGGCTGGATCAAGCGTGGTCCAATCGGCCTGATTGGTAACACCAAGTCGGATGCGAAGGACACCACCACCATGCTGGTGGAGGACTACACCTCCGGCAAGCTCACCGCTGCTGATAAGCGCGACCCAGAGGACATCATTAACCTGCTGGAGATCCGCGGCGTTCCGGTCACCACCTGGGAAGGCTGGGGCCGACTGGATGCTGCTGAGCGCGCGGCTGGTGAAGAGTTTGAGCGCGAGCGCGTGAAGATTGTGGAGTGGGACGACATGGTTCGTCACGCTGGACCACAGGCTTAAACCTCAGCTCGGTTAGGCGCGGGAGACTTTGCGGTCTTCCGCGCTTTTTGCGTTTTCCTGCGTTTTTACCCCGGCCTGTGGATAACTAGGCCAGTTAGGTGACGCGTCAACGCAGTTATCCACAGGCTGGCGAATTGGGACTAGACGTAGTTTGCGCGTGCGGTTTAGGGTCGAAGACATGGACATCTTCCAAGTACTTTCGCAGTTTGCCGCCAACGGCGTGGCAGTCATGCGCCTGTGTCATGAGCGCAGCGCGTATGACATTGCGGGCTTGGGATTTTCGCTCTCGGAAGTGAAATCGTGGAAGCGTACCGGCAAGGCATTTTTGGCCCCGGCGGATTCGCCGCGGTTGCAGCGCGAGACAATCCCCGCGGCCGAGCGGGCGGGATTGAGCATTGCTCGCTTAACGATGATAAACCGCCACACCACCCGTCTCACCGCCCGCGGGCAAGCGTGGAAGTTGCGCGCGGAGCTCGTCGCGATGACCGGTTCGCATGAGGAAGTCAACGCCTATGCAACCGCGCGCGTGGCCGAGCTTTTGGGGCCAACGCCCAAGAAGCCCGGCATGCGCTTTAGCCGGCCCAAGGACGGCATGTGCACAGTTACCGTCACGGACACACAGCGGCGCATCACGGACTTTGAGAAGACGCTCGACGCCGTTAGCGAGGTCCGCGCTTCCAACGCGGCCCCAGGGAGCCAAACCGTAGCCAAGAAGCGCTCGCGGGAGCTTTTAGACTCCTTGTGGGAGCATCTGGATTCAGGTGCCGGGCTTATGACGCCGGCGTATCGCACGGTGATTGCAATCGGGCTGGAAGACTGCGTGAAAGTTCTGCGTGGCGAAGGCAACGATGTCATCATCGCTCTTTCCGATGGCACCACCATGACCGGCGCCGAGATGCTCTCCGCGCTTATGGCCGGGCAGCTCGGCAGCGAAATCTTCGCCGGCTTGTTCCACCCGGTCCATGGCCCGGTGAATCTGTATTCGGCGCGCTTCGCTTCGGCGAAACAGCGCATCTTGGCCACCGCCGAAAACCTCGTGTGCCCGTGGCCCGATTGCAACGTGCCGGCCGATAGGTGCCAAGTCCACCACATCCACCCGCATAACCTGGGCGGGCACACCAAACCCACCAATCTGACCATGCTGTGCAAGTATCACAACGGCGTCAACGACGATAACCCCAAAGCCCCACCGCGCAACGGCCGCGTCCACCGCGAAGGCGGCAGGGTGCGCTATCGCAGCCCCGGTGGCCGGGAGCTAGAAAACACGCACCTCAACAGCTCACTCGGAGCGTTTGGCCTCATCTGATGCTGGCTTGGTTCCAGATTCAGTCCCAGCCGATGGCTCCGAGCCTGGCTCAGGCGTGGCTTCTGCCTGCTCATTAGCCTGCGCGTCTGCCTTCGCTTCAGCCTGCGCACCTGCCTGCCCGTCTGGCTGTGGCTCTGCTTCAGACCCGTCCTCAGACTCTGCCGGATCCGCGGCGGCGGGGACGGGCGCGGAACCGACGACGATTTTGGAGGCGGCGATGGCGGCGCGGTCGCGGGCTTCGGAGACATTGTCAGCCGTGGCCATGACCAAGCCCATGCGGCGACCCGGATATGCCGAAGGCTTGCCAAACAACCGAATATCCGTCTCGGCAACCTGCAGCGCGTCTTCCACGCCGGTGTAGGTGACTTCGGTGATTTCATCATTCGCGTGAATCAACGAGCTCGCGCCCGGCGAGGTCAGCGTGATGTCAATCGGCAGACCCAAAATCGAGCGCGCATGCAGCTCATACTGGGAGAAACGCTGCGTGGCTTCAGTCAGCATCGCCTTGTCCGACGGGCGCGGCGTGACAGAAGAGAAGTAAATATCATCACCGGCGACAAACAGCCCAACGGCGAAAATTCCACGGCCGCCCAGCTCATTCGAGATACGCGCCGCAACCGAACGCGCATTCTCAAACGCGCGCTGGCTCATACGCTTGGGCTGCCAGCACTCCACCAGATTGCCGCGGTCATGCTCATAACCAATCGGCTCTGAGAACCACGTGGCCAGCTTGCCGGTCTCCGGGTCAATGGAGCGCACCGCCATGATGATGACCTCATAGTCAAAATCAACGAACTGCTCCGCCACAACCCACGAATTCTTCGTGCCGCGGCGCACGTTATTCCACGCGTCCTTCAGCTGGTCTTTGTCCTTGACCAGCACGTGGCCGCGGCCCGAGGTCATCACATCAGGCTTCACGATGCAAGGAACACCCAACTCATCCACCGCCGCCTTTAAATCGGCGAAGTTCTCAACCACCTTGTAGGCAGTCGTCGGCAAGCCAATGCGCTCAGCGACCTCCCGCAACTTCTTGCGGTCGCGCGTAAGCTCACACGCCCGGGCGGTGGGAACAACGGTGACCGCGGAGTCATCGTGAAGCACCCGCAATGCCTCTGCCGCAACGCTTTCTACCTCCGGAACCACGAACTGCGGCTTGACGTGCTCAACCAAGTCAAGCACCGCCTGCTCATTATCGATATCCGCGGTGTAGCTAAAATGCGCCACCTGCTGCGCCGGCGATCCCTCGTAGCGGTCAACCACATGAACCTCCAGGCCCAAGTTCTGAAACGCCCCCACCAGGCCCTTAGCCAGCTCACCGCCGCCGAGCATCAGCACGCGGACAGCGTTGGACGTTAATGGGCTACCGATATAGGAATCCAAGGCTGCTCCTTACTTCTCATCCAACACGTCGTGGCGCACAATCGTCTGGTCACGCCCCGGGCCGACACCAATGTAGGACATGCGCGTGCCGGACAGCTCCTCCAAGCGCAGGACGTAATCCTGGGCCTTTTGTGGAAGCTCCTCGAAGGTGGTGCAGCCGGTGATATCTTCCTCCCAGGCTGGCATGGTTTCGTAGATTGGCTGCGCGTGGTGGAACTGCGACTGGGTCAGTGGCATTTCGTCGAAGCGCTTGCCGTCCACGTCGTAGGCCACACAGATTGGGATTTCGCCGATGCCGGTGAGCACGTCGAGTTTGGTCAGGAAGTAGTCAGTGAAGCCGTTGACGCGGGTGGCGTAGCGGGCAATCACGGAGTCATACCAGCCGCAGCGGCGGGTGCGGCCGGTGTTGACGCCGACCTCACCGCCGGTGACCTGGAGGTACTCGCCCCACTTGTCAAAGAGTTCGGTGGGGAACGGGCCGGCGCCCACGCGGGTGGTGTACGCCTTGATGATGCCTAAGGAGCTGGTGATTCGGGTTGGTCCGATGCCAGAGCCTACCGATGCACCGCCCGCCGTCGGGTTCGACGACGTCACGAATGGGTAGGTGCCGTGGTCAACGTCAAGCATGGTGGCCTGGCCGCCTTCCATGAGCACGTGCTTGCCGGCATCGAGTGCTGCGTTGAGCTCGAATTCGGAGTCAATGACCATTGGCTCGAGGCGGTCGCGGTATGCCAGGAAGTACTCGACGATGGTCTCAGGGTCGATTGCCTTGCGGTTGTACATCTTGACCAGCATTTGGTTCTTGATGTCCAGCGCGGATTCAATCTTCTGGCGCAGGATGGACTCGTCGAAGATGTCCTGGACGCGGATGCCTACGCGTGCGACCTTGTCGGCATAGGCCGGGCCGATGCCGCGTCCGGTGGTGCCGATGGCGCGCTTGCCCAAGAAGCGTTCCTGCACGCGGTCCAGGGTCTGGTGATAAGGCGCAACGAGGTGAGCGTTGGCGGAGATGCGCAGGCGGGAGGCATCGGCGCCGCGGGCTTCGAGGCCTTCGATTTCCTCGAAGAGTGCCTCGAGGTTGATAACTACGCCGTTGCCAAGCACGGGCACGGCGTTTTCGGAGAGGATGCCGGCGGGCAGGAGCTTGAGCTCGTACTTTTCGCCGCCGACTACCACGGTGTGGCCAGCATTGTTACCACCGTTGGGCTTGACCACGTAGTCCACGCGGCCGCCCAGGATGTCAGTTGCTTTGCCTTTGCCTTCGTCGCCCCATTGGGCACCGACGATAACGATTGCTGCCATGGTTATTCACTTCCTACATTTGAGGCTAAATACGCGTTAACTCTACCTTTATCGACGGGTGATAGTGTATTTAGCCATGCACGTCCATATTTTGCGGTGTGGTGAGGTAGAGATTCCTGATGTGGAGTTTTCGCAGGTGTCGGCTATTCCGACGCGCCAGGAGCTGAAGTCTATCGATGCCGCCGCGGCCGCTATTTTGCCCGAGGACCCCACGCCCTCATTGGATGAGATTGCCCGGCAGCCTGATGTCTCGCACTTGGGTGCGCCGCAGTTCGCGCCACAGCCTATCGATGATCCCTTGCGCATCATTGTTGTTGGCAACGACGCCGCGCTATCGGCGGTGCTTACGCGCATGATGCGCGCGGATTATATGTGGGCTGAGGTGGGTTATGTCCCTGCCTCTTCTGGTGGTGCGGCGTTGGCAAGCACTGCCGCGCAGAATTGGAATATCCCAACCGACGTGGATGCAGCGATGCAGCTCGCGCTGGAAGGTGCGGTGCGCCCGGTGCCGTTGATTCGCAATGACACCGGCCTTGCCGTGGCCGGTTCCGCGACGGTTAGCGCGTGGGATAACGGGCCGATGATGGGTGAAATCATCGTGGATGACACCACCATCGCGCGCGGTGAATCAGATCAGAATTCGCCCTTTGGCGCACGTTTGGTGCCGATGGTGGATGCGCCCGGTATCCTCGCCGCGACCGCTATTTCGCCGGTCGCTAACCCCCGCGCGCTGGGCCTGGATGTCACCGAGGACACCGCCGAGACCGGCCTTCTTGCGCGTTTTAAGCGCAAATTCGCCAAGACCCCGGAGCTAGGCCAGTTGGATCCATCCTCAGCACGCACGGGCCGTGCCCTGCAGGCTGGTGGCCCCGAGCTGCGCGTGATTGTCGATGGTGTTTCAGGCAAGCGTCCCGTTCAGCGCTCGACCTTCTACCGGCACTTGCGCGACCTGCAAATCATCCGCCCTGAATAGCGGCGCCTTTTATACTTCGGGCGGGAAGGCTGGGTGTTTGGAGGTCGGCTTGAGCTGCGCGACTGCGGATTCGCGCGACATGCCGCAGACGATCATCAGGTCAACTGCCACCGAGCGCGTCTGCGCGAGGATGGCATAGGCCGAGAGTACTGAATGCTTATCCAGCACTTCGGTGCCGGATTCGGCGGCGACGTCGCGGAGGCGGTTAATGAGTGCAGGGATTTCCTGGGCCTCGATGACCTTGGTTTTCTTCTCATAGACGGTGGACAGGCCAAGCGCGATGTCGCCGAGTTCTTCGAGCAGCTCGATTTGTTTCTCGCTGACTTTATCCCCGTCCTCGCACAGCACGTCGGCCCGGCGCGCCAGCACCTGGACCAGGCGCACGCAGTTGCCCACGGGCTCCAGCAGCCGCTCAAAGGAGCGCAGTTGCCGGCGCGAGCTCCACATCAGAGGAGAGACGTTGGTGACTTCCTTGCCGGACTTGGCGGCCGCCAGCATGGAGTTAATTTCGGTTTGGGAGCCTTCGACGGCTTCCATCGCTTGGTCAATAACCGCGTGGTCTTTGTTGCGCAGCCCTTCAACGACATCGTCGAGGACCGAGGAAATAATAGCCAGGACCTTGGAAATCTCATTGCGCCCGTTGGTCAGCGGCGAGCTAGGTAGCAGCGCGATGGTCACGATACCGATGATGCAACCAATGAGCGCGTCGATCGCGCGGTCGAAACCAGCATTGGAGACATCGGGCGGTAATATCGTGGCAATCAAAATCGAGCCGATGACAATCTGGTTGCTCACCAGCACAGATTTTGTCAGCAGCGAACCAAGTATCAGCGCGACCAGCACAATCAGCGTGATCTGCAGCGCGCCGGTGTATCCGGTGGAGTGGAACAGCAAGTCACCCACCGCAACGCCCATGATGCCGCCGAACGCCATCTCAAAAGCGCGGCTCAAGCGGTCGCCGCCGGAGAGTCCGAGAATAATGACCACGGAGATGGGGGCGAAGAACGGCTGTGGGTGGCCCACCAATTCGTGGGCCACCCAATAGGCCAGGCCAGCACCGATGGTGGCCTGGATGATGTACGGAAAGCGGGTGCGCACACGGTTGATGCGTGAGCGAAGCGAATGCTCAACAACCTGCAATCTCTCGCGGGTGTTGATCTTGCCGCCGTGCGTGCCTTTTCCCTTTCCTGCCATGTTCAACGAGCTTAGTCGAACAACTAGCGAAGGTTCTTACTTAGAACTTACTTAGAAACAGACTTGCCAACGGACTTCAGGTCTTGGCAGGACTCGATGATGCGCTCGGACATGGACTGCTCTGCCTTCTTCATGTAGGAGCGTGGGTCGTAGACCTTCTTGTTGCCTACTTCGCCGTCAATCTTGAACACGCCGTCATAATTGCCGAACATGTGGCGCGCGATTGGGTTGGTGAACGCGTACTGGGTATCGGTGTCCACGTTCATCTTGATGACGCCGTAGCGCAGTGCTTCCTCGATCTTTTCCTTCTCGGAGCCGGAGCCGCCGTGGAAGACGAAGTCGAATGGGTTGGAACCAGCGGACAGGCCGAGCTTTTCCTCAGCGACCTTCTGGCCCATGTCCAGAATCTCTGGGCGCAGCTTCACGTTGCCTGGCTTGTATACGCCGTGCACGTTGCCGAAGGTTGCGGCCAGCAGGTAGCGGCCGTTTTCGCCGGTGCCGAGCGCATCAATGGTCTTCGCGAAGTCATCTTCGGTGGTGTACAGGTTCGCGCCGGCCTTCGCCTCAACGCCGTCCTCTTCGCCGCCGACGACGCCGATTTCAACCTCAAGCACGATGTTCGCTGCCTTCGCCTTGGCGAGCAGCTCTTGTGCGATCTCCAAGTTTTCATCGATAGGAACTGCGGAACCGTCCCACATGTGGGACTGGAACAGTGGCAACTCGCCGCGGTCAACGCGCTCCTGGGAGATAGCGATCAGCGGGCGCACGTACTCATCGAGTACTTCCTTCTGGCAGTGGTCAGTGTGCAGCGCGACGTTGATGCCGTAGTGCTTCGCTGCCTCGTGGGCGAAAGCCGCCAGTGCCTGCGCACCAGCAACCTTGTTCTTCACACCCAGACCGGAGCCGAACTCGGCACCACCGGTGGAGAACTGAATGATGCCGTCGGACTCTGCCTCCGCGAATCCCTTCAACGCTGCGTTGATGGTCTCCGAAGAGGTGCAGTTGATTGCCGGGAACGCAAAGCCGTCCTTCTTGGCGGTGTCAAGCATTGCGTTATAAATTTCAGGAGTTGCAATTGGCATGAAATCTTCCTTCTTACGCGTGGAACGAAATGTCACCAACTAGTATGCCTGTGTGAATCACTTTGCGCCGCCTGATCGGCTGTGAGATTAGCTTTGTTCCAAAGATCCGGCCACGCGCGCGGCCGCTTCCAGTAGCATCCAGCCCGACAACTGCACCGAAAGATCACGTTCGGCGATACGGATAACGCCGACCTTCTCGCCCAGTGACGTCGCACCCATGCCGTAGTTGTGGGGCAGGCGCGCGTCAGCGGTCCAGTCGGTGCCGAAGATCGGCAAACCGTCTACTTCCAGGCGGTGCTCCCACACCGAGTTCGCCGAGGCTATCACCAGCCTGCCCGCCAATTTGCGGGTCGCGCGATTCGCTGGAGAATCCGCCGGCAAACGCACCGCCACGTCCGCCAGATAACGCACCAGGATGCCTTTAAACAGCCCGCCGTCGCCGTCGCCGGTGTCCCAATCAATCACGCCGGCAGGGGTTGCCATGTCCGATGCCACCGCCTGCACCAGGCCGCGGATGCGGGTGAGATAGCGCATTGTTTCATCGGCAAGCTCTGCGTCGCGAACTGAATCTATTTGCTCCAACGAGCCCACTCCGGCCTCTTCACGCAACGCCAACGCAATCTCCAAACACGCGCCCAGCACAACGCCTTGGCAATACGGGTGGATGTTACGCACCAGCTCCGGGCCGTCCATGCGCATGCGCATGCCGTCCATGATGAAACCGTCATCATCGACCAAATTGTCATAAATCCAGTCCACGATGTGCCGGGCCTCATCAATGCGGCCCATGCGCGCCAGCATGATTGCCGCAGGCCCATTGGTTGGCACGTTCAGGAAGGTCTCACCTTCGCGCCAGGGCAGCACGCCGAATGTCTTATCTCGGCCGTCCAGGATGTTGTTTTGCAGCGCCGGCAGCGCCTTCGGGCGCGACATCTTCGGCAGCTTCGCCACACGCCCCATCGCCAACGCGAGCCATAGTTTGTCATCGTAGTAACGGTTTTTGGTCAGCGCGGCGAGGTTGCGCCGCCGCATGCCGCGCAGGGTATCAGCAATGCGCTTGCGCCGTGTTTTGGTGTTGTTGCGCTGCGCCGCGTCCACTTGGCAATCCACGTAATGTGCCTGCCACCAGTAGTGCCAGTGCACAAACAGGCGCTCTTTGGACACGGGGGGCCAGCTCACGACGGCCAGGTTTGTGCGCGGCAAGGACCAGACGGCCGATGCATGGCGTTCGTAAATTGCGGCTTCAGCGAGGTCAGCGCGATGCGACCATTTTTCTTCCACGGCGGTATTATCACTCCTCGTGTTGTAATCGTTACAAAAGTTATATCACCATGCGCGCGATAAATCTGCGTGCTGGCGAATCCAGGCGTGCATGGCTATCCCCGCAGCTACACCCGCGTTAATGGAGCGAGTGGAACCAAATTGTGCGATGGAGCAGGTCATCTTGGCACTCGCCTGCGCTTCTTCGGTAACACCGGGGCCTTCTTGGCCGAAAAGCAGCAGGCAGCGCTCGGGTAGTTCGGCGGTTTCCAGCGGAACACTTCCGGGGGTGTTATCAATGGCCACCACAGCTAAGTCGTTCTCGCGTGCCCACTCCATCAGCTCACCGACGGAGTCGTGGTGCATCAAATGCTGGTAGCGGTCGGTGACCATTGCGCCGCGGCGATTCCAGCGCCGACGCCCCACAATGTGTACGGTATCCACGGCAAATGCGTTAGCGGTGCGTACCACGGTGCCGATGTTGGCATCGTGCTCAAAGTTCTCAATGGCGATGTGCAGCGTGTGCCTGCGGCTATCAATGTCAGCCACAATCGCTTCGCGCGTCCAATAGCGGTAGGCGTCAACAACGTTGCGGCGGTCGCCATCGGCAAGCAACTCGGCGTCATAGCGCTCATCGGTGGGCAGCTCGCCTTCCCACGGCCCGACACCGTGGCGGCCTTCATTCCATTCGGTAGGCCCTGTCATTTACAGGCCCAGGTCCGCGAGGTCGAGCAGGTAGCGGTATTCCAGGCCCTCTGCTGCAATAACATTAGCGGCACCGGTGGCGCGATCGACGACGGTGGCCACGCCAACCACCTCAGCGCCGGCTTCGCGCAGGGCAGCCACGGCGGTCAGCGGGGAGTTGCCGGTTGTGGTGGTATCTTCCACAACCAGCACCTTTTGACCCACAACATTCGCGCCTTCAATGCGGCGCTGCATGCCGTGCTTCTTTGCTTCCTTGCGCACGACAAACGCGTCGATGTCGCGGCCATCAGCGTGCATGATCGAGGTCGCCACCGGGTCAGCGCCCAGGGTCAGGCCGCCAACGGCAACGTAGTCCCAGTCGGAGGTCAGTTCACGCAATAGCTTGCCGATGATCCGTGACGCCTCATGCTGCAACGTCGCCCTGCGCAAATCCACGTAGTAATCAGCTTCCTTGCCGGAAGACAAGGTGACTTTGCCGTGCACGACGGCTAATTCCTTGACCAGTTCTGCCAGGCGGTTCTTTAGCTGTGGGTCCAAGCTCATGGGAAGTAGGGCCTTTCTGTTTTGCGGGTATGCAGGTTAATTATTCGGAATAGTCTTCAAAGATTGAAGCATCTGTGCCTTGTTGGCGGGTAATGCGCACATCGTTGGCGTTTTTCTGCGGGCTATCTGGGGTGTTGTCACCGATGGCGTCGACATCATCCGCGCCGATGTCATGCGCGGTGGTGTCTTCTTCATTGAAGTCGCCGCGGGAGTCATCAATGGCGCGTGTCGGCAACACGATGGGTTCTTCGGGCCGCTGCACGGGCGGGTGTTCGAAGTGGTCAGTGACCGTGCGAATCGCCGGCAGGCCAGATAGCTCGACCGGCCCGGTGGGTGGTGCGGGCCGGGTGGGGTCGCCGTCTTCCATCCGCAGCGCATTGCTGGCTGAAGGTCGTGGTGGGAGGGTTCGTGCGGCATCGGCAAGCAAGGCAAGCGGGGCGAGCATGTCATCCCATACCTGCGAGAAGGCGTTTTTGGTGGTCTGGGCGAGCACCCATTCAGATTCCATCCAGATGCCGGTGACGTCCTTGGGCATGCGCTCGAGTGCGACGTTCACGCGGATATCGCGCATGCGCTGCGCCACGGCAGTATCGGTGGCAAGGGCTGTGAACTCTTCGGTGGAAAATGCCTCGAGCAGGTCCTCCGAGGATTCCTGCTGCAGCGCGCCATGGCGGCGAAAGTCAATGACTTCCTCCGATGCAGAGCCGGTGCGCATGGCCATGACGTTGACACCGCCAAGGTCCATGAGCAGCATTTCGTGGCCAAAGACGTTGCCTGCCACGATGTCTTTCGGCGACGCACCATTCGATGCCGCCCCGCGCGCCCACTCATCCTCGAGGTACTCATCAGATTTGAGGAACTCGAAGTTCTTGGCCTCCGCCCAGCTGCGCCGCTCGCGCTTGAACGCGCCCGGCAGCACCAGCCGCGCGTGATGCTCCGGCTCAGGCTTCGGCGCTGGTTCTGGCTCCGGAGTTGGCTCAGGTTCGAGTTCGGGCGCTGGCGCAGGTTCCGGTTCTGGTTCTGCGGTGAGCTCGGGCGCGGGCTCAGGCTCTAACGCGGGCTCTGATGCCAGTTCTGGGGTGGGAGCTACTGATTGAGACTCGGGCGCAGGTTCTAGCTCTGGGGCGGGCTGCTCCTGCTTGCTGGCAGCGCGCCACAAGACCACGGCCGCTGCGGCCGTGGCGAGGGAGAGAAGGAGAAGTACTGTAGCCATCGCCTTCCCACTTTACTGCGTGGGTGGGGATTAGACGTTGAGCGCCGTGCGGTCGCCGCGTTCCACCGGGTTTGATGGGTCCGCAGACCACTGGGACCAGCCGCCGACATAGTGGCGAGCACCAGTCAGACCAACCCACTCCATCGCGGCCAGCGCTAGGGCTGAGTGGTTGCCGGAGCCGGAGTAGACAATCGCGTCCTTGACATTGTCCGCGGTGATGCCAGCCTGGTTGAAGACCTCGAGGATTTCTTCCTTCGTCTTCCAGGTGCGGTCCGGGTGGTGCAGGTTGCGCTCAGGTACGTTGACCGCGCCCGGGATGTGCCCGGCCTTGAGGTCAAGGTTTTCACGGCGACCAGCAAAGCGGTTGGCTTCGCGGGTGTCAATGAGCAGGCCGGAGTGGTTCTTTACATCATTGAAGTTCGCGACCATGTGATGCTGCGGGTTTACCACCTGGTCGGATTCGACGGAGATATTGCCCGGACCAGTGAGCGTTGGCAGCTTATTGCGGCGCCAATTCGCCATTCCGCCATCGAGGATATGCACGTTCTTAACGCCAGCCCAGCGCAGAATCCACCAGGTGCGGCCGGCAAAAAGGCCACGGCCTTCGTCATAGACAATCACCGGGCGGTCGCGGCGCAGACCCCAGTTATCAAAGTGCTTCTGCAAAAGCTTCGGATCTGGCATCGGGTTACGGCCATCGCGCGAGCCCGGAAGACCCGCGAGCGCGCCGGCGGTGTCACAGTATTGCGCGGTTGGAATGTGCAGGGACTGGAATTGTTGTTCGCCGTCATATTCGCTAGTTCCCCACAGCGAGGCTAGCAAGGTGTAGCGCTGACCTTGATGAATTGCTTCATTGAGGGCTTGCGGAGATACCAAAATACTCATGCAGCTCATTCTATAGTGCCTGGCTTCATCAGGCAGTGGTTAACAAGTGGACGACAAGCGGATGACAAATGTCATGGCGATGGGTGAAACCACGCCCTACCGGAGGCACCTGCGTGGCAGCAGAATTAAAGCCATGACATCAACAACACAATCACAGCAAGTCTTGCAGGTACACAACCTGAACAAGACCTATAAAACTGGAAAATCTGAACTCAAAGCAGTGGATAATCTCAACTTCCACCTCAACCGCGGCGAGGTCTACGGATTGCTCGGCACCAATGGCGCCGGCAAAACCACCACGCTGGAAATCATCGAAGGTCTCTCTCGCGCAAGCTCCGGCGAGGTCGCCGTCTTCGGCAAAGACCCCATCACCCACCGCAGCGAGGTCCGCCCGGAAATGGGCATCATGCTGCAATCCGGTGGCCTGCCCAGCCAGCTCACCGTCAAAGAGACACTGACCATGTGGCAAGGCACATGCACCCATCCCCTCGAAGTGGAGGACGTGCTTGGGAAGGTGGGAATGGAGCATCGGCAAGCAGTGCGCGTTGGCGTGCTATCTGGCGGCGAACAGCGCCGACTGGATCTTGCCTGTGCCCTGATTTCCAACCCTTCGTTGTTGTTTCTGGATGAGCCGACTACCGGCTTAGACCCGGAGTCGCGGCGCAATGTGTGGAAGCTGCTGCTGGATTTAAAGGCCCAGGGAGTGACCATGGTGCTAACCACCCACTACCTGGAGGAAGCCGAGATTCTGTGCGACCGCATCGCGATTATGGACCAAGGTGTGGTGGCAGCCGAAGGCACCTTGGATGAACTGGTGGCGCGGGTGTCGTCTGAAATCGAGTTCACCGCTGATAAAGCCCCGGCTGTTGAGCGAGCAACGTTGCTCAGCGATGGCTCAAAGCACCTCATCTCCACCGACAACCTGGTGGGCGATACCTGGAAAGTCTTGAACTGGGCGCGTGAGAACGACGTGGAACTGCGCGGCTTCTCCGCCCGGCCAGCGACGTTGGAAAAAGTCTTTCTATCCATCGCAGACCAAGAAATTGCTTAAGGAGCAGCTCATGAAATTCTCCCGATATTTTGCACTAGCCAAGGCCGAGACCACTCAGTTTCTGCGCAACAAGACCTTGTTATCGATGGGCCTGATTTTTCCCATCGGTATCGGTCTAATCTCGCAGCAGCTCGCCCAAGGCGGCGAGGACCGTCTGGTGGCGGCAACCTCGATGGAAGTCTTCTTCCTCATTACTTTGATGTTCGTGCAGTACTACTCGGTACTGTCCATGGCAACGACCCGGCGCGACGAGCGGGTGCTCAAACGCCTGCGCACCGGTGAAGCACGCGATGGCGAGATTATGCTGGCGATTTCCACGCCCGGCGTGCTGCTGTCAGTGATTTTGACGGCGCTGATGATTGCGGTGCTCGCCGTGCAGGCCGGTGAGATGCCGAATTCGACGCTGCTGCTGTTTGTTGGTTTGGCGCTGGGACTTGTGATTTCGACGGCGCTGGCATTTTTGACCAGCCGCATGACCTCGAACGCGGAAGCAGCGCAGATGACGTCGCTGCCGGTGATGGTGCTGGCCATGTTGTCACAGTCACCGCTGCTGGCAATCTTGCCGGAACGCGCGCGAGAGATTTTGGAATTCACGCCTTTCGCACTGATTGGGCAGGTGTCTTTCATCGACTGGGCTGGCGCGCCGCTAACGGAGCTGACGTCCGGTGGCGAAATCGCTGAGGGCTTCGCGGTCTTTGGCGCTGCCGGCATACAGATTGCGGCGCTGGCAGTGTGGGCAGTCGTGCTTTCTGGGCTGTCGGTACGGTTCATGAAGTGGGAAACCAACCGTTAAAGCAACTTTTACAAACTTGCTTTAACGGTTAGAAGAAAACTTGCTTTAACAGTTGGAAGAAGAGCACTAGGTAGCATGATTTTATGACTCAACTAATCCCGCAGTGGGTTGCGCGCATGGATAGCACGGAACGGTTCCAGGCTTATATGCGCGTCTCGCTGCATGTGTCCGTGGCGTTTTTGGCCGTGGTGCTGATAGTTCCGGCACTGTGGGAACCGCAGCCACTGTGGTTGACGGTCGCTGTGTTGGTTGTAACCGCAGCGAATCTAGTGCTGGTGCTGTGGTCCGTAGAGGAGTTGCCGGGGATTTCGCGGGAGCCTTCCGGGCGCTGGCCGCAACTGCGCCGGTGGGGCTTTGCCGCAGGTGTTGCCACGCTCGTGGTGTACGCCGGGCTGACGTGGTTGGTTGAGGTGGAGTCACCGGTGATGCTTGCCTCCGGGCTGGTGTCCGTGTTTTGTCTAGCCATGATTTACACCCCTACCCTGCGCTTTGGGCTGTGGATAACGGTGGCATTGGGTCTAGTTGGCGGATATCTGTTTCAGCTATCAACGTTTGCGGTGCCACTTGCCATCGCAGCGTTCACCGTGGTGCTGTGGGCAGCGGGCAAAATTACGCTGTGGTCAGTGCAGGTGGTCAATGAGCTCGACCGCAGCAGGGATTTGGAATCCCAGGTGCGCGTTAATCAGGAGCGGCTGCGTTTTGCCCAAGAGTTGCACGATAGTTTGGGCCAGCACCTAGCAGCGATGTCACTGAAGACGCAGCTGGCGCTGTCGCTCTACAAACGCGGTGATGGCCAAGTTGAGGAAGAGCTACGCGACTTGGAGGGTCTGATTCGGCTCACGCGCAAGGATTTGAATCAGGTGGTCTCTGGTTACCGCGAGGTATCGGTGGAAGATGAGATTGTCTCCGCCGGCAAGGTGCTTCGCGCCGCGGGAGTTGAAGTTCGCGTGAGCGGCGATGCCACGCAGGTTCCGCCGCACGTGCAAGAGACCGTGGCGTGGTTTATCAGAGAATCCGCGACGAACGTGCTCAAACATTCGCGCGCGACGTGGACGGAGATTTCCGTAGGGGCAGCGCAGGTGCGGGTGGTTAATGATGGGGCGCCGGAGAACATCGGCAAGCTGGGCGGGACCAGGCCGTTGCAACAACGCGCGCTGGAATTTGATGGCAGCATTGAGCTGCGCAACCGCAATGGCCAGTTCGCAGCCGTGATGACGTGGCAATAAGGAAGAAGGATGCCTGATGATTCAGCTGGTGATTGTTGATGATGAACAGCTCATCGCGTCGTCCATGGCCACGCTTTTGAGCCTGGAAGAAGACTTGGATGTGCCGCGAACCTTTCCCTCTGGAGAGGCAGTCCTGGAATGGTGGCGCAAGCAAGTCACCATCCGGGAGGAAGTACCGGATGTGCTGGTGACGGATCTCAACCTTGGGGGAATCGATGGGATTGAGGTCGCGCAGCAAATCGGGGCGCTCTCGCCGAAGACGGCGCTGGTGATTGTGACCAGCCATTCGCGGCCGCTGCTACTGAAGAAAGCGCTGGCGACGGGCGTGCAAGGATTTTTGCCCAAGACCGCGTCGGCGGAAGAATTCGCGGCGGCCGTGCGCACGGTGCATGGCGGCGGGCGCTACATCGATCCGGAGCTGGCAGCGATGACCATTACCGCGTCCGATAGCCCGCTGACTGAACGCGAAGCCGAAGTAGTCAACGCCGCGGGCCAGGGTGGATCGGTGGAAGAAATTGCGCAGCTGGTGTTCCTCGCACCGGGCACAACAAGGAACTATTTGTCTTCAGCCATGACAAAAATCGGCGCGCAGAACCGTTTTGAGGCGTTTCTGCGCGCGCGAGAAAAAGTCTGGATTTAGGCGGTGGACAGGATCAATGCTTCGCCGTCTTCGGCGGTGGTGACGTGGACAGTGTCGCCGTCACGGATATCACCGGCCAGCAGCTTGCGGGCAAGCTGGTCGCCGATGGCCTGCTGAATCAAACGACGCAGCGGACGCGCACCATAGGCTGGGTCATAGCCACGCTCAGCGAGCCAGTGCTTGGCCTGAGAATCAACGTCCAGAAGCAGACGGCGCTGCTCCAGGCGCTGTGCCAGGCTACCCAGCTGGATATCCACGATGCCCTCGATCAGCTCAGTGGACAGCGAATCAAAGAGTACGACGTCATCGAGACGGTTGATGAACTCTGGCTTAAACGCCTGCTTCACAGCCGCCATGACCTGCTCACGGTCACCGCCTGAGCCCAGGTTGGAGGTCAAGATGATTACTGTGTTGCGGAAGTCGACGGTGCGGCCCTGGCCATCGGTCAAGCGGCCATCGTCAAGTACCTGCAACAACACATCGAAGACATCCGAGTGGGCCTTTTCCACCTCGTCAAAGAGCACGAGCGTGTACGGGCGACGGCGCACGGCCTCCGTAAGCTGACCGCCGGCCTCGTGGCCGACGTATCCCGGAGGCGCACCGACCAGACGCGCGACCGAGTGCTTCTCGCCGTACTCCGACATGTCAATACGCACCATCGCGGATTCATCGTCGAAGAGGAACTCGGCGAGTGCCTTCGCCAGCTCCGTCTTACCCACGCCCGTTGGGCCGAGGAAGAGGAAGGAACCGGTTGGGCGGTTCGGGTCAGAAATGCCCGCGCGGGAACGGCGCACCGCATCGGAGACCGCGGTGACAGCCTCGGACTGTCCGACAACGCGGCGGCCCAGGACGTCTTCCATGTTCAGCAGCTTCTCAGTCTCCCCCTCGAGCATCTTGCCGGCCGGAATGCCGGTCCACGCGGAGACAACCTCGGCGATAACATCTGGGGAAACTTCCTCCACCAGCATGGTGTTTTTCTGTTGGTTCGCGTGTTCCTCAGCATCTTCGACCTGCTTCTCCAGCTCCGGGATGCGGCCGTAGCGCAGCTCCGAAGCCAGTTCGTAGTCGCCGTCGCGCTCTGCGATTTCTGCGTCGCGGCGCAGGTTCTCCAGCTGCTCCTTGGCGTGCTGGACATCATCGATGGACTTCTTCTCATTGTTCCAGCGGGCTTGGAGTTCGCCGAGTTTCTCGCGCTCATCGGCAAGCTCTTGCTGCAACTTGGCCAAACGGTCCTGGCTAGCAGCGTCTGATTCCTTCTTCAGCGCCAGCTCCTCAATTTCCATGCGGCGCACAATGCGCTCGAGCTCATCGATCTCCTGCGGCGAAGAGTCAATCTCCATGCGCAGGCGCGAGCCGGCCTCATCGACCAAGTCGATGGCCTTATCCGGCAGGAAGCGGTTGGTGATGTAGCGATTGGACAGCTCAGCGGCAGAAACCAGCGCGGAGTCCATGATGCGGACACCGTGGTGAACCTCGTAACGCTCCTTCAGTCCACGCAGAATACCAATGGTGTCTTCCACCGAAGGCTCAGCGGCATAGACCTGCTGGAAGCGGCGCTCCAGGGCGGCATCCTTTTCGATGTACTTGCGGTACTCATCCAGCGTCGTCGCACCAACCAAGCGCAGCTCACCGCGGGCAAGCATCGGCTTAATCATGTTGCCGGCATCCATAGAACCCTCACCGGTAGCGCCCGCGCCAACAAGCGTGTGCAGCTCATCAATAAAGGTAATGATCTGGCCGTCGGAGCCCTTGATTTCATCAAGAACAGCCTTGAGGCGCTCCTCGAATTCACCGCGGTACTTAGCGCCCGCAATCATGGAACCTAGGTCTAGGGACAAAAGCGTCTTGCCCTTCAGCGACTCTGGCACGTCACCGGCGACAATACGGCGCGCAAGGCCTTCGACGATGGACGTCTTACCCACGCCAGGCTCACCGATGAGCACCGGGTTGTTCTTAGTACGGCGCGACAGCACCTGCACGACGCGGCGGATCTCCTGGTCGCGCC
This sequence comes from Corynebacterium casei LMG S-19264, assembly GCF_000550785.1. NCBI lineage: Bacteria > Bacillati > Actinomycetota > Actinomycetes > Mycobacteriales > Corynebacteriaceae > Corynebacterium > Corynebacterium casei. The sequence continues at coordinate 2,820,254 of NZ_CP004350.1, forward strand.
CGATAACCGGGTCAATCTTGCCCTCACGCGCCCGCGCGGTCAGGTCAGTGGAGTACTTCTCTAATGCCTGGAACTGGTCCTCCGGGTTTTCGGTGGTGACCTTCGCTGCACCGCGCACCGAAGGGAACGCGCCCTTAATCGCATCGGCGGTAGCGCCGCGGGAGATAAGCAGCTCTGCCGCGTCAGACTTAGATGCTGCGATAGCGGCCAGCAGGACCTCGGTGGACACAAATTCATCGCCCAGTTCCCCTGCCAACTCCTGCGCATTAGTAAGGACGTTGAGGCCATCGCGGTTAAAGTTCGGATTGGCCATGTTCTGACCCTCCGCCTTTGGATAGCTGTCTACTAACGCACGCGCTTCAGCCAGCACAGTGTCTGGATCCACGCCGGTGGCCTTGAGAACCGGAACTGCGATGCCGTCTTTCTGATCCAAAATCGCCGCCAGCAAGTGCGCCGGGCGAATATCCGGATTGCCATTAGCAGAAGCCTTCGCCAGCGCCTGCTGCAAAGCCTCTTGAGTCTTAGTTGTTGGATTGAATGAATTCATGAGTGCTCCTTTTATCTATTTTCTGCCCCCATCATAGGTGCTTCAGTTGTTCCAACGCAGCACAAGTTGAGTCTATTCCACTCAGGTTAAAAATTTCAAGAGAAAGTTGAGTCGAATTGGATCAAGAAAAGCGCCCAGGGGATTTCCCTGGGCGCTCTCGGTTTAGTCTTCTTGGACTTCTAAGCGTTTTGCCTTCTAGGCGTTGCGGACGCGGCGTGCCCACCAAGTGCCGAAGGCTTGGATGCCTTGCACCACCACTATCAAGATGATGACGGTGATGACAATCGCCACGGTATCGAACTGCTGATAGCCGTAGGAAATGGCAAGGTCGCCCACGCCACCGCCGCCGATGGTGCCAGCCATCGCGGTGGCGGAAATCAGCGTGATAGTGGAGGTAGTCAGCGCCAGAATGATACCGGCTTTGGCCTCCGGGAGCAGGAAGTAGCGGATGGTTTGCCAGGTGGTAGCGCCCATAGATTCAGCGGCTTCAAGGATGCCGGAGTCGACGTCGAGCACGGATTGCTCAATGAGGCGCGCCATAAAGGGTGCGATAAACAAGGTCAGCGGAACCAGCGCGGCGGTGGTTCCGATGGAAGAGCCGACGATAAAGCGCGTGAACGGCAAGATAGCAACCATCAAGATAATGAAAGGCAGCGAACGCACGGTGTTGACCAGGAAATTGGTGATTTCATAGAGCCAACGCACAGGCCGCAGACCGCCGGGGCGGTTGAGCACCAAAATCACGCCGAGGACAACGCCGAAAAGCGTGCCGACGAACAGTGAAACGCCGACCATATACAGTGTTTCGACGGCGGCCTCGCCATATTTTTCAAAGCCGACGCGGGTGTCAAAGATATCTGTTAAATCCATTAGTTCACTTCCTCAACGTCCAGGCCGGGTCGGTGTGCAAGGTTGGCGAGGGCGGATTCGATAGCCGTGGCATCGGCAGCCGAAAGTCCCAACACCACCGTGCCCACTGACTGGCGACGCAACGCGGCGTCCGATGCGTGCAGCAAGGACGCATGTACACCCTGGCGGCCAAAATCGGAGATAAGGTCGCGAGCTGCACCGCCGGTATGCACGGCACGGATAACGCGGTTGAACTTGCCGCTTTTCACCTCCTGCTCAATAGCGAGCGGTAGCTTTTGCGGGACGACCGTCTCTACGAACTGGCGTGTAAGTTCCTGTTGGGGATGAGCAAAGACCTGCGCGACATCGCCGGACTCAATGACCCGGCCGAATTCCATAACCGCGACCTGATCCGCAATGCGTGAAACCACTGACATCTGGTGGGTGATGATCAAAACGGTGATGCCGAGCTCGCTATTGACCTTCATGAGCAAGTCCAGAATCTGATTGGTGGTGATGGGATCCAACGCGGAAGTCGGCTCATCACAGACCAAGATTTGCGGATTGGTCACCAGCGCACGGGCAATACCGACGCGCTGACGCTGGCCACCGGAGAGCTGTTTCGGCGAGTTCTCCGCACGGTCCTCGAGCCCGACCATGGCGAGCACTTCAGCGACGCGCTTTTTCACCTGTGCTTTGGGTGTGCCAGCGAGAATCAGCGGCAGGCCCACGTTGTGTGCGACGGTTTGGCTGCCCAGCAGATTGTAGTGCTGGAAGACCATGGACACATCACGGCGCAGCGCACGCAGCTCGCCGGGTTTGAGCGCTGAAACCTCTTTCCCCAGTACCCGAACAGTGCCGGAGGTCGGCTTTTCTAGGCCGTTGACCGTGCGCAGCAAGGTGGACTTGCCCGCACCAGAAGTGCCGACGACACCGACGATGCTGCCTTCGGGGACCTCCGCGCTGACATCGTCAAGCGCGGTGATGTTGCCAGCCTTGGAGTCAAAGACCTTGGAAACACTGCGGAATGAAACAGCTACCATATTCCTGCTCTAGTTCTGAAGAGACTCTGGAATGAACCAGTAGTTGTCCTCGTTTTGTTCAGCGACAAAGTCCAGGAATTCCTCGGAGCGGTAGGCTTCAGCAACCGCCGCGGCCCACTCCGAATCAACCTGCTCCTCGGTGGTCACTGCCTGAAGGATGAGATCCTCAGTCAGATCCTCTTCTTCCAGAGCGAGCGCTGGGTCAACCTGAGAGGAGTATGCGATCGAGCCTGGGATAACACCCCAGTCCAGGTCACCGAGCGCGCGCGGGATGGTCGCGGAATCCATTGGCTGGATGTCCAGGTTGTGTGGATTGTCCTCAATATCGGATGGGGTCAACAGGTTCTGGTCAGCGTCATCGTTGACGGTAATCCAGCCGAGCTTGATCAGGAGGCGGAACGCGCGAGTCTGGTTGGAGCCATCGGCAGGAATGCCTACGGTCTGGCCATCAGCGACATCATCCAAGGAGGTCAAGTCATTGGAGTAGATCTTGGTGGCCACGGTTGGGATATCGGTGATGTTATCTAGGGTGGAACCGGTCTCATCATTGAAAACGTTCATATACGCAGTGTGCTGGTCAACGTTGAGGTCAACCGCACCCTCAGACAGTGCAACATCGGCCTGGCGCAGGTCGGTGAATTCGGTGTAATCAATCTCGTAGCCCTGTTCCGTCAAAATCGGGTCAATGCCATCGCGGAAGAGCTCGGAATAAGGACCAGGCGAGGTGCCAACGCGAATCTGCGTAGTCTCACCATCAGCGGCGGTTTCACTGTCGGAACCGCATGCTGCGAGGGTAAATGCCACGGAGCCAGCTGCAAGGACAGCGGCAAGCTTCTTATAAGGGGTAAAAGTCATAGTAGAAAACCTCAAGTATCGAGAAATAGGTAGGGAGAAAACCGTCCTGCCTTTGGATTCAACACCAAAAAAGACTGTTTATTCCATTTAATATAGACCACTCGGTACATTTGTGCTAAATCTTACCCCCGCACGGGAACAAAAAGCACCCAGGCTGGTGTGCCTGAGTGCTTGAGTTGAAAGTGCTAGAAGCTAGCTTTTGGGGGCTTTCTCCCCGCCGTGCCCGATACCTTGGGCGAAAATCGTACCGCGCGGCGGCATCCACCCGCCGAACTTCGCTAGGAGGTAGATGCCAACGGCAAGCAGTACCGAGAGCCAACCCAGCCCAGCGGTCATACCGTAGACCACCGCGATTGGTGCAATAACGGTCATACCGATTTCAAATGGACCAAAGCCAACGTATGCCATGCCGTATTCGGACAGCGTGCCAGACTTGAGCTTCGGGTCCACAATCTTCAGCAGCGCAATACCGGTGGAGACGGCAGCGGTTGCCCAGCCCCAGCCGAACAGTGCGCGCTCAAACCAGTTCTCACCGAAGAATTCGGCTGGAAACCACAGTAGGAAGAACGCACAGAAAATGGTGCCGAGCACGAACATAATGGATAGCGGTACCCAGTAGCTCGCGATAGCAGCTGGTGCAATCGCGGCGATACCAAAGGCAATCAGGTAATCCGTTGCAGCACCGGAGACAGAGGAAGTGGTCTCGCGGTCCAGGTAGTCCTTCGCGCCGATGGCATTCATAATCGCGCGGAATACTAAGCCCAGGACGATCGACATCGCGAACAGCGGGATTGATACTTGCTCCCAGATGCTGGAAATCAAGTTATTGAGACCATAAGCAGCAACGACGGTCAACACGATAAAGCCCAAGTGCAGGGCCAATGGCTCAATTGCCGAAGGGTTGGTGGTCGCACGGCCCACGGAAGGACGGTCTTCAACCTTGGAAATGTAGCCCTTACGCAGATCCTCAGGCAGGCCTTCAGAAGGAACTTCTGCAACCTTGCCGCGGCGAATTGCCCAGTTTGCGGCGATGATACCGCCGACAATAGCAGCCAAAGTACCCACGGTAGCTGAGGTAAAGCCTAAGGAAGCAGCATCGGAAGCCCCGATGTCTTCCAGCGCGCCGCCCACGGCGGCAGCAGTACCGAAACCACCGGTAAAGCCAACTGGCAGCATCATGCCGAACCAGTCTGGCGTATCAAAGACAGGGCGGAAGAAGTACAGACCGAGGAGAATAAACAAGCCCCATTGACCTAAGAACATGACCGTGGAATACGCCCACATATTCCGCGCACCCTTGCGCATGTTTCCGCCAACATCCATGGAATATGCCATGGATGCAAACACGATTGCGATGAGGATGGTGGTGTAATCCCCCATCGAATCTGAGAAGTTCAAAATGCCCAGTGCGTTTGGGCCGAGCAGAAGTCCGAGCAGACCCGCAGTCACAGGTGCTGGGAGCAGCAAATCCTGGAAAACAAACTTAATGCGGTGGCGCAGGACGTTGCCGATAACCAGAAGGATTGAAATTAATCCGACGTCTACCATCAGATCAAAGGGGGAGAATTCCACGTGTCCTATTCCTTTCGTTGAAAGACGTTATAAGTCTTTGTAAGCACCCTCTTGTGATGTGTTAGAGAATTTCATGTACGGATTGAGCGTTTTCTACTGGAATTACCTGCAAAAACGGCATATGTCTCCCTAGATTGTGGGGAGAGTCGTTAGGTACTGTATCGCAAACCACGATTGTTAACCGAATGTCCTAAGGCGCACAGGCCAATCGTTACGAATCTAATACGAGACTGTGAGATACGTGCGTACTGCTTTGACCTTGGCTGTTTTAGTGGTGGAGGAAAATGCGAACACGTGACTAAAGCGCACCCGGGACTGTTCGCTGTCCGCAAATTCGAGATAACCATCACACGACGCGGCGCGCCCGTGATTGATTGCGCCAAGAACAACCACTTCCGAAATCACTGCTTCCGTTAAGGCGGGACCGAAGGTGGACCATGAGGGAGCATCGACAAGCCACTGCTCTAGCGTGTCCTTATCATCGGCTGCCCACGCAACAGCGAGGTCTGCGACCAGTGCCATGCGTGGCGAATTGCCGCAGTCCGAGGGAAGCGTAATCTTCATAACCGCATTATTGCATAGCTAACACTTGCCGGCTTTGTAGAATCTGTAGGCATGGATGCAATTGACCGGGAGATTTTGACTCTTCTGCAGCAAGACGGACGCGCGACGATGACTGAGATTGCGCAGAAGGTAAAGCTCAGCCTGTCTGCCTGCCACCGTCGCTTCCGCGACCTGCAAGCATCCGGTGTCATCCGTGGTTTTAGTGCCGACCTCAACCATGAGCTGATGGGCTTTCCGTTTGAGGCGCTAGTTTTTGTCACCCTGCGCGAGAGCAACGGCAAAGCCGTGCTGGAGTTTGAAGAAGCCCTGGCGAAAATCCCCAACGTGGTGCAAGCCCACCGCCTATTCGGCGAGCCTGATTATCAACTGCTGGTGGCGGCGAAATCGAAGCTGCACTACCAGGAACTTTATGACCGCAAGCTATCCGTGCTGCCCGGCGCGGGGCGGCTGACCTCCACCATGGTGATGAAGACGGTGGTGGCGCACCATCCACCTATTTAATAGGCCTTAAATTTTAAGAACCCGTAAGTCCACTGGACTTACGCCAGCATGCCGCCGGCCTGTCCGAACTCAATGGCCTTCTCCCCCAGCATGACCACACCCAGTAGCAGCATGGCGACCCCAGCCACGCGGGTGGTGATATCTGCGAAGCGTGGCCGGGTGCCAATTACGCGGCCAAACGCAGAGCCGAGCAAGGCATAAAAAATTCCACCAATCACGATCCACACCACGCCCAGCACAGCGAGCTGCACGGAGAGCGGCCAGGTACTAGATGTGCGCACAAACTGCGGCAAAATGGACAAAAAGAACAGCACGCCTTTGGGATTCAGCCCGCTGACCGCAGCACCACGAAGGATATAGCCCCAGGAACCGCCGGTTGGCACGACTGCCACAGTCCCGGTTTCTACTTGTGCCGTGCTGCGCAAGGTTTTAACCCCGAGATAAATCAGGTAGCCCGCGCCACCAATAGTTAGAGCAACAAGCAGGAGGGGTGCGTTAGCCGCAATCGGCCCAAGCCCAAGCACGACAACAACCGTAATCACGACATATCCAAGCATCAGTCCGCCAACAGCCGGACCTACCACGCGGCCACGCACGCCCGCGGCAATGATGTACGCCCAGTCCGGGCCCGGAACGGCAATCAACGCCAACGACAGCGCCGCGAATGCCATGATTACGCTTGTTTCCACAGTATCTCTCCTTTGAGTTCCAGCTTGCTTAACTGGGAAAACTCTACGGCGAAAGCCGCGCAATGTGCTCCCTACTTTCAGGCGCAGATAGGGAAGTTGTGGAAGATTTATTGCTCTATTGCCCGCGGGGCGCAAGATTCTTCCGACGCCAATAAAGCGGGCACGCATAAGCTGTGCCACACAAGGCAAATCGGCGAGAGAAATCACTTCAACATTTAAGTGACAAATCAACAATCTGAGGTAGACTGCACGCTATGAAATCATTTGGCTTTTTAAGTTTCGGTCACTACGCACTAGGCAACAACAAACCTAACGCCGCTGACATGGCGAAGATCCACCTTGAGTTGGCAAAGAACGCTGATGAGATTGGCGTAAACAACGCATCTTTCCGCGTGCACCACTTTGTGCCACAGGCAGCCGCACCCATGCCTCTGTTGGGTGCGATTGCTGGCTCCACCAAGCACATTGAGGTGGGCACCGGCGTTATTGATATGCGTTATGAAAATCCTCTGTACCTCGCGGAAGAGATTACGTCTTTAGACCAGATCGCGGAAGGCCGAATTGCTTTGGGTCTATCCCGTGGCGCGCCGGAGGCCGCTGACCGCGGTTGGGAGGCTTTCGGTTATAAGGCTGAAGCGCCCAACGGTGCGGATTTAGCGCGCGCGAACTTCCTGCGCTTAATGGATGCGCTGGATGGCCACGGCATGACCACGGCAGCGCCTTTGGAGCGCCAATACCCAAACATGTACCAGCCGGGCATTCCGCTGCCCGTGTTCCCACACTCCCCTGGCGTACGCCAGCGCATTTTCTACGGCTCCGGCACCCACGCCTCTGCGGAGCAGGCAGCGCAAGACGGCGTGAACCTGATGTCTTCGACGCTGGTCTCTGAAACCTCCGGTGAAACCCTGGGCGATGTGCAGGTGGAACAGATTCGCCGCTACCGCGCCGCATGGAAGGAAGCCGGCCATGAGTGGACCCCACGCGTGAGCGTTTCACGTTCCATCTTCCCGATTGTGGATGACGCCGACCGCCGCATGTTTGGCCTGCACAAGACCAGCACTGACCAGATGGGCATGCTGCCTGAGGCCGGCGCTGCCATCTTTGGCCGCACCTACGCCGATGAACCGGACGTACTCATCGAACAACTCAAGGCCGACCCAGCGGTGATGGAGGCAGACAGCCTGCTCATTGCCATCCCAACCGGCATGGGCGTGGATGTGAACACGAAGATTCTGCAGAACTTCGCCGAGCACGTCGCCCCTGCCCTGGGCTGGATTCCAAACACGCAAGGCCGTCCTTCCGGTTACCCGATTGACTAATTCCTTGTACGATCGATCGGCGTGACAGGCACATCTTCTTTGACCACGTTGTGGGAGCTCGCCGACGCTTTGCGTGAGGCTGATGAGCGTTACCGCGACGTTGTGCATGAGCAGCTGTTTAGCCGAATTTTTGAAGCCCGGCAAGTCTTTGCGCCGGCGCGCGCGTCACGGCATGTGGACTTAACCGTGGCTATCGCCTGGGCCCTGGAAAATCCTGCCCCCAAGGTGGATGCGCTGGTGGCACAGCTGGGCCGGGACCATCGCCGTTTGGGTTTTCCGCCGGAGGTCTATGACACTTTCGCGCAGTGTTTGATTGATGGCTTGGGTTTGTTTGAGCTTTCGCCTGAGCTTGCCGGTACCGCCGCGACTCGGCTGCGCAGCATCTGCACCATCATGAAAGATGAGGCCACCAAGGCTGATTGGGAAGGTATTCCGCCGGCGCATACGGCGACGGTGGCAGCGGTGGAACGGCCCAACCGCAAGACCGCCGTGGTGCGCCTGGAGTCCGCATTTCCCATGGATTTTGAACCCGGCCAGTCCATCCCAGTGACCACCGCGCACCTGCCCGGAACGTGGCGACTACTAACGCCAGCCAATATTTCCGATCACACCGCGCAACTGTTTTTCCACGTCACCGACGCCGGTGACGCCTCCACCATGTTGACCTTGGCGCACCCCGGTGACATGTGGACTTTGGGTACTGCGCGCGGGAAGTTCCCGGAGGATATTGATGTCAGTTTCTTGGGGGCATCGGCAAGTAGCCCTGACCTGTATATCTGCTACGGCACGGGCTGGGCAGCGGTGCGTTCCTTCTTGTTGGGCAAAATTGCTGCCGATGACTCCACCCCAGTCGCCGTGCTCGCACACGCTGATAGCCCCGGCGCACATTATGACCTGCTCTTTCAACACAACCTGCAGGAACTTGCGCCGGAGATTTCCATCCAGCACACCGTAAGCCGCGCGAAAGACCCGCTACTTTTTGGCACCACGCAGGTCTTTCCTGAGCACACGCCCGTGCCGGAGATGGCCGTGGTCGACAACCCAGCGCGCGTGGCGCTGGAAGCGTTAGTGTCCAACCCGCAGGCCTTTCGGCGCTGCGTGCTGGTTGGCCCCGCCGATGAAGTCACCGAAGGCGCCGGCATTTTAAACCTCGGCCTCGCACGCGCAGGCATCGTCGACGGTGTTATTGAAACCCACCCCTGGGGCGAGGGGCGTTTAACTCAAAGCCTCAAGTACGGGCAGAGTTTTCCGGGTCTTGGTAACTAGCTCCGGATCAATATCGGCGTAGATGATCTCTTCCTCATATCCTGCCTCCGCGAGACGTTCTGCGGTGGGGCTGACAATAACGGAGTGGCCAATACCGGTTGGCCCGGATGCTTCACCAGCCTTATCATTGCCGCCGGGACGAGCCTGACCAGCACAGATGACATAGGCGGTCGAATCTAGCGCGCGGGTGGCAGACAACAAGCGCCACTGGTCACGCTTTTCGGGGCCATCCGCCCAGCTGGTTGGCACCACGATGACTTCTGCACCCTGTCGTGCGAGCGCCTTGAACTGCTCCGGGAAGCGCACGTCATAGCAAATAGCGACACCGATGGTCACACCGTCTAGTTCAAAAGTAACCAGCTCATTGCCGGGTTTCACGGTGTCGGATTCGCGGTAATTGAAGGCGTCATAGGTGTGGATTTTGTTGTAACCCAAGTGCACGCCCGGCCCCGTAATCAGCGCGGTGTTGTACACGCGGTTGATGCTCTTGCCATCTTTGTCCACGCTATCGGCGGGACGGAACATGCCGGCGACAACCGTGACGCCGAGTTCTTCCGCGTGGGTTTTTAGCTGCGTGGCAAAGTCCCCATCTAGCTCCTCGGCGTTCACATCCAAGCGGCCTGAGGCGAAGGACTGCGCGGTGGCTTCCGGGAGAACAATCAGCTGCGCGCCTTGACCCGCGGCGGTAGAAATGAGCTCCTTGGCGCTCGCGAGATTCTCCGCAATGTCTCCGCCGGATACAAATTGCACAGCTGCTACCTTCATGTTTGCCTTTCTTCGCGCATTTGAGGGAAGTTATCCACAAGCTAGTAGTGCCCACCCTAGACGCGGCGCGTGGGCGGGCGCAATGATTACTCACATGACAATTTTATTTAATAACCACAGTGAAAACCTTGTCCATGACTATCTTGATCACGCCACGTCGTGCGCGCTCGCGCAGGAGATTAGCCAAGTAGCACACAGCCTCGCCCCCGGCTCACTGACAGCCGCGGCATTATCGCGCGCCGTGGGCTCCTGGTCCGGTGCGATAGCCCAATCCAATGGCGCAACCTCTGAGCAACTGCGCTCTGTTGCCTCAATGTTAACCGCCCTGCGCAATGAGGATGATGGGTTGGCCGCCCAGTTGGGCAGGATTCTATGACTCTGCAGAGCACTTCAATGTTTGCCGCCGCCACCGCATTGCGCCAACATTCTGCTGCCACGCTGAACTTGCAGGATGAATCCCACGGGTACCAGCGCGCAATCATCGACGCCGGTTTTGAGGGTGAGAGCCTGCGGTTGGCGGTGCGGAATGTGGAGGAGGAAGCAGCAAGCTTAAGCGAACCAGCCATGCGCATGTCCCTGGCGTCTGGTGTCTTGGAATCTTTTGCCACACTGCAGCAACGTGTGGAGAATCTGGGTTCGATAGGTTTCGCGGAGACGCTCATGGGTGAGCTAGGTGCACTGGGCAAGGCTTTGGATTGGGCGTGCGCGCGCAGCATCGATGCTTTGTGTACACCCCTTGCAGCGCCACCGCCAAAGCGCCTGGATGACTTCGGCGAGCTGCCCATTGATGCGATTCATGAGCTCAACATGGCCCAAGCGCCACCGCAGATACGCCAGCTTGGCGATGCCAACCCGGACCTCTACCTACTCGAAGTCAGCGAGGAGACCATGGTGGCGATCATTGACCCCGATGATGTGGTGACGTGGCCCAGTTCGGTGACCACGTTTATTGATGGCGTGGGCTCATCGGATGAGGGACGTTGGCCCACCACGATTGAGCGTTCACGCTCTATTGCACAGGCCACCGGCGGGGTGACTGCATTGTGGCTGGGCTATAAGGCGCCAGAAAATCTCACGCGCGCGGTCCATTCCGCCCCTGCTGAGGCCGCCGGTGGAGAGCTCGCCCGCTTTCAACGCAGCCTAGGCGCACATTTTCCTGCGGCCAAAAAGATTGTTGCCGGGTATTCCTATGGCTCAGTGGTCACAGGCTATGCCGCGCGCGAAGGGCTGGACGCCGATGAGCTGGTGTTGGTGGGCAGCCCCGGAACTGGGGTGCGACATGTCTCCCAGCTGGGCTTTGATGGCCCGGTGACCGCCGTGACCAATGATGGCGACCCTATTTCTTTTACCGGCGGCAATTATTTTGGCGCGCACGGAGTGGACCCGACCGCGCCACTGTTTGGTGCGCGGCCCTTCCCCACCAGGACAAAAGGAACTCACTCTTCCTATTGGACTGACCCGGTATTTTTGAAAGGACTGCGCACCATTGCTCAGCGTTAATACCTGATTAGAACAGACCTGCTGGCTTCTCAGAGTAAGAGACCAGCATGTTCTTGGTTTCTTGGTAGTGAGACATCATCATCAGGTGGTTCTCACGGCCAAGTCCCGACTCCTTGTAGCCACCAAAAGCGGAGTGCGCTGGGTAGACGTGGTAGTGGTTAACCCACACACGTCCTGCCTGGATGTCACGGCCGGCACGGTACGCGGTGTTTTGACCACGAGTCCAGACACCGCCACCGAGACCAAAGTTGGTTTCATTAGCGATCTTGATGGCCTCGTCATAATCCTTGAACGTTGCCACTGCCAAGACTGGGCCGAAAATCTCATCGCGGAAGATCTGCATGTCATTGCTGCCGCGGAAGACGGTTGGCTCAATGTAGTAACCGTTTTCCAAGCCATCAATCTTGTTGATGCCACCACCGATAAGGGTCTCTGCCCCTTCTGCTGGGCCAATTTCCAGGTAGGACTTGATCTTGTCCATCTGCTCCACGGATGCCTGCGCGCCCATCATGGTTTCAGTATCCAATGGGTTACCAATCTTGATAGCCTTCACGCGCTCAATGGCAAGCTTGAGGAAGTCCTCGGCAATGTCTTCATGAATCAACGCACGTGATGGACAGGTACAGACCTCGCCCTGGTTCAGTGCGAACATCGTAAAGCCCTCAACACACTTCTCCAGGAAGTCATCGTCCTCATCCATGATGTCCTTGAAGAAGATGGACGGGGACTTACCGCCCAGCTCCAAGGTCACTGGAATGATGCGCTCGGCGGTGCTCTTGTTAATCATCTTGCCCACTGGGGTGGAACCGGTGAACGCAATCTTCTTGATGCGCTCATTCGCGGTCAGCGCCGCGCCGGCTTCCTCACCCAAGCCGTTGACGATGTTGAGCACACCCGCTGGCACAACATCCTTAATCTTTTCCATCAAGTACAAGATTGACGCTGGGGTCTGCTCAGCTGGCTTCATGACGATGCAGTTACCCGTTGCCAGTGCTGGCGCAATCTTCCAGGTTGCCATGAGGATTGGGAAGTTCCATGGAATGATCTGACCCACCACGCCGAGTGGCTCGTAAAAGTGGTACGCCACGGTGTCTTCATCAATCTGGGACAGGCGACCTTCCTGGGCACGCAGAACACCTGCGAAGTAGCGGAAGTGGTCTACCGCCAATGGGATATCGGCGGCGAGACACTCACGCACGGCCTTGCCGTTTTCCCAGGTCTCAGCAACCGCGATTTCTTCCAGGTTCTCTTCGATGATGTCAGCGATGCGCAGCAGCACCAAAGAACGCTCCGCTGCTGAGGTCTTGCCCCAGGTTTCAAAAGCCTTCTCAGCGGCATCAACTGCCTTGTCAATGTCCGACGCCTTACCGCGCGCGACCTGGCAGAATACTTCACCAGTGACCGGGCTGATGTTGTCCATGTATTCACCGTCAACTGGTGCGACCCACTCGCCCCCGATGAAGTTGTCGTAGCGTTCGCGATAGTTAACGATTGAGCCTTCAGTGCCAGGTTGTGCATAAACAGTCATGATTAGCCTCTCTTCGAATGCGCACACCCCAACAGCCTCAGTAATGCGCGCCCCATTATGGAATCAACATGAACCAAGTCACGTTTGCCACCATGCTAATACATGCTCATTGTTTAAGCTACGAAATTAACAAGACACCCGTCATTGGGGTGAGCTTTTCCGAATGCGCCACTGACTATGAGCGCTCGCCCTCAACCAACTCTGCTTTCTCTGGGTAAGTAAGCCAAACCCACAAGTAAGCCGCAATCATGGGGGCTCCAAACACGAGACCCAGAACAAACCAAAATCGAATCAAGTTCGGATCCGTATCCCGCCGATCTGCGATACCGGAACACACGCCGCCCAGCATCTTTCCCTCGGAAAGTAGGTAGTGCTTCTGTTGCATTAATCATCACCTACAGCTGTATTCAAACGTGGAAATACCTACATTTGAAGAGAAAGGATTAGAATTTGCCACGATTCCAAGGCATTTATTTCTATGAGTAGCACGCAATGCATCGTGTGCTAATCTCGCCCATGCCAGCGCCAATGCCACTCCGATCACCCCACCAGATACACCGGCAACGGCCAACCAGGGCAACGCAGCCAATCCTCCTGCTCCAGTTACCGCTCCAGTAGAGCGGGTTTCATTCCATGAAAGACGAATTGTAGTCTGTTCCCACCCCCAGTCTACCTCGGGGTCTGCAGTAATAGGATATTCAAAGCTCGAATTATGATCGACTGTTTGCACTAACGAATTACCTTCAATCTTGAGATCCGTTCTGATATCTTCTCCCGAAGCATCTACGGCCCAAGGCTGTTCCACGGTTGCGAGCAGATCGCCGTTCTTAAAGATACCGTATATAGATGAACTTCCATCGTTAAATGGAAGCACTTCAGCACCCTCTGGCAGATCAAGCGGGAATTCAAATCGCTTAGGTGCCTCCGGGGACTCGATATGGATGAGTGTTTGCATTCCGCTTGCAGTTACATTGCTCTCGTACGAGTGATTTGACGCAACTGAGGTTACGGAATGCGCAGAAATAGCCGAGGCCGCTCCGACAGACCAACCCAGGGTAAACTTTGCCCCCTGCTCGGACTTACCTGTCGCTGTAGCGGTACGAGCATTCGCGCTCGGAGCATGGACATGAAAGGATACTGCGAGTACAAAGATTGTGATTAGAGCTATAGCGGCTCTGGTAAAAACAGACTCCGAAGTTTCAATGGTTCCCCCTAGAGACAAAGTGCGAGTATTTTATGGGCCCTTAAACCCATTTCAACGCTAAACCGAATATCCATATTTTGCACTACAAAACCGGAAAGTAGCCCTCTATTGCTCACCGTAGTGGACTTTTCGAAGTAGTCACCTGGTTCGTAATCAAGTTCTAAAAGGATTTTAGAAAATTCATCTCTAATATTGAACCATCAATTATCGCTGTAGCGTCGGCGGCGCGGCTTCCACATCACCACGGATGTTGACCGCGGTACGTGGACTAGCTCGCCGCCACGCTGGCCGCGGGATTGCGCCTGCGAACTACGCACGGCGTGCAGCTCCTGTGCCAGCGCGTCGCGCTCTTCGCGCAGCCGATCGCGTTCTTCAGTCAACTCAATAATCGCTTTGATGCCGGCTAGGTTCACACCGTCTTCTTGAGACAGCTCTTGAATCTTGCGCAGTAGCTTAATATCGCGGTCTGAATAGCGGCGTCCGCCACCGGAGGTGCGCTCCGGGGTCACCAAACCAAGGCGGTCATAGGTGCGCAGTGTCTGCGCGTGCATGCCGGCGCGTTCGGCGGCGACGGAGATGACGTATAGGGTTTTCTCGCTCATGCTCACACCTCCTACGCATTCCCAGCCCAACCAGCACGGGGATTGAAACCGGATTCCTTTTCAGCTTGCGCATAGGTGCGCAAGGCTGACGATGCCGCCGCGTCCAAGTTCGTTGGAACCTTCACCTGGACTGTGACCATGAGGTCACCGGCGGTGCCGCCGCGCTTTGGAACGCCACGACCACGCACACGCAGGGTGCGGCCATCGGGAGTGCCCGCTGGCACCTTGACGCGCACTGGCGCATCCAGGGTTGGCACGTTGATGGTGTCACCCAAGGTCAACTCCGCGAAGCTTACCGGCACGGTCACGTGCAGGTCATCGCCCTCACGGGTAAAGACCTTGTCTTCTTTGACCTTGACTTTGACGAACAAGTCACCCGATGGCGTGCCATTCGGCCCGGCCTCACCTTGACCCGCAAGACGAACCTTTTGGCCATCGATAACACCAGCCGGGATACGCACCGTGATGGAGCGGGTGCGGTGGACAGTGCCCTGGCCCTTGCAATCATCACAAGGATCAGACACCGCACGGCCGGAACCGCCACAGTTGGTACATGGGCTGGAGAAAGCAAACGCACCGCGGTTTTCGCTGGCAAAGCCAGTACCGCCACAGTTAGAACAGGTGGTGGTCTTGCCCGACTTTGAACCGGAGCCATGACAGGTAGTACATGGCGCCTCACCGGAGAGCTGCAGCGGGATGGTGGTCCCCTTGGCAGCTTCGCGGAATTCGAGGGTTACTTCGGTTTCGACGTCCGCCCCGCGCGACGGCCGAGCTGAGCGGCCGCTACCGCCACTGCGGTTGAAAACGCTACCGAAGATATCCCCAAAGCCACCGCTATCGCTTTGTCCAGTCGTCCTGTTTCCGAAGATGTCGGAGAGGTCGAAGTCTTCTTGCGTCGACCGAAACCCGCCGGGAAAGCCGGCGGCTCCTGACCTTCCGAAACCGCCAGAGCGAACCATCTTGCGGAAGTTGTCATACTCCTTGCGCTCATCAGGATCAGACAAGGTGTCATACGCTTCGGCCGCTCGCTTGAAGCGGTCTAGTGCCTCAGGATTATCCGGATTGGTATCCGGGTGGTTCTCACGAGCTAGCTTGCGGTAGCTGCGCTTGATTTCATCTGCAGATGCGGATGAGGAGACCCCCAGATCCGCATAGTAATCCTTGTCTGCCCATTCAGGTTTTGCGCTCACTGGGCATCTCCTCCTTTCATAGAAGTGGGAAAGTAATCATTGCTTAATTCTTAATACTGCCATTAGCAACAGTAAGGGCGTCAGAGATTGTGTAACTACTCCCTGACGCCCTTCATGCCTGCTAGCTTTCTGACTCAGATGACTCCGGGTCAGCGATAATGACCATGGCATTGCGCACAAGCTTGTCGCCCACGCGGTAGCCGCGGCGAAGAACGGTACCAACTACCTGCTCTCCACCGGAGGACAGATCCTGTACTGCTTCGTGGATCTCCGGGTCAAACGCGTCACCTTCAGCGCCGAAAGCCTCTAGCTTCTGGCCCTCCAAGGTAGAGGTGAGCTTGTCAGCAATCGCCTTGAGCGGGCTATCCTTGAGGTCTCCGTGCTGGCGAGCCAGCTCCAAGTCATCCAAGATTGGCAACAATGCTGCCAATACCTGGCTCTTGGCTGCTTCAATTACTGCCTGGCGGTCACGCTCGGTGCGGCGGCGGTAATTGGTGTACTCAGCGTTGAGGCGTTGCAGATCCTCGGTGCGCTCAGCGAGCTGCGCCTCGATATCCGAAACCTCGCCATCACCGTCAGCGTCAGGGTCGACGTTGGACAGGGTTTCTTCGATCTCAACTTCTACCTCTGGATCCAGCTCCGGGCTAAACTGCGCTTCGCCGTCGGCAGCTGCTTCAAAGTTCTCATCCTTGACTGCATCTGCCTGGGCTTTCGAAGCCTCCTCTGCCGCTGCCTCAGCACGGTCTGCAGAGGTTGCCTCAGGGTCAGTCTGCTCTGGGTCGCCGGGGTTCTCTGGCATTCCGTTTGGCTGAGTCATTACTTATCGCCGTCCTTGTTCTCTGAAGCATCAGCCTCAGGGTTCTGTGCAGCGTCATCTTCGTCTACGACCTCAGCGTCAACAACGTTAGGGTCAGCGGACTCGGCGCCAGCGCCAGCCTCTGCACCTTCAGCAGCCTGTGCTTCGTAGATCTGCTTGCCCATTTCCTGAGATTCGGTGGACAGCTTCTCAACAGCGGACTTGATTGCTTCGATGTCGTCGCCCTTGAGAGCTTCATCGACAGCATCTGCTGCTTCGGTGACCTTGGTCTTGGTTGCTTCGTCGACCTTGTCGGAGTTCTCTTCCAAGAACTTGCGGGTCTGGTAAGCGGTGTTCTCCGCGTTGTTGCGGGTCTCCTGCTCTTCACGACGCTTCTTGTCTTCTTCAGCGTGTGCTTCCGCATCCTTAACCATACGGTCGATCTCTTCCTGGGAAAGACCGGAACCGTCCTGGATCTTGATGGTGTTTTCCTTGCCGGTGCCCTTGTCCTTTGCGGAAACGGAAACAATGCCGTTTGCGTCAATGTCGAAGGTGACCTCAATCTGAGGCATACCGCGAGGAGCTGGCGCGATGCCGCCGAGCTCGAAGGAACCGAGCAGCTTGTTTGCGGAAGCCATCTCGCGCTCACCCTGGAAGACCTGAATCTGTACGGAAGGCTGGTTGTCTTCCGCGGTGGTGAAGGTTTCAGACTTCTTGGTTGGGATGGTGGTGTTGCGCTCAATCAGCTTGGTCATCACGCCACCCTTGGTTTCAATACCAAGAGACAGTGGGGTGACATCCAGCAGCAGAACGTCCTTAACTTCACCGCGCAGGACACCAGCCTGAAGTGCTGCACCTACTGCAACTACCTCGTCAGGGTTAACGCCCTTGTTTGGCTCGCGGCCGGTCAATTCCTTAACCAGGTCGGAGACAGCTGGCATACGGGTGGAGCCACCGACCAGAACAACGTGGTCAACATCGCCGACGGACATTTCTGCGTCCTTGATGACCTGGTTGAATGGGCTCTTGGTGCGGTCCAGCAGGTCCTGGGTGATGCGCTGGAACTCGGTGCGGGACAGGGTCTCATCCAAGAACAGCGGGTTCTTGTCTGCGTCAACGGTGATGTAAGGCAGGTTGATGTTTGCCTGCTGGGAGGAAGACAGTTCGATCTTTGCCTTCTCTGCTGCCTCGCGCAGACGCTGCAGGGCCATCTTGTCCTTGGTCAGGTCGATGCTGTTGGAGGACTTGAACTTCTCTACCAACCAGTCAACAACGCGCTGGTCCCAGTCATCGCCACCGAGGGCGTTGTCACCAGCGGTTGCCATGACTTCCACGACGCCGTCGCCGATTTCCAGCAAGGATACGTCGAAGGTACCGCCACCAAGGTCGAAGACCAGAATGGTCTGTTCCTTGTCGCCCTTTTCTAGGCCGTAAGCAAGTGCTGCCGCGGTTGGCTCGTTAACAATACGCAGAACGTTAAGGCCTGCAATCTGGCCGGCTTCCTTGGTTGCCTGACGCTGTGCGTCCTCAAAATATGCAGGAACGGTAATAACTGCATCGGTAACGTCTTCGCCCAAGTAGGACTCTGCGTCGCGCTTGAGCTTCATCAAGGTGCGTGCGGAGATTTCCTGGGAGGTGTACTTCTTATCATCAATATCTACGGTCCAGTCAGTACCAATGTGGCGCTTGACGGAGCGGATGGTGCGGTCAACGTTGGTGACCGCCTGGTTCTTAGCAGACTGGCCTACGAGGATTTCGCCGTTCTTTGCAAAAGCAACAACAGATGGGGTGGTACGTGCACCCTCTGAGTTGGCAATAACAGTTGCCTCGCCACCTTCCAGTACAGATACAACCGAGTTGGTGGTACCGAGGTCAATACCTACTGCGCGTCCCATAGTTTTGTTCTCCTTCTAGCTTCGGGTTTCATTTAAGTTGATTGCCTGTGACTCAATCCTTAATGAGCTACTCGCCCACAATAACAGATGATTGCAATTCCTCGCATCATTCCTGAGCGTTGGTCACTCAACTACTACAACGGCACATCTTCCAAAGTTGTTCCCGCCAAACTCAACTTTTTTCAATTTTCTTTAAACTGCCAGGTAGCAGCGTTAAAAATTTCGTAGAGCTGTAACCATTACAAGTACATAGCAGCTTGTCGACACTCCCCTCCACCACCCTCGAAACACACAAACGCATAAAGTGACCCCAAAACTTCACCGAAGTGAAGCGGGGGCCGCTCGAGTTTAGCTAGACGCTTGTTGCATCCTGCGGCGAAGCATGAAAGCTCCGAAGCCCAAGTCCGAACTTTTCTATACACTGGGCATAAAGATGGAGCACTAATTACATGCGCCGATTTTATTGATATACCTCACAGATGTATTATTGCCGCAAATATACAGTTTCCTTGTGTTAGGGGTGAGAGTTGAACGCAGAGCTCGTGCGTAAGCGCCGTTCCAGTGACCGTCCGCCGGTCAGCTGTTGAGATAGTCCTCGATGCTTTGTTTTCATCCATCTCCAGGTCTGATGTTGGCCTGCCCTTTTGTAGAGGAATTTATCAATGACTACTGCTGCACATACCCGTTTGCCGGAATCAGATGATGTTGAAGCTGTTGTAGACGCAGCCGTCCAGCGCGCACGCACCTGGTTGTCTGCCGCTGAAGGTGAGCATGATAAGTCCACCGAGCAGCTAGCTGACCTGCTGCGCGATGAAGATGGTGTTGCATTCACCATGGACTTCGTGGACCGCGTGATGCGCCCGGAAGATGACAAGGTGGCAGCGGATGCGCTGCAGGCCATCACTAAGAAATTTGATCCGTCCTTCCTCGGCCGCATTAACGGCTCCTTGGTGGGACTGGGTGGATTCTTCGGGCCCATCCTTCCTAACCTGGTCATGCCGTTGGCGCGTTTGCGCATGCGGCAGATGGTTGGCCACTTGGTGCTAGATGCTGAATCCGACAAGTTGAACAAGACCCTGGCAAAAGCGGCGGAGTCCGGTGAGCAACTCAACCTGAACCTGCTTGGTGAGGCTGTGCTGGGTGAAGATGAAGCCCGCTCCCGTGCGGAGCGCACACTGGCGCTTATCCGCAACCCGTTGGTTACTTATGTGTCCGTGAAGGCTTCCTCCATGGTGGCGCAGCTGAACCCGTGGGATATTGAAGGCTCGTTGAAGCGTCTCAAGGAGCGGTTGCTGCCGCTATATGATGAAGCAGTTAAGCGCTCCCCCAGCGTATTCATCAACTTGGACATGGAGGAATACCACGACCTGCACCTGACCATCCGCCTGTTCAAGGAGCTGTTGGCAGACCCGAAGTTCAAGGACCTTGAGGCCGGTATCGTTCTGCAGGCCTACCTGCCGGATACTTTTGACAGCCTGGTGGAGCTCGCTGAGTTTGCCAAGGAACGCGTTGCTGCAGGTGGTGCGCCAATCAAGATTCGCTTTGTAAAAGGCGCGAACCTGTCCATGGAGCACGTCCAGGGCGAGGTGCACGGCTGGCCGGTTGCAACGTATCTGACCAAAGATGAGGTGGACTCGAACTACTACCGTCTGCTGGACTTCATTCTGCGCCCCGAGTACCAAGATTCGGTGCGCATTGGCGTGGCAACCCACAACCTGTACACCGCGGGTCTGGCCTATGAGCTGGGCAAGAAGCGCGGCGTGTTGTCCATGATGGACTCGGAGATGCTGCAGGGCATGTCCCCATCGCAGCAGGCAGCAGTGCGTGAGATGTTCGGCCGCCAGATTCTTTACACCCCGGTTGTGCACATGGAAGACTTCGATGTCGCCGTGTCCTACCTGGTGCGCCGTTTGGAAGAGAACTCCGCGGAGCAAAATTTCCTCTACGCGCTGTTCGCGCCGGATGTTGCAGGTGACGAGCACCTGACGCCGTTGCAGAAGCAGGAAAAGGTCTTTCGCGAAGCAGTTGCTAACCGATGGGACGCTTTCGCCGGCCCACGCCGCACTCAGAACCGTTTGGAAGAAGAAAGCGGCCGTCAGGCTGCCAAGATTGGCCGCTTTGTTAATGAGCCAGATACTGACCCGGCGCTGGAGCCAAACCGCGCGTGGGCGTTGGAGGCGTTGGCGAATGATCCTGGTGAGCACGGCATTGAGGAAGTCACTGAGGTAGACACCGTGAACGCGGCGGTGGCTAAGGCACAGGAGTTGGGTGCGCAGTGGGGCGCAAAGCCTGGCGATGAACGCGCGCAGGTCCTAGAAGCCATTGGTGATGAGATTGCGCGCAACCGCGGCAAGCTGGTCAGCGTTGCAGCTTATGAGGCGAATAAGACTGTCACGCAGACTGACCCAGAGATTTCTGAGGCCATTGACTTCTGTGTCTACTACGCGCATTCCGCGCGTGCCCTGGAAACGGCGCGCTCTGAATTCACCCCGCACCAGGTCACCGTGGTGACCCCACCGTGGAACTTCCCTATCGCTATTCCAACCGGCGGCATGATGGCTGCATTGGCGGCGGGCTCCGCTGTGATTATCAAGCCAGCGCCGCAGGTCGTGCACTGTGCCAAGGCCGTGGTGGAAGCAATTCACACAGGGCTTGAGGCAAAGGGCCTGGATAAGGATTTGGTGCAGCTGGTCTACACCGATGAAGGCGATGCCGGCAAGGCGTTGATGTCCCGTGAGGATGTAGACAATGTCATTCTCACCGGCGCTTCCGATACTGGTCAGCTCTTCCGCTCCTGGCGTCCAGAGATGAACCTGTCGGCGGAGACCTCCGGAAAGAATGCACTGATCATTACCCCGGCGGCGGACCCAGACTTGGCCATCGCGGACCTCTATGACTCAGCGTTTGGTCACTCGGGTCAGAAGTGTTCGGCGGCATCCTTGGTCATCTTCGTCGGCGCTGCGGGCGATTCGGATCGTCTGCGTAACCAACTGCTGGATGCCGTGCGCACCCTAAAGGTCGGACCGGGTTATGAAATTGAAACCACCATGAACGGCCTGGCAGAAGCGCCAAGCGATAAGCTGCTGCGCGGTCTGACCCAGCTGGAGCCGGGCGAGAAGTGGCTGATTAAGCCAGAAAAGCTCAACGAGGAAGGCACCCTGTGGTCCCCGGGCGTTCGCGATAACGTTCAGCCTGGTTCCTGGTACCACCTCAACGAGTGCTTTGGTCCAGTCCTAGGCATCATGCATGCGGAGACTCTGGAAGAGGCAGTCGAGTGGCAGAACTCCACGGGCTTTGGTCTGACCGGTGGTATTCATTCGCTTAATGATGATGAGCTGCGCTATTGGATCGACAATGTCGAGGTCGGCAACGCTTATGTCAACCGCGGTATTACCGGTGCGATTGTGCAGCGTCAGTCCTTCGGCGGCTGGAAGAAGTCCGTGATGGGACCAGGCGCGAAGGCGGGCGGCCCGAACTACGTGGCGCAGTTCGGTTCCTGGGCAGATTCTGAACTCAGCCCGCTGGACGTGGACATCACTCCGAAGATCACCACGGCGTTGCGTGCGCTGACGGATCGTGCGGAGTCCAAGCTGGGCGAAGAGGACATCGCGTGGCTGTGGCGCGCAGCCGAGCTGGACCAGCTGGCGTGGCAGTCGGAGTTTGGCCGCGAGCATGACCGGACCGGACTTATCGCCGAGGCCAACGTCTTCCGCTACCGCCCGCTGCTGGATGTTCTGCGTATCCGCGTGACCGAGGGCTATAAGCTGCGTGACGTGGTGCGCCAGAAGTTGGCTGCGCTAATTACTGGCGCAGAGATCCGTATTTCTGCTCCGGCAGAAATTGCAGCGCAGCTTTCTGATGCCGGCATTCGCGTCCACACCCAGGACGTTAAGGAGTTTGCGGCAGAGGTGACACATGCAGAATCGGCCCGAATTCGCGCTATTGGCGAAGTCGAGCCGGAGGTGTACGAGGCCGCGGTCAAGTCCAACTCGGTGGTCTTGGCGCAGCCCGTGCTTGCCGATGGCCGCCGCGAACTTCTTCCTTACCTACTCGAGCAGGCGGTCACCGTGACCATGCACCGTTTCGGAATCATCCGCACGGTGGCAGGTATTGAGCGTTAAGAGCTCATAGCTTCGTAGAGTTTACGCACCCGAGCGCGTGGTGAATCCTCAGGATTATCACCCGCCTCGCCGGTGCGTATTTCTATGTCTTCAGGTGTTATCTCCCTCGCGCGCAGCGCGACCATTTCAGCGTGGTAGCGGAAGAGCACGGCGATGGTCGCAGCCACTGGCACGGCCAGGAATGCGCCAACAATGCCGGCGAGCGCAGAACCAATAGTGACCGAGAGCAACACGATTGCTGCGTGTAGGCCCATGGCCTTGGACTGCAGGATTGGCTGCAGCACGTTGCCTTCGACCTGCTGCACAATCAAAATCAGTGCCAGCACCAGCAAGGCATTGGTAATGCCGTTGGACACCAACGCAATGACAACCGCCAAAGCACCTGCGGTTACCGCACCGATGATTGGGATGAAGCCGGCGAAGAAAGTGATCACGGCCAGCACGAAGGCCAATGGTACTTGCAGCACCCACAAACCCAAGCCAATAAACAAGGCATCCACGAATGCCACGGCTGCCTGCGCCTGGATAAAGCCAGACAGAGTCTTCCACACTCGGGTGAACAGCTCGGTGACATGCCAACCGATGGAAGCACCGGTGTACTTGCGCAGCCACGGCAGGAAGTTATCGCCGTCTTTCAAGATGAAGAAAGAGATAATAAACATCACGAAGACGGTGACCAAGATTGAGGAAGCCGCCGAAGCACCGGAAATAACACCCGATGCAATTGAAGACATCTGGCCCTGCAGAAAACTGGTTGCTTCCTTGATTAGCTGATCAATCTGCGTGGCATCGATATTAAACGGCAAGCTTTCAATCATCTTCAAAAGCTCATCCACTCCACGTTCGGCTTGCTCCCAAAGCTGCGAACCCTGACGGGAGACCACCGGTCCCATTGCCGTGAACACGCCGACAATGATGAACAGCAGCCCCAGCAGTGTCGAAATCGCTGCCAGTGCCGGCGGGAACTTCCAGCTGCGCAGCTTCGCCGCGACCGGCGCGAGCACCGAGGAGAGCAGCAGCGCCAAGATAACTGGCAACAGCCCAACCCACACGAACTTCAGCAGCACCCCGGCCACGCCGAGTGCTGCCACGGTGACGATGAACCGCCACGACAAACTAGTGATAGCGCGGGCATCTTTGCCCATCACTACCGCTTTGTCATCGACAGCAGAATCTTCTTCTTTGATGTCTTGACCGAGTCCGTCTTGTTCTTCGGCGACTAATTCTTGGTTTTCTTTTTCCGTCATTATTCTTCCAATAATCCGAGTTCACCAAGCGCGTTAAACAGTTGACGCGCGCCCTTAGGAACCGCTTGTGCCCAGGCTTCTTCAGCGACCTCATCGGCCGAGTCGGAGATTTGCTTCAGCAAGGTTACCGGCACGCCAAACAGCGCGCAGGCTGCGGCAACCGCGTAGCCTTCCATATCGCACAGGCTAGATTCTTTGGCCAAACGCTCGCGGGTTTCGGAATCTCCCACAAACTGATCACCCGTAGCCAGGCCCGCGGTGGGAAGGCGTCCGGAGGTTTCGATAGCGATGGCATCGGGAAGTAAATACTGCGCAATACCAGAGTGGTCATCCAAGTGGAAGTCATGCTTGGTCACGCGGTTGACCTCATAAACCCCGGCCATGCCATCGCGCAGAGCTCCGGCGGTACCAACGTTGACAACGCGCGCTGGCAATGCCCCCTGCGCCTGCGCGCGCGCCAAGACGGTAGTCAATGAAATCGCCGCCGGTAGCGTACCGATTCCGGTAATGAGCAGCGGAACATCCTTCGGCAGCCGCTCGGCCTCACCGTGGACAGCTGCAACGAATAGCGTGCGGCCAGCTAGGCTCTCTCCGGAGACCAGCTGGCCAACATTGTATTGATCAATTGTGTGTTCACTCATGATCACAACACTAGCGCAGACGGTGACCAATCAGCCCGGCTGCAAGGGTATTTCCCGTCGATGGATCGATAAGCAAGAAGTTGCCCACCGCGCCGCGCGCTGCATAGTCCTCAACTGGGAGTTCTTCTGCAACTTCGATGGTGATGTGTGCGATGTCATTGAGCGTGACCTTTTCCGGCTCCAGCACATCATCTGCCACATTATCCAGGTCCAGGGAGCGTTCAATCGCGGTGATGCGTCCCTTGACCAGCTTGGTGCCGTAGCGAATCTTGTACATCGGTCCGACCTGCAGGTCCTTCTCGGTCAGCGCCACGACGGTTGCCGCGAAGGAGCGCACCGACTCCGGGCGTGCAGCACCGGAGATGAGGTCGCCGCGTGCCAGGTCGATGTCATCGGCCAAGCGCAAGGTTACAGAGTCGCCATGCGCAGCGCTTTCCGATGCCTCCGGACGGTCAATGTGCGTCACTGTCGTCGTGCGTCCACCCTCCAGATGCACGGTGTCACCCACCTTGACGGAGCCTGCCTCAATGCGTCCGGCGTAGCCACGGTAATCGGTGGCATGTTCGCGGATGACGTACTGAATTGGCAGACGGAAATCCAGGTCAGCGGCACGGCCGCGGTTGACTGGAAAGTCTTCGAGGACTTCGAGCACGGTGGGGCCGTCGTACCATGGCATGTTCGTGGAAGGCTCCACGACGTTGTCGCCGCGCAGCGCGGAGATTGGGACCACGTGGGTATCTTCGATGCCCAGCCGGTGAGCGGCTGCATTGAACTCGGTTTCAATCTCGCGGAATACGGACTCAGAGAAGTCCACCAGGTCAATCTTGTTCACTCCCAAAATCACGTGGCGCACACCCAACAGCGCTGCAACGTTGAGGTGGCGGCGGGTTTGTTCCACCACGCCGTGGCGGGCGTCGATGAGAACAACCACTACCTGGGAGGTGGACATACCGGTGACGGTATTGCGGGTGTACTGCACGTGGCCTGGAGTATCAGCCAGGATGAAGGTGCGCTTGTCCGTGGCGAAGTAGCGGTAAGCCACGTCGATGGTAATGCCCTGCTCGCGCTCGGCACGGAGGCCATCGACAAGAAGCGAAAGATCCAGGCCATCAAAGCCGCGGTCCTTCGAAGACTTCTCCATGGATTCTAGCTGGTCAGCCAGCACGGACTTGGTGTCGTGCAGAAGGCGGCCCACGAAGGTGGACTTGCCGTCATCAACGCTGCCGGCGGTGCACAGGCGCAGGGTTTCGCGGGTTTTTAGTGTTGCCACCGAGCTCATCAGAAATAGCCTTCCTTCTTGCGGTCTTCCATGGCAGATTCAGATAGCTTGTCATCGGCACGCGTTGCGCCGCGCTCTGACAGCGTGGAGATAGAAATCTCTGCCAAAATTTCATCCGGGGTGGTAGCAGTGGATTCCACAGCACCCGTGCAAGACATGTCGCCCACGGTGCGGTAGCGCACGGTCTTGAGTTCCAGGGTCTCGCCGTCCTTTGGCCCGCCCCAGTCACCTGGGGACAGCCACATGCCGTTGCGGTTAAACAGCTCGCGCTTGTGCGAGTAGTAGATATCCGGCAGGCGCAGCTCGCGCGCACCGATATACTCCCAGATATCTGCCTCAGTCCAGTTGGAGATGGGGAACACGCGAATGTTCTCACCGGCGAGCTTGCCGCCGTTGTACAGATCCCACAGCTCAGGGCGCTGACGGCGCGGATCCCAGCCACCGAAAGAGTCACGCACGGAAAAGATGCGCTCCTTCGCACGCGCACGCTCCTCATCACGGCGCGCGCCACCGAGGACGGCGTCATAGCCTCGCTCAGCAATAGTTTCTACCAGCGGTACCGACTGCAGCGGATTACGGGTGCCATCAGGGCGCTCCTGCAAATCCCCGCGGTCAATCCAATCCTGGACTTTAGCTACGTGCAGGCGCGCACCGGTTTCTTCCACCAGCTCATCACGGAACTGAATGACCTCTGGGAAGTTGTGTCCGGTATCAATGTGCACGAGTTCAAACGGCACGGTTTGCGGCGCAAATGCCCGGCGCGCGAGTTCAAAGACCACGCAGGAGTCTTTGCCGCCGGAGAAAAGCAGGCCTACCTTATCGAACTGGCCAGCCACTTCGCGCAGGATATGAATGGATTCATTCTCCAAGTCCTGCAGGTGTGGCGAGAGCGTATTAGTCATGAAAACAATGGTTCCTTTACTTAAATTATTCGTGCAGTCCGCATTCGGTTTTGCCACCGGCAAATACGCGGCCGGAACGGGCGTCGTCGCCTTCACCAACCGGGAACGTCACTGGTGCGCAGCCAATGGAACGGTAACCCTGCAAGGTCAGCGGGTGGATAACCAGGTCCTCATCCGCAATGTACTTATCGGTGGAGTCCAAGTCCCAGGTGATAATCGGGGAGATTTTCAACCGGCCGGTGCGGTCCAAGCTCAACGCAGGCGCGCTGGCGCGGTGTTCAGAATCTGCGCGGCGCAGGCCGGTTACCCAGCCAACGTACTCATCCATCGCCATGTTCAGCGGTTCCACCTTGCGCATCCGGTTGTAGGCGGCCAGGTCCCAGCTGTACATGCGTGGTCCGTAGACGGCGTCTTGTTCCTCAGGGCTCAGCAGAGGCTTAATGCGCTTTAAAGGCAGTTGTGGATAGCGCTTTTCCACAGCGTCGGCGGTTTCTAAGGTTTCCGGGAAGTGGAAGCCGGTATCGATGAATAACAAGTCCGCGTCCAGGCCGGCTTTCGCCGCCAGTTCCGCCAGCACGGTGTTTTCCATCGACATGGTCACCGCAATGCGCCCGGGCGCATGCTCGGCGGTCCATTCCATGATGTCGGTCGCGGAGGCATCGAAAAGCTTGTCTGCCCACTGCTCCACTAAAGCTTGGTTAGCTTCGGCAATGTCAGCCGCTAAAGGCGCGGTGTCACGCGTGCCTTCAGGGCTTAGCGATGCATCCTCAAATTCCTTGCCCGCATTTAATAGGTCTGTCATGCCCTTTACTCTAAGCGGCCGAGCCCGTTTGTTCATCCTGGTGGATTCATTAAGCCTTTAAGCGGGAGGTTTAGGAAGAATAAATATCTCGCCAAAGTGAAACGCTCGGTCTATTCTCTTAGACTAAGCGGTCTATTAAAGGAGTGTTTATGACACGCGTATCAATCATCGGCTCCGCTGCCACGAGCCTACAGACAGCAGAGCACCTCGTTAGAGCTGGCATGTCCGTGGACTTATTCACCGAAGAACCAGCCCCCTTCGGACTACTCAACAACTGCCCTGATGGCGGCACTTTAAGACTATTCGGAAACATCCGCATCGGCGTCGGTATCACCATGGATGAAATTCTCCACGACAACGCCGAAGCCCTCCTGCGCGCACGCGGAGTCGCATTCACCACCTGGAGCGGCGGCTGCCCCGAAAACCCCATTGACTGGGAAGTTGTTCACTTACGCGCGGGACAAGCGCCCGTCGTATACTTGTGAGGCAATGAATAACAAAGAAATCCGGTTATCGGACTCCGAACGCAATGACGCGATGAACCAGCTAGCCCGCGCCGTCGGCGAGGGCCGGTTAAGCGTGGAAGAATTCGAGCAGCGCTCCGACGACGTCATGCAAGCCCGCTACGGCCGCGACCTCCTCCCCGTGCTCCGGGACATTCCAGAAGTTCGCAATCAGGAGATTAAAGAGTTCTCGCGCGCGGACATCGAAAGACTGCGCGCGGATGGCCGGAAAACCCGCCTCGGCGTTGCCCTGATTACCTCCCTGGTCGGCCTGGCTGCGGGACCTTTCACCATTGCTGCCACCGGAGCTTCCTTCGCCGGTGTCGGCCTGGGCCTAGTATTTTTGCTTGCGGTGCCCACCATCTGGATTTTGCTGTACGTCATGAAAGTCGGCCCCGACTCCTGGCACACCCCGTCCCTGCGCAAACTAGAACGCGAACGCAAACGCGAAATCGAAGCCCAGCGCAAAGATAAATGGAGCCAAATCTCCGACGACGCCCTCGGAATCGCGCAACGCCAACTGTCAAGGTGGAACAAGAAGTAGTTGTGGCACAATATGTCCATGACTTCTCCACGACTTCGCATCCTTGACCAAGCCGACAAACTACGCAACGTCGCGTATGACATTCGCGGCGCGGTCTCAGCGGAGGCGGAGCGCATGGAAATGGACGGCAACCGCATCCTGCGCCTGGACACCGGCAACCCGGCTCTGTTCGGCTTCGATGCCCCTGATGTCATCATGCGCGATATGATTGCAGCACTGCCCACCGCGCAGGGTTATTCAACCTCCAAGGGAATTGTGTCCGCGCGCCGGGCAATCTACACCCGCTATGAGCTAGAAGACTTCCCGGCTTTTGATATAAATGATGTCTACCTCGGCAATGGTGTCTCCGAGCTCATCATGATGACGATGCAAGCATTGCTTTCCGATGACGATGAGGTCTTAATCCCCGCTCCCGACTACCCACTGTGGACTGCGGCAACCTCCCTGTCCGGCGGCACTCCCGTTCACTATCTCTGCGATGAGGAAGATGACTGGAATCCGTCCATCGAGGACATCGAATCCAAGATCACCGAGCGCACCAAAGCAATTGTTGTCATCAACCCGAACAACCCCACCGGTGCTGTGTACTCGCGTGAGGTGTTGGAAAAGATTGCTGCGGTAGCCCGCAAGCACTCCCTGCTGGTACTCGCTGATGAAATCTACGACCGCATCCTCTACGACGGCGTCAAGCACATCTCCATGGCATCACTCGTACCGGACTTGCTGTGCATTACCTACAACGGCCTGTCCAAGGCATACCGCGTGGCCGGCTACCGCGCCGGCTGGATGGTGCTGACAGGTCCAAAGAACCACGCCGAAGGCTTCATTGAGGGCCTCGACCTCATGGCCGGCACTCGCCTGTGCCCCAACGTGCCGGCACAGCACGCCATCCAGGTCGCACTCGGCGGCAAGCAGTCCATCTATGAGCTCACCGCAGAAACCGGCCGCCTGCACCAACAGCGCGACGCTGCTTTTGAAAAGCTCAACGAAATCCCCGGAGTCTCCGTCACCAAGGCCCAGGGCGCGCTCTATGCGTTCCCTCATCTGGACCCAAATGTCTATGAGATTCATGATGATTCCAAGCTCATGCTGGACATCCTGCGCTCCGAGAAAATCTTGATGGTTCAAGGCACCGGTTTTAACTGGCCGACCACCGACCACTTCCGTATTGTCACCCTCCCGTGGGCTTCTCAGTTGGAAGAGGCGATTGAACGCCTCGGCAACTTCTTGGTTAGTTATAAGCAGTAAAATTATCTGCCATATCGTGTGCTGTCCCGCGCCACCCTTCCCTAAACTGCGGGTTTGGGTTGTGGTGGATGGGACCCTCGGGCTCTTCTTGTAGTCCAGCCCAGCCGTCCTCGTCGCGCTCGATACGCCCGTTTCTTGGCGGCGCATTCGGATTATCGTCATTTTGCGCGTTGTGCGGTCCGCACAGGCTGACGGTGTTTTCCCAACTGGTTTCGCCGTTGTGGTAGCCCACGGAGCGAATGTGGTGCACCGCGCACAACATCGCCGGCAGATTACACGCTTCATGCGCGCACACCAGGTTTTCCATTATCACGCCCACCCGGTGCAGGCCTTTGGAAAATCTTTCATTGATAATCGGCGCGATGGTCTCCAAATGAGCCTTGCCGTCTTTGATGGTTGTCAGCGCCACATAGCCCGTCCCAGCAAGCTTTAAGTTCACTGCTTCTTCCAGCGGAATCTGCGCACCCGACAGGGTGTTTAAGTGCCCGCGCGCAATGTCCACGTTCGGGTCTCCGGAGAGAATGATCATCGGAGTGTAGGTTATATTCGTCTCGTCTACGCTATCGCTGGTTCCGTCCATCAGGCGCTTGATCACCCAGTTGGCTAACAGCTGGTCATATTGCAGCGCTGGGTTCTTTTTCATCGCTGTCTTAATAAACGGATCCGCCGCGGCCATAATCGCGCGCGCCTGGTCTGATTTAAACTTGCCCATCAAGTTCAACATGCCGTGTTCATCGGGCTGCTTGGCAAAGTTCAGCCGGCTAGTCCGCCGCGTGCTCGCTCCGCGTTCTACCTGCTCCAGCAACTTGCGCAGCCGCGCATCCGCCTGGTGCAACGTCGAGCCCTCACAGGCTTTGAGCATGCGGGTAAGGACCGCGGGGACATCGTTAAGCCGTGCGTCCACCTTGCCAATGGACTTCGAGACCAGGATCAACATGTCCAAGCTCAAGCCCAGCTTGGCCGCCACCTTGCCGCGCGGCTGAATGCGCTTGTACATCCGCTTCAGCTCATTGACCTCGCGCTCGGTAATACCGTCACGGCGCGCAATTCGGCTGGACTGCAAGCTTCCCGCCTGCCGATGAAACGCCAACAACACATCCCACCCACTCGCCTTCGCGGCGAGGTATGAAGAATATGCGTTAGTCATGAATCTGAGCCTAAGACCAGCGCACAGCCCTGCCAACAGGAAAAAGAATTTTTCCCTCGAACCTGTGGATAACTCTACGCCGGATTTGTTAACCCGCAGGCTAGAGTATGTGTATGAATAATTGGCGGAAGGGCTTGCTGGCCATGTTGGCTCTGGCAGGCATCATAACGCTGGTGGGACTTGTCTCGTTGTGGCCTAGTGCGGCGACCAAAGCGGGCGAGGATTTCCCGTTTAATCAACCGCAAGTTCCTGGCACCGTGGTCAAAATAGACAACCATCTGTGCGACTCGGGGCTCACGGGCACGCGCACGGAGACGGCGCCGCTGATTCCTGCTGGTGATGGCGGTGACTGCACGCGCGCCCTGGTGGAGTTTGATGACGGTGATTTCACCCAGCTGGTGCACTATGGCATCGCGGGTGAGCCGGAGCTTGCAGAAGGCGAGCGCATTGTCATGTCTGAAACCGACGGCGCTTTGTACTCCTTTGCTGATTATGAGCGCACCGGCAACCTGCTGCTGTGGGGTGTGATTGCGGCGATTGTCATTATCGCGATTGCTGCGTGGCAGGGTCTACGCGCGCTCATCGGCCTGGCATACAGTCTCGGCGTAGTGTTTATCTTCCTCGTGCCAGGCCTGATGGCCGGCACTAATCCCCTGCTCTTAGCTCTGGTGGCGTGCGCTGCGATTGTGTTTGTGGCCGTGCCGCTGGTGCACGGTATTAACTGGAAAGCCGCGTCCTCGTTGGGTGGCGTGCTCATAGCCTTGGGCTTGGCAGGCTTTCTCGCGTGGGCAGCGATTGACTCGGCCTCGTTGCAAGGGCTTTCCGATGACTCCAATCTCAAACTACTTCTCTACGTCCCCGGCGTATCCATCGTGGGCATTTTGCTGTGCGGATTCGTGGTCGGCGCGCTGGGCAGTTTGAATGACGTGGCTATTGCGCAGGCCTCGACGGTCAATGAGCTGGCCTATGCGCAGCCGGAAGCCAGCGTATGGGAGCTGTTTGTCTCCGCCATGAAGGTGGGGCGTGACCACATCGCGTCGATGGTCTACACGCTGGTGTTGACGTATACAGGCGCAAGTTTGCCGCTGCTGATTCTGATTTCGGCGGCAGATAGAACAATCGCCAGCACGTTGAGCTCCGAAATTGTGGTCACAGAGCTTTTGCGCTCGGGCGTGGGCGCGATTGCGCTAACACTTGCGGTGCCGCTGACCACGCTGATTGCGGCGCTTACTGTGTCAAGGTCCGACCCAGAGCCTCCACGATCCACCCCGCGTCATTCCAAGAAGCGACGTCGAGGACGTTACGTCCATCAATAATGTGCTTGCGCGCCACGAGCTTGCCCACCTCTGCAGGGTCAAGGTCGCGGAATTCTTGCCATTCGGTGGCCAGGATAACCAGTTCCGCATCACGAAGTGCTTCAGAGACGCTCTCGGCGTAGCCGAGGGTTGGGAAGACCTTGCGCGCATTGTCCATGCCTTGCGGGTCATAGACGGTTACAGCGGCGCCACCCAGGGAGAGCGAGCCTGCCACGGACAGTGCGGGGGAATCGCGCACGTCATCTGAATTCGGCTTGAAGGCACAGCCCAGCACGGTCACGCGGTGGCCGAGCAGGGAGCCAGCGAAGGCTTTCTTGGCTAAGTCCACCATGCGGTCGCGGCGGCGCATGTTAATTGCGTCCACCTCGCGCAGGAAAGTCAGGGCTTGGTCTGCACCGAGCTCGCCGGCACGGGCCATAAACGCACGGATGTCTTTGGGAAGACAGCCGCCGCCAAATCCGAGGCCTGCTCCTAGGAATTTGCGGCCGATGCGGTCATCGTGGCCAATTGCGTCGGCGAGGGCGACAACGTCGCCGCCGGCAATCTCGCAAATCTCTGACACTGCGTTGATAAAAGAAATCTTGGTGGCCAGAAAAGCATTCGCAGAGACCTTTACCAGCTCCGCGGTCTGCAGGTCAGTAACCAAGAAGGGAGTGTTGTGGGACAGCGGCTGCGCATAAACTTCACGCGCAAGTTCTTCAGCTCTACTTTCGCCAGCGCGCACGCCCAGCACAATCCGGTCCGGGGTAATCGTGTCTTTGACCGCGTAGCCCTCGCGCAGAAACTCTGGGTTCCATGCAATCTCCACGGAAGTACCTTCAGCACACAAAGAATCTGCCAACTCTTGCAATTCCGCAGCCGTGCCGACAGGAACAGTGGACTTACCGAAAATCACGTGCTCACCCTGCAAAAGCGGTACTAACTCTTCAATCACCGCGCGCACATAGGTCATATCTGCGGCATAAGAACCATGGCGCTGCGGGGTACCCACGCCCAAGAAGTGCACGTGGGCGAATTCTGCGGCTTTAGAGTAGTTCGTCGAAAAGCTCAGGCGTCCGGATTCCAAATTGCGCTCTAATACCTCTGGCAGGCCAGGTTCATAGAAGGGAACCTGGCCGGATGACAGCGCCTCAATCTTGCTTTCATCCACGTCCACGCCGAGCACTTCATGGCCTAGTTCGGCCATGCATGCTGCGTGAGTTGCGCCTAAATACCCGGTACCAAAGACTGTCATTCGCATAAGAAATCAGCCTAGTGACCCAAGTTGAACCGATGATTAACTCTATTGGAAATTCAGGTAGGACTTCGACGGCGTAGGCCCGCGCTGACCTTGGTACTTCGAACCCAGTGCGCCGGAGCCATAAGGGACTTCGGCTGGCGAGCTCATCTTAAACATCGCCATCTGGCCGACTTTCATGCCGGGCCACAAGGTGATGGGCAGGTTCGCCACATTCGACAGTTCCAGGGTGATGTGGCCGGAAAAGCCCGGGTCAATAAAGCCCGCGGTGGAGTGCGTGAGCAGGCCCAGGCGGCCAAGGGAAGACTTGCCCTCCAGTCGACCAGCCAGGTCATTGGGCAGGGTGAACTTTTCCAGAGTTGCAGCCAGCACGAATTCGCCGGGGTGCAGCACGAAAGGTTCATCTTCGGGCACTTCGACCTCGGTGGTCAGGTCCGGCATTTCCAGCTTCGGGTCAATGTGGGTGTACTTGGAGTTGTTGAAGACGCGGAAGTACTTATCAATGCGCACATCCACGCTGGATGGCTGGATAAGCTCCGGGGCAAAAGGTTCAATACCTAGACGTCCGTTGTCGATGGCATCCCGGATGTCCTTATCGGATAGAAGCACAACGGCCCTCCTATTTTCTGGCCGTTTTGGCCTCGGTGTAGACTATCTTTTGTTCAACGTGCCGGCGTAGTTTAGTGGTAGAACATCAGCTTCCCAAGCTGAGAGTGCGAGTTCGATTCTCGTCGCCGGCTCCAAATTTTACCCTAACTGCAGGTAACAATCGGCTGTGGGTCATACACAGTGGTGGTTGTTTCGCGGTTCATTTCGTTGCCGTTGAGGTCGCGAATAATTCGGGTGTCAGAGGTGGTAAACCCTGGTGCGCCGCCGGAAGGTGAGCAGTCATCGCCGGTAAGTTCCATGCGGTGCGGGGAGGTTGGTGCCCAACGGCCGTTGTTGACGGATTCCACGTCCACGGTCTTCACGCCCATGAGTTTCACGGTGACGCTGCCGCCACCGACGCTGGTGACAATCTGCACGGGGTAATCAGAGTCATTCTTAAACTGCAGGTCAATCGCTCCTTCGTAGACGGTTGCCTCGCGGCCCGCTGGGTAGCGGGAGATGTAATAAGAGTGCGGGGTATGCGCAACATCGGTCATGCCTCCAAAGTAGGAAGCATTGTACAAAGTTGTCGCGAATTGGGAGATGCCGCCGCCCACGGCAGTGCCGGCGTGGCCGTCAATGATGATGCCGGATTCCACAAAGCCCTGTGCGGTACCGCGGGGGCCGGTGTAGCCGTTCAAAGAGAAGGTATCGCCGGGTGAAACCACAGCACCGTTGACCATCTGCGCGGTCAGTTCAATGTTGCGCCCAGACGCAGCGGAGTAGCCGGAAGTGGTGAACTCGCCCACGGTCTGGTCGAAGGAAGCATTCTGTGCCTGCTCAGTGGTAAAGGTTGCTTCCTCGTCCTCATAAGCGGCTTCCCACTCGCGTGGCTCCTCGCCCACAACGCGCTTGTCAAAGCCGTCCAGGGTGGTTTCCCAATCGATGATCTCACCATCGGAGTGCGGAGTGACCTGCATGGAGCCGGAGGCAAAAGAGATCTGCGCGTTCTGCATTTCGGTTTCGGTGTCGGCCAAGGTGGCATCGAAAAGCTCTTGTGCGTGCTCGGTGTTAATGGCCAACTCGAGGTTGTCTTCAACCCGCTCTACTGCAACGAAGCTGGAAATTACTTCCTCGTCCAAGGTAGCGGTGACGTCACTTCGGCCCTTGAGCTCCAAAGCCCCGTTGAGTGCGGCCTTAGCCGGACCGTCGGCGAACTCATCAACCTTGTCCTGGGTAATGGCTGGCTCGACCTCAATTGGCTCTACCTCAACGCCTTCTGGGTCCAACCAGTTGCTGGTCACATTTTCTTCCAGCTGGGCGCGGTCCACGCCCTGGCCCAAGACTGCATCAACGGTGCGGACTTCGCCTTCCTCGATCGCGACTTGGCCGTCGGTGGCATCAAAGGACAGCTCGCCTTCAAGGCGGTTAATCACAGGTTCCAGGGCTTGAGCATCAACATCAGCGTCAACGTCAATCTCATTCGGGCTGCCCACAAACGCCGCCAGACGGGAGAACGGGTTCATGGACGCCTCGGGGATAGAATTGACGGCAGTTTCAAAGTCCAGGGACATGCCGGCCTGCTCAGGGATAAATTCCGCGGTGCGCTCACCGGCGGTCACGGAGACAGGCTCGGTGGTCGCGCTACCAAGCTCGCTTTGCAGCTTATCGATGGCCGCCGCCGGCTCCATACGCGAAATATCCACGCCACCGACCGAAGTCTTGCGTGGAAGTTTGCCCTTGCCACTGACAACGTCGAGTGCATAGGCAACGCCTAAGATCACCAAAAGGCCCACGAGGAGCCCGGCGATAATGGCCCACTTTTTCCCTGTCCCAGCTTTCTTCACAGCCTTTAGAGTAATGGCTTATTGAATGCTATCCAACCTGTGCTGCACTCTCTGCGCCCCAGATTCCAGGCGATATGGGTGGATTTGGCCGGTTTCTACTGCATAAACACAGGCGTCAATGACTGCATTAATATCACTTGCCGATGACCATAGTGCCTGGTCAGCGCCCGCCGCCAGGGCAGCCGGCACGGCTTGTTCAATGCTCATGGTATTGGATATGGCAGCCATACCAGTTAAGTCATCAGTGTAGGCAAGACCATTGAAGTTGTGATGGCTGCGCAGCAATCCATAGGCGTGATTGTTCAAACTTGCAGGCGTAGTGCCGTCGCCGAGCCCGGGAACGACCATGTGCCCGACCATCACGGCGGCTTCCGGCGCCTGGGCGAAAGCCTCTTCAAAAGGAATCAGGTCATGGCCAAACATGTCCGGTAGGGCTGGGGTAACTGCCTCACCCAGGTGCGTGTCGCCGGAGGCGCGCCCGTGGCCGGGATAGTGTTTGAACACTGCTTTGACGCCGGCGCTTTCCAGGCCGCGGGCAAAGGCCGCACCATAGTCTCCGGCCAGGCGGGGGTCTTCAGAAAAGGAACGGTCTCCGACTACTTCCAGCCCGCCGCCGTCGACATCAATGACGGGCGCAAAGTCCACGGTGATGCCATGGGCGCGCAAGGTTTGCCCGATTTCCGCGCCTTTCGCTTCCACCTCGTCCAAGGTCATGGTCGCGGCTAAATCTCTGGGAGACGGATGCTCGCCCAGAATGTGCGAGAAGCGCTGCACGCGCCCGCCTTCAAAGTCGATGGCGACGTCAAAGGGCCTGCCCACTTCTTCGCGCAACCCGTGCAGTTGATACAGCAAAGCCGGGTCTGCCCAGCTGGTGATAAAGATTCCGCCGACACCGGCATCAAGCTTGGCTTTAGCGTCGCCATAATTGACCACGCCGGGCATGAGCATGCTTGCTACCTGTGTGCGCACATCCACTGGTTCCGGCTCCGGCGCTTCAGAAGTTGTGGTGGTTGTGGTTGTCGTTGTTGTTTCGGGCGCGCTGGAGGAGGTGACACGGGGTGCATCGGCAGGCTGTGCGCATGCTGAGAGCAGCCCTGTGGCGAGAACAATTCCAACTAACCTTTTCATCGGTTGTCTAGTGTGCCGCAACTGCCCCAATTTGGCGAATAGGATGGTTACAATTGTGAGCATGAATAATGCACAAACCATGCTGATCGCCTACGACGGTTCCGATAGAGCTGTGCGCGCCATGGAATACGCTGCACGTTTCTTGCAACCTGGCACCGTGGAAATCCTCACGGCGTGGGAACCGGTTGCGCGTCAGGCGGCTCGCGTGGTCACGCGCACTGGCTTGCAGCAGGCCGCGATGGAGCCGGAAGCAGTCGAAGATGATCCGGCCTATGAAGAGGCTTTGGCTATTTGCCGCGAGGGCGTGAAGGTGGCTGAAGATTTGGGTCTTGCCGGCCGCGCGCATTTGGTGGAATCGGCTACCACCATTGCTTCTGCTATTGTTGACGCCGCTGATGAGTTGGATGTCGATATTATTGTCACCGGCACCCGCGCCCTCAAGGGCTTTCGCGGTTGGTGGAATAATTCCACGGCAGAGCACATTGTGCGCCACGCCGGCCGCCCAGTGTTCATCGTCCCTCCTGAGAAGGATGATGAAGATGTTGATGATGACCCAGAGTACTTCGAATAAGGAATAGATCTATGCCACGCACCATCGGACCGGCCATTGGCTCAGTCGTCGTGGGCATTGCCCTGGGGGTTGTCACCATCATTGGCGTTGCACAGTTCTCCGGGCAGGACACAGTTCCGGCAGGTCATGCAGTGCCTGCCGATAAAGCCCTGTTGGGCAGCCCCGAATACGGATCCCGCGGATAGTTGTATGTCCACGTCATCGGGTGGGTTATCTGTGCCCTTGCGGCGTTCGCGCAGCCTTTTGGTTTAACGGCTGCTGATACTAAACATGATTTGGCCGCGGACCCGTCTGGGTTTTTAGCGGGTGCTTTTTCTGCTTATTCCGATAATTTCACTTTGGGCCAGCTGCAGAACCAAGCCTATGGCTATCTGTTTCCCCAGGGCGCGTTTTTTCTTGCCACTGATTTTCTGCCCGATTGGGTAGCGCAGCGCGCCTGGTGGAGCATTGTTTTAGTCGTTGGATTTTCCGGTTTTGTGGTTGTAGCCCGCAAGGTTTTCAGTGTTTCGCCTGCGTGGTTGGTTCTGGGCGGGCTGGTATATGCACTGAGTCCCCGGGCGTTGACGACGCTAACGGCGATTTCTTCTGAGACCTGGCCGGTTATGCTCGCACCCTGGGTGGTGGCACCGTTTTTGGTGCAGCGCATTTCTTGGCGCCATGTTGCAGCGGCAGTGGTGCCGGTGGCGTGCATGGGCGCGATCAATGCCACCGCGACCCTGGCCGCGTGTGTGCCGGCCGCGATTGTGTTGCTCTACCGCAAACAGTTCAAAGCTCTCGGGCTGTGGCTGCTTGGCTGCGCGCTGGTTAGTGCGTGGTGGATTGGCCCGCTGCTCATTCTTGGTAAGTACGCCCCGGCTTTCACGGACTATATTGAATCCGCTTTTGTGACCACGCGCTGGCTTAACCTGCCGGAGTTGCTGCGCGGGGCGACCAGCTGGTCCACCTTTGTGGATACTGAGCGCCAGGCTGGTTCGCTGTTGACCAGCCAGCCGCTGTTCATCCTCGCCACCTGCGCAGTTGCTGCTGTGGGTTTGGCGGGGCTCACGCGCCTGCCCAAGGTATGGACGGCGATGTCGCTCATTGGCATCGCGATTATGGGCACGCACTTGGGCGTCTACCTGGATTTTCTGGATGGTGCCGGCGCGTTTATGCGCAACCTGCACAAGTTTGATCCGTTGGTGCGCCTGCCCTTGGCACTGGGTCTCACGTTGGCGGTGTACAAGCTTGCCACGCGGAAAATGGCGGCGGCCATTCTGGTGGTTTTGGTGGTTCTGACCAGCACCGCGCCGGCGTGGACGGGCCGGCTGCTGCCAAAGGGCGCTTATGAAGAAGTACCGCATTATTGGCAAGAGGCCGCGGACTTTATTAATGACAACGCGCAGGACACCCGCACGCTGATTGCACCGCAGGCGTCTTTCGCGCGCCAGGATTGGGGTTGGACGCGCGATGAACCAGCCCAACCACTGGTGGATACTCCGCTGGCTTTCCGGGATGCCATCCCGCTGATTCCTGCGGAATCTATTCGCGGGCTCGACGGCATCATGGATGTGCTGCGTTACGACCCCGCGCAGGGCGCAAAGGCCTTGCAGCGCCTTGGCATCGGCGCGGTTATCTATCGCCATGACCTGGAGAATTCCTTCACTGAATTCGATCCGGAGGAACTGCCCGGCGAGGTGCATACCTTCGGCGACGTCGACGTCATCCTCTTGGAGTCGCAACCGGACATGCTCATTGCTGACAACCAGCCCACCACCGTCGCCGGTGGCGGGGAAATCTTGGCGCTGCTGGACATGCTCGGCACGCCTGGACCGCGCAAATTAGTTGAAGAAAACGCGAAGGTTGTCACCGATACCCCGGCGTTGGTGGATAGAAACTTCGGCACGCTCGATGGCGCGGCTAGTGCGCAGATGGCGCCGGGTGATGAATCTACTTCCAATAACACTGCCCGGGACTACCCGAGCGCTGGGCCGCTGACCACCGTGAAGGAGGGGGATGTGAGGTTGTCGGCGGAGTCATCGGCAAGCGATGCTTCTGCCTTCGGCGGCGCCAACCCGGCGCGATCACTGACCGCGGCTGCCGATGACAACCCCGAAACCGCCTGGTGGCCCGCCCCAGGACACACCGGCTGGCTGCAGCTCGACGGCGACTTCCCCACGCCGGAAATCACGCTAACC
This sequence comes from Corynebacterium casei LMG S-19264, assembly GCF_000550785.1. Lineage (NCBI taxonomy): Bacteria > Bacillati > Actinomycetota > Actinomycetes > Mycobacteriales > Corynebacteriaceae > Corynebacterium > Corynebacterium casei. Next base: position 2,860,234 of record NZ_CP004350.1, read on the forward strand.
GCAACGCGCAGCACCGAGGTAGAAATCCACGGCGCGGATGGCGCAAAAGTCACCGCGCGGCTAGAGGCAAACACCCCGCGCACCATCACGGTGCCGGGTGGGCCGACCGAAGCCATCCGCGTGGAGCTCACAGAACGCGTCGGCATTGCTGAGGTTGAGCAAGCCAAGCGCGTGGTCACGGTGCCGGATACCTCACCGGATGTGCAGCAGTTTATTTTCCAGCGCTTGTTCCTGGACACCGGCATTATCATTCGCGAGTTCACCGCGCCGCGCGATATGACGGTGACCTTGGATGCTGACCGCGAGCAGGTGCTTATCGATGCCTCCTCCTACGCCCCCGGCGACACCATCGCGTTGGATAAGGGCACGCACAGGCTTGAGACGCGCGCGCAGTGGGTGAGCCTGACTGCTGAACCGCAGCAGGTCGCCTATGAAGCAACCGGCCGGGACATTGCTGCGGCTGATTCGGAGCGGATTCTCAACGCCGGCCGGGCGTTTAACTCTGGGCTGCGCGGATACCTCGGTGACGTAGAACTAGAGCCTGTGGAAATTGATGCAGCGAGCCAAGCTTTTGTTATTCCGCCCGGTATTGCCGGCGAGTTCCGGATGGAACATGAAGCCGATGGTCTCTACCGCGCATGGCTAATCATTGGCGGTCTGATAGGCATTGCAACGCTTGTGATCTGCGCATTCACCAGCCGGTTGCGCGGCGAGAATGCGCAGATGCCAATGGGCTCCCCGTGGCTGGTGGGAATCATTGCCCTGGGCTTGGCCAATTGGGTCTTCGCTCCGGTAGCACTAGCCATGTGGGCGGTGCTGCGCTGGACCAACTTGAAAGCTGAATATCTCAGCCCCGCGCTGATGCTCATGGCGGGGGCGATGTTGGCGCGGGCGCCGTGGCCATCGGAAGGCTATGCGGGCGACTCGCTCCTAGTGGTCTCCCTGACCGCGGCTGCTGTGGCTTGTCTCTTCTTGCCTCGGAAATAGCGCCGGGCGGGCTCTTCCACCAGTTCATAGCAGGCATATGACACCGCGATGGTGAATGCGACGGTGAGGATAAAGATGATGGTGAAGTGCCCGGAGAATAGCGAGATTCCTGTCAACGGGAACATCAGCCCCAGGACCGCAACGTGCCAGAGGAAGATGGAATAGGAAATCTTGCCCAGAAACTGCCAGGTCGGGCTTTCCAATATCTTGCTCGGCCCGCCCAGGGCATAAGGCACAACGATGCACGCGGCGAAAGCTGCACCAGCGAGGATGCGGCGGTTGAATTCATCTGGCTCCGGGTGAACTAGGCCCTGTGGCCCGAACCATTCGCGCGAGGCCACCCACATGATTGCCGTGGCGAGCGCCCACGCGATGGGACGCACCCAGGTGGGTATTTTTACTTTGCCCTCGAATTCGGCGGCGAGCATGCCCACGGCAAACCAGGAAATATAGGATGCCGGCCAGATCTGAAAGTTGATGCCCTCGCCATCAAATGCCGCGACGAAGGGCAGCCAGGGCCAGCCATAGGACAGCACGGCAGCACCCAGAATCGCAGCGATGCGCTGAACGCGGCCAAGGCCCTGCAGTGCGAAAGCAATGAGCGGTAGCGCGAGGTAGAAAGTGATTTCTACGCACAGCGACCACAGGTGGGTTAGCCCCGGCGCGAGACCATCCGCGATGTAAATCTGCGTGGAGGTTAAGTTGGTGAGAATCTGCCAAATGTCCATGCTGCGCGCATCTGGGAACAGTAAAATCACCGCGATGACGCAAACCAGGTACGCGGGCGCGATGCGGGCAACGCGGTTGCGGTAGTAGTGCTCATTGAGCGGGCGGCGCCACAGCACGAAAGCGGACAGGGCGAAGAAGACAGCCACAAAGTAATCAAAGCGCTCGGCGAATGCCCAGCCGGTGCCGGTTTGGAAAGAAACGTGGGTGACAACGATTCCCAGCGCGGCTACCGCGCGGATACCGTCTAGGGCTGGCAGGTGCTGCGGTAAAGTACTAATCGTTATCACCTCCTTGAGTTTGAATTGGACAATATTCCTTAAATGCTACGTACCCAATCTTCTTTGAAGCTCACCGCCATCATTGCACTGGTGTGCTTGATTGTTGGTGCCGTCGCCCCGGCACTGTTTACGCAGCGCACGCGTCCACTTTCGCTCAAAGAAGACATCTCCGTATCCATGGGCCCAGCTGAGGCACAGGTTGCCGATTGGGACGCCTATGCGGCTGGCGATGGCTGCGAGGACGGCCTCAAGTGCGTTGTTGAGACCAAACAGCTGGAGATTGACAGGCACTCCACCACCGCAAAGACGGATGTGGATGATGCCGCGGCCCATGCGAAAAGCGATATTTCAGTCACCTTAGATGGTGAGCAGATTGCTGCTATTGAGCAATCAGCGCTGCTCAACCGCGAATCGGCGTATCCAATGGCGGATTCCGATACCAGCCAAGAATTCACGGTTCACGGCGGCGCGGTGCTCAACGCTGAGGGCGCGGAAATTGACGGTATTGATTACTTCTTCCCGTCCCAGACCGAGCAGCGTTCCTACCCTTATTTCGACACCGTGATGCAGAAATCGGAGCCGATTGATTACCTCACCGATGAAGAAATTGATGGCATCCCCACTTATTCCTTCTATCAAAAACGCCACGGCATCAATATCTCCGACATCTTTGATGACCAGACCTTCCCGGGCCGCGCCGGCGACTTTTACTCCGATGAAGAGCTAGCGCGCATCAATCTAGACGCCGATGAGGAAGTAAACCTCAAGCCGTATTACGCCTTCGAACGCACCGTACGGGTTGAACCCACCACGGGACGCGTGATTGATGTCAATGAGAAGATGCAGATTTACCTGGCGCAGTCGCACATCGCGGAACCAACCGGTGAGCGCACCTTGTTTTCCACCGACATTTCCTGGGACGAGGCTTCTTCCCAGGCGGAGCTGGACAAGGTGAAAAACACCGTGCTGGGCGTGCAAGTAGCCACCATTTTAGGCTGGGCGCTCGCGATTGTGGGCGCGGTACTGCTGCTCATCTGCGCGTGGCGTTTTAGCAGGCAGCGTGCGCAATAGGCTGATTTGTACCGCCTTTGCGGCGGCAGCAGTCTTGGCCGTAGTGTGGCCTTTTCTCTTCGGCGGGCAACTTGCCTGGCGTGACATGCTGGTGCTGGATTCACCGGGCATGACCGCGGCCAACTTCGGCGGCGGAGACCTCTTTGCGCGCAACGCACCCCAAGATGGTTTCCTGGCTATCATCGGGATGATTATGCCCGCCACCATCGTCGTCAAAGCACTCATGGTGCTCACCGCGTGCGGCGCGGCTTATGGCGCATGGTGGCTCAGCAACAAGGAACTGTTTCCCTCGCTCGCTGCGATTGGGTTGGCGGTGTGCAACCCGTTTGTCATCGAAAGGCTGTTGCAAGGACATTGGTCCGTGGTCATCGCCGCATGGCTTTTGCCACTGATTGCCGCCGCAGCGCTGTCCGGCCAGGCACTGGTGGTCTGGCTTTTGATGTTCCTTGCCTCGCTCACCCCCACCGGCGCGCTCATTGCCCTGGTGGTGGCACTGGTATGTCTTAACCGCCACCGGCTTATCACCTTAGGTCTCGGCGTTTTTTACACTTTGCCCTGGGCCATCCCGGGGCTCATAGCCACCTTCCGCGGCGGGCAAGAAATGAATGCCCACGCCGCCGCTGAGGCTTTTGCCCCGCGCGCGGAGGAAGCCGTGGGAACCTTCGGCGCCATCTTGGGCTTGGGCGGAATCTGGAATGCGGAGGCCGTCCCGGAATCCCGGCACTTAGGTTTCGCGCTCTTTGGTCTTGGTGTGTTTGCCTGCGTGCTCATCGGCGCCCGTTTTGTTCCCAAACGTCTCATGATCCTGGCAGCCGCCGGCCTTGGCCTGGCAACCCTGGCTTGGCTGTGGCCAACCGGCATGGCCTGGGCACTGGAGTACATCCCCGGCGCGGGGCTTGTGCGCGATAGCCAAAAGCTGCTCATGCTGGCGCTGCCGTTTTACATCGCGGCGTTGGGGCACCTTCCTGCGAAACAAACCGTGGCAGCGGCAATCGCCCTGGGCTGCGTCATCTTACAGACCCCGGACGCGGCAAACTCGCTGTCCTCGCTGCGCGGTACCAACGCACAGATAGTGGATGAGGCGCTGATTAAATTCATCGCCGGGCGCGATGTGCTCTTTGTTGACCGCGATACGCTGGTGGAAGTCGATGGCCGCCTGGTCATCGACCCTTATTCCAAGGTCGTCAACAAGGTGGAATCAGGCAGCCTCAGCGTTGATGGGCAAGCAGTCGATCTGCCCAGCCCACGCTGGCAGGCCGCGATGACAGCCTGGGAAGATGAAGACCTGAAAGCTCTAGAAGACCTAGGCATCGGCGTGGTCGTGGAAGATGAAGAAATCATCGCTGAAACGTCCGCCGGTTCTTATCGCACGCCGTGGATTTTGACCACCGCCTGGATGCTTGGACCAATTATTGCTGGGTTAGCTTTCGCAGCAACTGTTCAAAGCGGGCGCCGGTCGAATCCCATGAGAACTTAAGCGCAAACTCGCGTGCTGCTTCCCCCAGTTCGCGGCGCAGCGGGGCATCGGCAATCAGCCGCCGGGTTGCCGCCGCGAACTCCTTCTCATCAGCAACCAACAAGCCCGTCTTGTTATTCAGCACGCTATCGCGCAGCCCAAAAGAATAACCGATGGTGGGAACGCCATGCTGGGCGGCTTCCATCACGGCCAAACCCCAGCCTTCTTTGCGCGAAGGCATCAGATGAATATCAGCCCGCGCCAACAGCGCATGCTTGTAATCTTCCGTGACCTGCCCGTGGAAAAACACCTTGTCCATCACCCCACGTGCGCGCGCATAGGCATGGAGTTCAGATTCCCACCAGCCGGTGCCGATGACGTCTAGAGTTGCATCGGAAAGCTGCGCGACCGTATCAATAGCATGCTCAATCTGCTTATAGGGCACCAGCCGTGACAGCGTGACCAGGTGAATGGGAGTCTCACGCTCAATGATCGGAATGTGCTCCGGGATGGGATCCACGCCGTTTTCGATGATGTGTGCGCCCGGCACCCCCAGCTCCGCCAGGTCCGTGCGCGAGGCTTCAGACACCGTCACGGTTTCAGCGTCGCGGTACACCCAGGGCGCGACCTTGGATTCCAGGAACCAGCCGAGTGGGCCAATAATGCGCCCGGCAACCGGCCAGACTTCGCGGTGGCAGTGGTGTGTTAACAGCACCGTGGGTTTGCCCGCAACCAGGCGCGCAAAGAAAGGAATGCCATTTTGGGTATCCACCACAGCATCAAAGCCGCGCAAGGGGCCAACGCCGAAACGCCCGGCGGCAATCAGCGCCAGGGCTTTAGGATATACGCTGTATTTAGCGCCGCCACGGGAGTAGGTGACACCGTTGCGCACTTCCGTGCGTGCGGCATTCATGTGCCCTGAGGTGCGAAAAACTACCTCGTGGCCGTGGGATACTAGATACTCCCCGACGCGTTCGAGGTAGCGTTCTGAACCGCCGCCTTGGGGGTGGGTGGAGTCGCGCCAGCACAACAGGAGGATCTTCATGGTGGGTAATAAGCCTAGCGGGTATAGCCTAAAGTCCATGAAACACACCCGGGCTTTGGCTACGTTTTCGCGCGCATGGCAGCTTTTGCGTTCTTTCCGCTTTGAGCAAACCCGCCCGGTTATCTTCTACGGGGGACTGGCTAAAGACACCGCTTTGCTTATCGATTCCCTCTCCCGCGACGCCGGGCTCACCCTCCAGGGGGCAAAGGTGTTGGATGTCGGCGGCGGGCCGGGCTATTTCGCCACCGAGTTTGAAGCGCGTGGCGCGCAATATTTCGGGGTCGAACCCGATGCCGGGGAGATGACTGCTGCAGGGATTTCCATTGCCAATGCCGTACGCGGGGATGGCACTGCCCTGCCTTTTGCCGATGACACCTTTGAGGTGGTCTATTCCAGCAACGTGGCAGAGCACATCGACAAGCCATGGGCGATGGCTGATGAAATGCTGCGTGTCACCCGCCCTGGTGGTCTTGCCGTAGTGAGCTATACCGTGTGGCTGGGGCCTTTCGGCGGGCATGAAACCGGGCTTTGGCAGCACTATGTCGGCGGAGAGTTCGCGCGCCGACGATATGAGAAAACCCATGGGCATCCGCCGAAGAATGTTTGGGGCACGTCCCTGTTTGCGGTCTCCGCGAAACAAGGGCTGGACTATGCACGCGGCAAAGATGTACTGCTTGTGTTCCCGCGCTATCACCCATCCTGGGCCTGGTGGATTGTGCGCGTGCCTATCCTGCGCGAGTTTTTAACCTCCAACCTGGTGCTGGTGCTACGCAAACAGCCCGCCAACCAATAAAGGCTGACGGGCTGAAAACTCTTAGGAGTTATTTAAGCAGACTCGATGCGGGTCTTGAGTGCATCCAGCTGATCATGAACTTCCTGTGGCACGCGTGGGCCGAGGAAGCGCAGGTACTCAAGGTTGTCTTCCAAGTCAGCACCCCACTCATAAGGATCCACTGACAGTGCTTCCTTGATGTCTTCCAGCGGGGTGTCCAGACCGGTCAGGTCCAGGTCTTCCGCGCGGGCGGTGTTACCGATAACGGTTTCTTCAGCGCCAACATTGCCCTCAACGCGGTCAATGATCCACTTGAGTGCACGGGAGTTCTCACCGAAACCAGGCCACAGGAAGCGGCCATCTTCGCCACGACGGAACCAGTTAACCAGGAAGATCTTAGGCAGCAAGTCGCCGCCCTTGTTGCCCATGTCGATCCAGTTCTGCAGGTAGTCACCAGCGTTGTAGCCGATGAATGGCAGCATTGCCATTGGGTCGTGGCGCAAGGAACCAACCTTAGCCTCGGCAGAAGCTGCGGTCTGACCGGATGCCAGCAGGGAGCCGATCATGGTGCCGTGGTTCCAGTCGAAGGACTGGGTGACCAGTGGGACGGTGCTTGCGCGACGGCCGCCGAACAAGATGGCGTCCAGCTTGACGCCCTTCCAGTCATCAAACTCCGGTGCAGCAGTTGGGCACTGTGCAATCGGGGTGCAGTAACGGGAGTTCGGGTGCGCTGCAGGAGTAGCGGAATTTGGAGTCCAGTCTTCACCGAGCCAGTCAATGAGGTGCTCAGGTGCGTCGCCGTCCATGCCTTCCCACCAAATATCGCCGTCATCAGTCAGCGCAACGTTGGTGAAGATGGTGTTGCCTGGCTCCATGGTCTTCATCGCAATTGGGTTGGATGCGTAGTTAGTACCAGGGGCAACGCCGAAGAAGCCGTTTTCTGGGTTGACAGCGTAAAGGCCGTCTTCGCGCAGGTGCAGCCAAGCGATGTCATCACCGACAGCCTCAGCGGTCCAGCCCTCCAGGGTTGGGGTGATCATTGCGAGGTTGGTCTTGCCACACGCAGATGGGAATGCCGCAGCGATGTGGTATGCCTTGCCCTCTGGGGAAACCAGCTTCAGGATGAGCATGTGCTCAGCCATCCAGCCTTCTTCCTTCGCCATGACAGATGCGATACGCAGCGCGTAGCACTTCTTAGCCAGGATGGCGTTTCCGCCGTAGCCCGAACCGTAGGACCAAATTTCCTTGGTGTCTGGGAAGTGGGTGATGTACTTGGTGTCATTGCAAGGCCATGGAACATCTTCCTGGCCTGGCTCCAGTGGCGCACCTACGGAGTGCAGTGCGTGCACGAAATCACCGTGCTCACCGACCTTGTCCAGTGCTTCCTGGCCCATGCGGGTCATCACGCGCATGGACAAAACGACATAAGCGGAGTCAGTCAGCTGCACGCCCAGCTTTGGATCTGGGTCGCTGATTGGGCCCATGCAGAAAGGAACGACGTACATGGTGCGTCCGCGCATAGAACCGCGGAACTCCTCCGTCATTTCTTCCTTCATTGCTGCTGGCGGTACCCAGTTGTTGGTTGGGCCAGCATCTTCCTGGCTTTCAGCACAGATAAAGGTACGGGACTCTACACGCGCAACATCCGAAGGGTTTGAGCGTGCCAAGTAAGAATTAGGACGCTTTTCCTCATTCAGCTTGATCAGGGTGCCCTTTTCCACCAGCTCACCTGCGAGGCGGTCAGCCTCTTCCTGTGAACCGTCGATAAAGACCACCTGGTCTGGCTGGAAAAGCTCCACGTTTTCATTAATCCACTTAATGAGCTCTTCGTTCTTGGTTGGCGCTTCGCCAACGAGGCCTTGAATAGCTGTGGTCATCTACTAAATCTCCTGCGATAATTTGGGAAGGATCTTCTCTGAGTTAGTCTCAAGCACCAGCCTAACTGTCAGAGTGAAGAAATTGGATTGGATTTACACCACACTGGTTATATCCACCGAACCTACCACAAGATTTACAGGCAGAACAGGACGTAAACCACAGATAAAGGTTGGGTTTGACACCCCATAACGGGGGAGGACAAGGAAAGGTAGCTGCCAAATCCATTTCCATACCACCACCCCCGGGACTTAACTGGTTATATCCACCTGCATTATTCCGGGTGTTTTTGTGCACTTTCGGGCGTCAATCTTTGCCTATACCGCAAAGACCATGGACAATAGTGTGAGATAACAGGAATCAACTCCTGTCACATCTTGTTCTTATTGGCCTTATTGCTGCTCTTTCTATCCAAATACTTAAAAGAAAAATCATGAATAATACTGAAAACATTTCTGGCCGCCCCCCGCAAACTAACTTCAATGAAGCGTTCAATAATGATCTGGACTATCCGCGTCTGGGCAATGTCACCTTCCGCCGTGGCACGCTGACAGACAACCAGGAGGCCATGTTCAATGAGAATTGGCCCCAGATGGGCAAAGAGCTTGGCGATGAATTGATTGACGTCGATGCCTGGTTCGGCCGCGCAGGGCACACGACCATCGTGGAGATTGGTTCCGGCACTGGCACTTCCACTGCTGCAATGGCGCCGCTGGAAGCAGACACCAACATCATCGCGGTCGAGCTGTACAAGCCAGGTCTGGCCAAGCTGATGGGCCAGGCAGTCCGCAATGGTCTGGATAATATCCGTATGGTTCGCGGTGACGGCGTGGAAGTAATGGTTCGCATGTTTGAACCAGAATCCCTCGATGGCATCCGTGTATTCTTCCCGGATCCGTGGCCGAAGGCGCGCCACAATAAACGCCGCATCATCCAGTCCGGCACGCTGAACCTGTTCGCGTCGCGTCTAAAGAAGGGCGGCGTGCTGCACGTTGCAACAGACCACGCCGACTATGCCGAGTGGATCAACGAACTCGTTGAGGTCGAGCCTTCCTTGGAATACAAGGGCTGGCCGTGGGATGGGTGCCCGCAGCTAACAGACCGTCAGGTTATTACGAAGTTTGAAGGCAAGGGTCTGGACAAAGACCACGTTATTACTGAATACCTGTGGGAAAAGAAATAATGAGCAGCAAATACGCACTTATCTGGGACGCGCCCAATATGGACATGGGCCTCGGCGCAATTTTGGGTGGACGCCCAACGGCTGCTTACCGCCCACGCTTTGACGCGATTGGTCGCTGGGTGGTTCTCAACGCCCAGGACTTCGGCGCTGAACCGCAGGCTTCCGTGTTTACTAATGTCACTCCCGGCGGCGCGGATGTCATCCGCCCGTGGGTAGAAGCCATCCGAAACGTCGGTTTCTCTGTCTTTGCCAAGCCGAAGACAGATGAAGATTCTGATGTCGATCCGGACATGATCGAGTACATCCTCGACAACCGCGATGACCTCGCGGGGCTTATCGTGGCATCTGCCGATGGCCAGAATTTCCAGCCGCTACTAGAAGAGCTCGCCGGCGAGGGCATCCCCGTCACCGTCCTGGGTTTCCATGAGCATGTCTCCTGGGCAATTGCTTCCGAGTCCCTGGAATTTGTGGACCTAGAAGACATCCCGGGTGTGTTTAGGGATCCACTGCCACGCGTGAGCCTGGACGCTCTGCCGCCGGAAGGTGCATGGTTGCAGCCATTCCGTTCTTTGTCCGCCTTGTTAGAGCACTAGGAGATACTCAGACGTGTTTTTGAAATGGGGCCGCTTTTCTTACGCCTACCGCAAACTCATTCCTTTTGTGCTCATCGGCGTCATCTTGTTCCTCTTCGGAGTTTTTGGAACCCAGCTGGGCAACAAGATGAGCCAGGAGGGTTGGGATGACCCGAACTCTGCATCCACGCAGGCTGCGAAGATTGAAAATGAGGTCTTCGGGCGTGATAACTCCGGCGATGTCATCGTCATGGTCAACAATCCTCAAGACAATCTTGAGGAAGGCCGCGAGTATGTAGACAACCTCAAGAGCTCCTACCCGGATCAGATTGCACAGGTCAACAGCTACTTTGATACTCAGAACCCGAACTTGCTCAATGAGGAGGGCAACCTCGCATTCGTGGCTATTGGGCTGGCCGGTGATGAAGAGCAGACTCTCAAAGACTTCCGTATCATCCAAGATGCGCTGACAGATACTGAGCTCGACGTTGAGGTCGCCGGCGCGACCGCCGTCGCGGATGCACTCGATGCCGGCATGGCCGATGACATCGCGCGTGCAGAACGCGCTGCGCTGCCGCTGGTTGGCTTGTTGCTGCTGGTGGTCTTCGGCTCTGTCGTCGCAGCGTTTATGCCCTTGGTCGTCGGCGGTCTCTCCATCTTGGGTTCCATCGGCATCCTCGGCATTCTGGCAGGTTTCCTGCAGGTCAACGTCTTCGCGCAGGCAGTGGTTACGCTGCTGGGCTTGGGCCTGGCCATTGACTATGGCCTGTTCATGGTCTCGCGTTTCCGTGAGGAGCTGGACAAAGGCCGGGAGGTCAAAGACGCGGTTGCTGTCACCACCGCCACCGCCGGGCAGACAGTGGTCTTCTCCGCGGCCATGGTCGCGGTTGCCCTATCCGGGTTGTTCATCTTCCCGCAGGCCTTCCTCAAATCGGTTGCCTACGGTTCCATTTCAGCCGTCGGACTAGCGGCGCTGCTGTCTGTCACCCTGCTGCCGGCGCTGTTTGGTTTGCTGGGGCACAACATCGACAAGTGGTCTATTCGCCGCACCAAGCGCACCGCACGCCAGTTGGAAGATACCTGGTGGTACCGCCTGCCAAAGTGGGCGATGAAGCGCGCGAAGCTGATGACGGTTGCTATCTGTGGCTTACTCATCGCGCTGACCATTCCGATTGTGAACATCTCCTTCGGCGGTATCAATGAGACTTACCTGCCGCCGACGCAGGAAACCCGCGTGGCGCAGGACAAGTTCAATGAGGAGTTCCCAAGCTTCCGCACGGAGCCAGTCAAGCTGGTGGTGGAGAACGCCTCGAATGAGCAGCTTGTCGATGTCATCATGCAGGTCCGCGAACTCGACGGCCTAACTGCTCCGATGGCACCATCCTCGGCGACTGTCGATGGCACCACGGTGCTCTCCGCCGGCATTGAAGACCGCGATGATTACGCAGATATTGTCCATGAACTGGAAAACCTCAACGCACCAGAGGGTGTGAACCTTTACGTCGGCGGTACACCTGCCATGGAGGTCGAATCCCTCGACGCGCTCTTTGACAAGCTGCCGTGGATGGTTCTCTACATCCTGGTTGCCACCTTCATTTTGATGGCGCTGGTCTTCGGCTCGGTGGTTTTGCCGATGAAGGCCATCTTGATGACTATCCTGACCGTCGGCGCGACCTTGGGCATTTTGACCGCGATGTTTGTCTCCGGTGTCGGCGCTGGCTTGCTCAGCTTCTCGCCTGGCCCGCTGATGAGCCCGATTCTGGTTCTCATCATCGCGATCATCTACGGCCTATCGACCGACTATGAGGTCTTCTTGGTCTCGCGCATGGTCGAAGCCCGCAAGCAAGGCGCCTCGACGGATGAGGCCATTAATTACGGCACCGCGCACACCGGCGGCATCATTACCGCCGCAGCGCTGATCATGATTGTGGTTGCCGCTGCCTTCGGCTTCTCCGACATCGTGATGATGAAGTACATCGCCTTCGGCATGATCTTCGCACTGTTCATTGACGCCACCATCGTGCGCATGCTGCTGGTTCCAGCCGTCATGCATCTGCTGCGCGAGGATAACTGGTGGGCACCGAAGTTCATCCACAAGGCCTACGAGAAACTCGGCCACGGCTCTGAGCCACAGCTCGAGCCTGCTGCACCTAAATCCTCTTTCCCAGCACCCGATACTGAGGGTGCTGTTGCCGCTGGCGCAACCGCAACCGCTGCACAGCCCAAGCCACAAGCACAGCCAGAGCCACACGCTGAGCAACAGCCATCTGTGGCGCAAGAATCTAGGGATGAAGAGTTCTTCGATTCTTACGAGGATGCCGCTGAGTGGGAAGAGTACGAAGACAACAGCGAGCGCTTCGAAGAAGACCACATGGGTGAAGAAAGCGAAGACGGTCCGGGCCGTTCAGGACGTACGATTGATGAGGACGAATCACTGGTGCCATTTAATGAGCTGATGGAGCGTTTGGCGCGGGAGCGCCGTTCTATCAACCGTGGACCTGAGCATCGCGAATTGCCACGAGCAGAGGACGACAACGCATAGATGAATATGCAATCAGGCATGCGCTGGCTGCGCTGGGGAGCCTCACTTCTAGTGCTTTTTGTGCTGGTGTGGGTCTTTCGTGATGAGCTGGACTTCCTTAGCGAGGGCTTCCGCCGCCTGAAGGACGCTAATGCATTCGCTGTTGTCGTTGTAATACTTGCATCCGTGGCGTCGCTGGTGACCATGAGCGGTGTCATGCAACAGCTCATCATCGCCGGCGGAGTTCCGGTGTCGCTGAAAGAAGCAACGGCAATCTCCTTTGCTTCCAATGCGTGGTCCACTACCCTGCCAGCAGGGCCGGCGTTCTCCGCGCTGTTGACGTTCCACGTGCAGCGCGCCTGGGGCGCAACCATCGCTCTGTGTGCCTGGTTCTTCGTGGTCTCCTCTGCGATTTCCACCATCTGGCTTGTACTCATCGGACTGTCCGGCGTGATGCTGCTACGCGCATCAATCGCACTAAGTGCGTTGATTTCCTCGCTCGTGCTCATGGTCTTGCTGCTGGCGGGATTGTTCTGGATTACCAACAATCCGCGCAAGGTAGAGCGCTGGCTCAAGCGACAGAAGCTGGTCAAAGGAAAGATTCGCGACGGCCTGGTTGAGCAGGTGCGCAACCTCATGGAAGTGCACCTTTCGCGCTACCAGTTCTTATCCGTTTCAGCGCTGTCCTTTGGCCACCGCATCTTCGACATGGCCGCCTTATGGGCCTGCGTGTGGGCGGTCAGCGGATCCATTCCGTGGATTAACGCCGGCGAAAATGGAACAACACTTGCTGGCGTGGCACTCGCCTACATCACCGCGAAGCTCGCCGGCTCGGCACAGATCACCCCGGCCGGACTTGGCACTGTGGAAGCAGCGATCATCGCAACGCTGGTGGCTACCGGCATGACCGCGGTGGACGCGACCGGCGCTGCAATTATTTACCGCCTAATTTCGTTTGCCCTGATGACCGCCATCGGCTGGGTAATTTACTTCTGGCACTATGCCCGCAAGGGACTCACACTGTCCTCGCTGAGCATGCCTAATCAAGAGAAAGAAACACAATGACCAAGCAGCTAATATATGACATCATTGCCATCGCCGTCTTCGCCGTCCTGGCACGCTTCGCACATCCTCCCGTCACCTTGGGCGGCATCTTTGATGCCTTCTGGCCCTGGGCACTCGGCGCTGTCATCGGCTGGGCAATTTTGAGGTGGCTGTTTAAGACCACCAACATCTGGGCACAGGGCTTAGTTGTTTGGGCGTCTGCGATTATCTTCGGCATGATCTTCTGGGCGCTAGTAAACGCATCACTGCCTCACTACAGCTTCCTCATCGTCGCCATCACCATGTCAGCGCTGCTGCTCTTCGGTCGCCGCGCCGTCGCGCATTTCCTCAACCACCGGAAGGCCAATTCAAAATAGCCTGAGCTGCGCAGATCAACGAAGAGGAATCTGCGTTAAGTATTACATTGCAGGAGGTAGGGCCCGACCCCAAAAGTGGACAGTTTGGGGTCGAGCCCGATGTTGGCCATCATGCTCCCACGAGTTGCATAAGTTCGGTGTAGTCGGTGATGACGTCGTACGTGACATCATCACTGCTCTTCTTGTTGAGCGAAGCGAAGAATTTGCGGGCACATTCGATCTTTGCTTCCTCGACTCCTTTCAATTGGAGAGTTGAAAGGGATCCCTTGGTTTCTGCAACGAAGTACACATGTTTAACGCTGCCCTCCTTGAAAGCAATCGCCCAATCTGGGTTATAGTCACCAACTGGCGTCGGGATGAAGAACCCGCGTGGCAGCTTCGCATACACGGCAACCTCCGTACTGGTGTCTAGCTCGTTGATGAATGCACGCTCGATTTTGGAATCAGTCACGGCGTAGTCGTAGATGTGCTTCGTGAGCTTGCCACCAGCATGGGTAAGATCTTGCTTCGTCTGGTTCGCAGTAAAGATCGCAGAGTCGAAGGTCTCGTCCAGAGCGTCGTAAGCGAGGTGTTCCACGATGACCGTCGCCTTTTGCTCATTGACCAGCCGCGAAGCTTCAGTGATGAACTGCTCAGGATTCAATCTAAACTTCCCGAATGTATCCGGCCGAATGCCCTTGAGAATAGCAGCGACCGTACGGCGGGTCAGCTTCGTTTTTCCGGCAATTTCACCCAATAGATCGTACTTCACCTGCGAGCCAGATGTCACTGTCTCGGTTACGGTTTCAGTGGTAGACACTGCAAACCCCGACCCCTTCGATAGGTGATCAGCCTCGAGCTCACTGCGTTGCTTGCCAGCCCGGATGACATACTGCATGGACGCAACGTTGAGGTGCTTATCCAGGTGGTCAACAGCTTTGCGGATCAATTCGTCAGAGTCGAAATCGACTTGGTAAATCGCCTTATGATTGATCCGACCCCATAGACTCTGGAACTCCTTGCGCGCAAAATTAGCCTCGTTGAGCGTAATCTTCTTGGGCTTACGGTCGTCTGTCGGCTTGGGCACATCGATGTACAACGAGTCGACCAGCGGCCAGATGAAGTCCACCACCGGTAACAACACCTCAGAAGAAGGAACTGCGAGTTTCCCTTCTGTTTTAGCTTCCTTGTATGTTGATGTGACGTAGCCGTCATCGTCGATGTAATCATTGCGCGCCAAGTAATTATAAAGGGATCGAGCCAAATGTTCCTCCACGATAGACTCGCCTGCGGTCGTCTGGATCGTCTTGCCCTTGAAAAAATCGACGCTTGCCTTGTGCGGGCGAGCAGCCAGGGACTCCGACAGTTCCTTCTGGAGTCCATCGACGAAATCAGTGTAGGACTCGTCGGTCACGACAGTAAGTTCGTTGATGTCATGGACCCGAGCACCGATTGTTGCCTCATCCATACGCTCACCACGCTGGTCAACAGCTAAGCGTAGACCGCGGCCGATCTCTTGTCGCCGAGACACAGTGTTGTCACTCTTCTTTAGCATCCCCATGACAAACACATTCGGGTTGTCCCACCCCTCACGCAGCGCTGAATGGGAGAAGATGAACCGCACAGGCTCATTGAAGGAGAGCAGTCGTTCTTTGTCCTTGAGAATCAGCTCGTAAGCATCAGCGTCCCTGGATTGACCTTTGTCATCCCCACGCCCAGAAATCTTGCCATCGACCTGCTGTTTGGACTTCTTGTCGATGGAAAAGTAACCCTGATGAACTTCCCTAATCTCGTCACGACGCAGGTAAGTCTGGTATGCAGCGGTCGACTCGTCAATAGGCAACTCTCCAAGGACCTCATCGCGAATTAACGTGTACTCTTCCTCGAACATTCGTGCATACTCGCCTAGCGTGTCTTCTCGAGAGTAGTCGCGGTACTTCGCTACCTCGTCGATGAAGAACAAGGAAAGCACCTTAATGCTCTGACTAAACAGTTCACGCTCCTTGTCCAGATGAGCACGAATGACCTCTCGGATCTGAATGCGGCGCTTGGTGTCCTCCGTGACGTCACGGTCTGCAAGCTGGCCGGCAAACACGATGTCACCGTTGCTCAGCTCAATCACGTCACGGTTCGCATCGATGTCGACCACAACCAAAGATTTGCCATCGGGGCGGTAGGCTTCTAGCCTGTTAGACAGATCGTAGAGATTCGTCCCCTTTTCCACCCGCTTGACCTGACGTTTGATCGCCGTTTTGGTCTGGACCTCGATCTCGACCCGTGCACATGGTAGCGCACCTTTCGCAATCTCAACTGCCTCCAGGTAGAGGTATGCCGTGGACCCCGCCAATCCTTTGACAGTGATGCCCCGGACGGCAATCTGTTTGACCAGCTTTTGGTTGTACGCATCCAGCGCGTCAAGACGATGTACCTTAGTGTGCTCGACCTTGTGAGTTGCGGAGTACCGCAGCATCATCAGCGCGTTGAATCGCGCCAAAGCCGCCAAGGACTTAGGCGCGCCGATCTTCTGTGGTTCGTCGATGATAACAATCGGCCGGTTGGCACTAATCACGTCGATGGGCCGACGGGACTGAAAGTCGTCGAGTTCGTCGTAGATACGGCGGTTGTCTTTGCCCGTCGCATTGAATGCCTGAATGTTGATTATCATCACCTGCACTCCGGAGTCAGAACTAAAGCGCTCCAGCTCGTGTAGCTGGGAGGAATTATAGATGAACGAGCGCGGCTTGGTGCCGTAGAGCTGCTGGAAGTGTTCAGCAGTAACGTCGAACGTCTTCTTCACACCCTCACGAATCGCAACAGAAGGTACAACAACGATGTACTTTGACCAGCCATACCGCTTGTACAACTCCATTATCGTTTTAATGTAGACATATGTCTTGCCAGTACCAGTCTCCATCTCGATGTCAAGGTTTGGAGCTCCAGGAGCTGCCTTACTATCAACAAGCTTTCCCGACAGCGGCAGGTTCTTAGACCGCTGCACAGCCCGTACGTTGCCCAATATTTGGGAACCCGACAAGGCAATCTCTGCGTTGCGGAGACCGGCGTCCGGACGCTCTTCCTCCTCAAACAAGGAAGGTGCCATCACGGGGTTTATGCGCCCTGGATCAATCCGGTAGGAAATGCCGTCGTGTTTAGGCTGGCCTGCGAAGGCCTCAACAACGGCTTCGACAGCATCGGTCTGGTATCGCTGTACTTTGAACTGGAGCTTCATTGAATTCTTTTCTTTCTGCAATGTCCGGCTTCACAAAACATGCTGTAAACAAGTAATTCTGCAGTTTATCGCAGAATTTAGCCAAATTGCTTGTTTAAATCTTGCTTTAATGAGGTTGTTGCGGCGAGTCATTAAACAAGTTTCCATCGCGGCTTCTGTTGCGTCCCAGTGTTATGGATTGTTCCCTCTTTGCGCATACGCGTCAGCAAGTTCGTCACCTTCGAACGCCGTTGATTCTCGTCGAGCAACTGAGGAACGGTAGCCGGAAGTGCTCATAAGCTTGCTGCTCCCCTACTAGCTTCCAGGTCAACTGAGCTGGATGTGGCGACAGAAGGTGCGTGGAAGTGTCGGCACCGAGAAGTAGAAGTGCAGCCCTTGTAATCATGCCGTCACGAGTTAACCTCGCTTTAGAAAGAAACATCGCATCATCCCATGCTGCAATATCGGAGGCGCGGAGACGCGGCGCGTAGCGCTCCGCAAAGCCTTGACGCGCGCAAGCGATCGCGGCGGAATCGAGATGGGCGAGAGTTGCTTCAGGAACTACGACGGCGGTCCAATCGGCGCCGATGGTCTGCTGTCTGATCTCGTCCAGCTTAACGAGCGAGAGTGGTACGAGGCTCTCTCCAGCGCGGGCGCGGTAGTCGCCCTTCCACGAGATCGGAATCCCTTGTGGTGCGGCAGGCACCTCCAGCAGCACCACCCGTTTTTCGTTGATGGTGACCTCATAAGCCTCACGGATCGTGACTCCCTGATCAATCGATTGATGAATGTGCTGTTTGAGTGGTTGCCGCTGCTGACTATCGATGAGATGGGCTGTGCCCACGATCTTGTGATCGTTCGAAACGCCGAATACAAGCCACCCTACGCCGGCGCCACGAAGGTTTGCCTCATTGCTCAGTGCCGAGACGTACTCACCGGTCTTGTCCACGGAGAACTGACGCGCGGCCTCCTTAAACTCGATAACTTCGTTCTCCCAACCAGCAAGTAGCCTGTTCAGAACTTCGGTGAGTTCATCGTTCGTCAAGGTCAAGGCATTTCTCAGATCGTTCGTACTTCGGTGGACGGAGACACTTCACGGAAAATCTGCTCTGTATTGATGCGAGTCGCGTCGGTCTCGAATGCGTCATCACGGAAGACGGCACGCAGCGGGCTACGTTCGGCGATAGCTCGGACAACTTCCGGAGATACAGACTCCGCGAAGCATGCAATCAAAGCGTCATCGTCAACGGCATACACCTCACGATTGTCTACGGTCTCCCGAATGATCGATGACGACAGCTCTAGCCCCCAGTCTAGGAGGACTTGGAACAAAAGGTCTTTCGCCGTTCGGTCTTTTTTCAGGCTTGTGATCGACTCCGTGAGTATGTCTTGTGCGATGTTGTCAGGAGCTGTCCACACGTCTACTAGGTTCGAAGTATCAACTTTTAGGACACGAAAGCCACTGTCAACCAGCAGATCACCGTCGAGCTGTTTGTTTACGATCCTCATCCGTTGCTTCGTGATCTCTGCGACAGTAGCAGGACGACCAAGCTCGGTGAGGAGATCAATAGCATTGGAAGTAATCTTTCGCGCTGCGCCCTTTGCCGTTTTGAGCGACTCGTGCAAGTCCTCCGCAATCTGGATACCAATGTATCGACACGAGGAAGACGCTTCGCTTCGGTTTCGTTCAAGGACTGCATGCATTGCAGATCCAGAACCCGCAAACATATCGAGGACGATGTCTTCACCCCCTACGCCCACGGCCCTAAAAATGTCACGCAGCAGAAACTCGTCCTTTGGGTTCGTAAACACCTTTTCGCCAAACAGCTTCGCAAGCCTCTTCGATGCCGCACGCCCATCAACGAACCGGATGCTTGTGAGACTCTGATACTCCGTGTCCTTCAAATAGGTCTTGATCTTGGGTACCGTAGTGTGATCCAACCCGAAATGGACCCTATTATTGAGGATCTGCTCCTTCATAGAAGCTTCAGGGAACACCCAACCACGCGATGGACGCTTACATGGTTTACCCGTAATTGGGTGCAACACGTCATAGACATATTGGCCGTCGTTCGGACCGGAAATATCGCTCCCAAAATAGATGCCACGAGCATCCATGTTGTCGTAATGCTTACTCGCGAACACAGGATCATTTGGAGGGAATGTCTTGTACCATGTCTTGGCCGCCCTGTTGATTGCCGCCCAGTCGTCACCGTGTTCCTTTCTGAACCGGTTGAAGGTGGCATAGATCTTCTCCAGGCCCTCCTTCTTCTCGACCCATTCGCCAGAGTTTGCCTGTTTGTTCTTGACGAAAAACACGATGTATTCGTGCTGGATAGAGATGAATGATTGGTCATTCTTGTTGCTGTTTTTAAGGACGATCTCCCCCACATAGGATGCGTCGCCAAAGACAGTTTTACCCAATTCAATAAGATTTGCGTGTTCGTTCTCATCAATGGAGACAACGAGGACGCCGTCATCGGTCAAGAAGTTTCGTGCTAGTCGAAGGCGTGGATACATCATGTTCAACCATGAAGTATGAAACCTGCCATTGGAATCAGTGTTTGCAACGAGAGGGACGCCCTCGTTGTCTGTTTGGCCAGATCTGCGCAACTCATCGGCGCTCGAATTTGCGAAGGTATCGTTGTAAACAAAGTCGTTTCCGGTGTTATATGGCGGATCGATATAGATGAGCTTGACCTTGCCCAAGTAGGATTCTTGGAGTAGCTTGAGGGCGTCTAGGTTATCGCCTTCGATAAAGATGTTCTCTGTGGCATCAAAGTCCACCGACTCTTCACGGACCGGGCGGAGAGTCTTTGCGATCGGCGCATTAGCGGCAAAGGCCGCCGCACGTTTACCAGGCCAATCCAATCGGTATCGCTCTTGTGGCCCTTCCACGATGCACCCTGAGAGTTCTTGGCGTAGCGAGTCGAAATCGACTGCACGCTGTAGGTTGCCATCCTCATCGTGAACTTCGGTGATGACGGTTGGGAATAGCTCAGCCAGCTTGTCGATGTTCGCCTCTGCCAGGTCAGGCGATGCCATACGCAGCTTCTCAGTCATGCTGCACCACCGAACGATGAGCAGAATGATTCGTTCGACTGTTGGAACCGCGACGGCGCTCTGTTACCACAGTAAGCATCTACAGCGCCTTGACTTCGGTCGTTGGCGACTTCTCTCGGAAGATCTGCTCGACGTTGATGCGTTCCGCATCGTCCGCGAAGTCCTCGTCGAGGAACACGACGCGAAGCGGCTTGCGATCGGCAATCTCGCTGGCTGCTGAAGAGAGAGGAGAGCTATTCTCGCGTGATCTGACGCACAGCATTAGAGCGCCCTCCTCAACATTGTAGATATCAAAACCATTGGCATTTTCCTTTTGAATGGGCATTGTAAATTCTAGGCCCCAGTCGAGCAGGACCTGAAATAAGACGTCCTCACTAGTTCTGTCGTGCTTGACGCTGCGCTCAAGGTCTTCAAGAGCGAGCTGATCAGTCGCGTCTGGCTCTCGGGTCACGTTGGTCATGTTAGTGGAGTCAATCTTCACGAGGCGGTACCCGAGATCAGGCGAGTTCAACTCCCCAGAGAGTTCCGTCGCCACGTTCTTAAGGCGCTCAAGGCTCATTCCGAGGATTGAGTCAAACGCTGACTCAGGCTTGTCCAGTGGTTCTTGAATCTGTACACCGATATATCGACGGCTACCGCCATCAATAGAATTTTGGACCATGACGGCGTGCGGAGTCGTTCCACTGCCGCTAAAGAAGTCAAGAACAATGTCGCTGCTATCCGGGTTAGTGGCTAGTTGTAGTATGCGCTGGATTAACTGAACTGGCTTGACCGAGTTAAGCACATTCTCCGTGTACTCAAACGGCACGTATTTCAGGAGAGACTTCTTGGCGTCCTGAGTGTGACCGACTTCTGAGTAGGACCAGAAAGTCTGTGGAGTGCGTCCTTCGGAGACCTCAGACAAGTAGCGCTTAAGTCTTGGGGTGCTGTCCGGTCCGTTGCCCCACCAGATTCTGCCTTCGTTAACGAGTTCCTGAAAACGATCCTTCGAAAACCTCCAGTAGCTTCCCCGTGGCGGTCCAGGAATGATTCGTCCGCTCGGTGTCTCAATTGGGTATAAACCAGCATCGTAACGGTTTCTCGCTGCTAGATCTGACGATGCCCACGGCCCCCTCGGGTCGTTGTCAGGGTTTTTGTATCTTGCATCCATTTCCGCAGTTCTTGGAAGTGGATTCGGTTCCCACTGCGACTTGTCACGCGCGTAGCAAACGATGTAATCGTGGTCTTCAGAGAACCACTTCGCTGAATTCTTGGGTGAGAAGACTTTTTGCCAAATGATCTGGGCGACGAAGTTCTGTGCGCCGAAGACTTCATCGCACAACTCGCGAAGGTTGTCGATTTCGTGGTCGTCAATGGAGATGAAGATTGCTCCATCATCTTTCAGAAGATTTCGTGCGAGCTTAAGACGTGGGTACATCATGCTCAACCAGTCAGAGTGATAGCGACCGTTGGTATCACTATTCGCCACCATCCGCACGCCTTCGTCATCTGTATGGCCTGAACGGCGAAGAAACGAAGCGGTTGATTCGGCGAAGTCGTCATCATAGATGAAATCGCGGCCAGTGTTGTACGGCGGATCGATGTAGATGAGTTTGACTTTGCCGAGGTAGGACCCCTGCAGAAGTTTGAGTGCGTCGAGGTTGTCGCCCTCAATAAAGAGGTTTTTGGTCGTGTCGAAGTCGACCGACTTTTCACGTACCGGGCGAAGAGTCTTGGCAATGGGCGCGTTGGCGGCAAAAGCTGCCGCGCGTTTTCCAGGCCAGTCAAGCCTGTACCGCTCCTGTGGACCCTCGACGATGTGGTCGGAAAGTTCCTGGCGAAGCAAGTCAAAATCGACTGCACGCTGCGGGTTACCATCAGCGTCGACAGTTTCAGTGATGACGGACGGGAACAGCTCGGCAAGCTTGTTGATGTTCGCTTCAGTTACATCTGGCGATGTCATACGTAGTTTTTCCATGGGACTTACCTTTGCTGTTCCAACTGTGCTTGTTTTGTTTTGAGAGTGCGGCGCAGTTCAACTTTACGGTTAAACTGTTTCTCGTTGTTGAGTTTGCGCTCCAGTGCCTTGATTTCGCGTTCGAGCTTGCCGACAGTCTTTAGCCTGTCAGCAACCACTGCCATACTTTCGCCGGTTTGAACTTCGATCTCAGTGAGCGGTTCAAGCAGAGCAGTATAGAGGGCCGGCAAGGTAATCGCCGTTGGTAACGGTTGACGCTCGGTATCAGCATGCTGCCAACTGGTACTGAAGTACTGACTGATCTTTGGGGCACCTGCACCGATTTGTTTGTGGGCTGCGACCATCCGTGTCTCACGCTTACCTGCGACAGCGCGGTTGATCTCGAAGATGAGCGGACGCGGCATTGACCTATCAACGGCGCTGAGCACCTTTTCGGAAACGTCCGAGCCCTTAGCTTTCACTTGGAATACCGCAATGTCGGGAACCTCATCAGTGCCCTCTAAGTTAATCGACGTCTGTGCCAGGTCATATGCCCAGATCACGTGATCGATCTCTGCGACGAATTTTTCCCGCAGAGCCGTATTGACATTGGCACGTTCGTAGAATTTCTCCTTCGGAACCCGTCGCCCAAAGTACGCTGCACTTGGCCACTGATACAACAGATCAGTCACTAGCATTCGCCTCCTCTGCGGCAGCGACCACAGCAATGAACGCTGTAAGTTCAAAGTCATCCAGTCCGGCTATGGTCTGAGTCAGGGCGGAGGTGGGACCCGGAGAAAACAAGCTGTCAATGTCGCGCTCCTCGGAGATTTCAATCATCGAATGGATTGCATCCGTCAGCAGCTGAGAGTACTGGTTCATGTCGGCACCGTCTCGTGTCGACTCATTAAATACGCGAACTGCACTGGGCACTGGCTGGTCGTAGGGACGGCATCCAGTTCGCAGGAAGTCAAGCAGATGCTTGGCTTCTGTATGGTCGGCGATCACGTGGCCTTCCTCATCCAGGTAGACAAGGTAGTGCGGGTGGAGACGGTTACCACGGTTCCCGTTCTTTGCAGTCAACTGAGAATCGTCGGCGTTAACATTTCGCAATGCAAAGATCACGCCGGGCACTAGACCCTTGTCCGGATCAGCGGGGACCACGGCATGTAATCCCTTCGGAACTGTAGAAAGATCGCCGTACTGCTTGATATATCCGAGCAAGTCCATACGAAAGTCGTTGAGGCCGAGGTCAGTGATAGAGACACCGGTCCGAACGTCTTCCAGCTCAATAACTTCGTCTTGGAGTTTCCGGAGCTGTTCCTTACGGAAGGCAGCATCTGTTCCTTCTTGAGTAAGCACATTGTCATCAGCGGTGCCTGCGATATCGGCGATAACCATCCGATTCTCTACGCGTTCCTTGAGGTTAATGTACTCGTCTAGGGAGATGTCCGGCCAGAAGTTCACCAGCTGGATGACCTGATTAGTGGACCCGATACGGTCGATACGCCCAAACCTTTGGATAATGCGAACCGGGTTCCAGTGGATATCGTAATTTACGAGGTAGTCACAGTCCTGTAGGTTTTGGCCCTCACTGATGACATCAGTGCCAATCAACACATCGAGTTCACGGGTCTCACCAGGCATGGTCACGTCACGCTGCTTAGAGCGTGGGGAGAACATCGACATGATCTGCTGGAAGTCGTAGCCTTTGCCCAGCGTGGTCTGCGCGCGGTTACCACCGGTGATCACGGCCGTCTCTAGCCCTGCGGTAGCTAGTGCCGGGGCGAGGTTCTTGTAAAGGTAGTCTGCGGTGTCAGCAAAGGCAGAAAATACCAGAACCTTGCGGTTACCAGGGTTGATCGGATGCTGTTCCTTAGAACGGATGATGTCCTTGAGCTTTCGGAGTTTAAGATCATGGTCTGGAGTAACCTTGTTCATCTCGACGAGGAGTTCGCGCAGTGTCTCGTGGTCGTTCCATAGGTCCCGTTGCCAGGACTCAATGTCAAGGTCAGCCAGGTCGATGCGAATCTTTTCGCCAAAGGACAGAGCCTCGACGTTGGCATCTTCTTCGTCGTCTAAATCAAAATCTTGCCCCGTTAAGTCCGGGCTAAGATCGGCCATGTTTCCAGCATGAGTGCTGATTCTGGATAGCGTTTGAGTGACGGAGCCTTGGACTTTACCCAGGGTAAGCCGGAAGGCCTCAACCGAACTCTCCAATCGTTTGAGCAAGTTGACCGTCATGAGTTTTTTCAGGCCCTGCTCGCGGCCTGCTTGCCCCAGGTTCGAGTTGGCGCTACCTACGGTGACGTCATATAGGTCCTCATATTTGCTTCGTCTCGAGGGAAAGACGTAGGCCAACGGGGTGTAGACGGCTAATGTGAGGGACTGGAGCTGTTCAAAGATGTCGTTGAACCCAGGCACATCTGGAAGATCAGTAAGCGGTTCACGCACGGAGATGGGCGTGCGGCGCTCAGGGAAAGCGCCGATGGCAGCGGTGTCATAGAAGGCCTGGATGTGCTTGCGCGACCGAGCGATAGTCACCGAGTCCAGAAGTTCGAAAAAGTCGAAGTCCAGCATCTTCAAGATCTGTTTCGTGGTGCGTTGTTCGGCGTCGAGTTTGGACCATTCGTTAAATACCCGCTGGGCATCGGAAAAGACCTTCTCCACGCTAGTAGAGATGTTCAGGTGTTTTGAGAGATTTTCCGACTCGCCTTCGTAAGCAAGTTGCAGTTGGTTCTTCAAGTCATTGAATCGATTATTCACAGGGGTGGCAGACAGCATGAGAACCTTGGTCTTCACGCCCTCCTTGATGACTTGGCGCATGAGCCGCTGGTAACGAGACTCCTTCTCCTCGGCATAATCTGCATTACGGAAGTTGTGGGATTCATCAATCACCACCAAGTCATAGTTTCCCCAGTTGATGCGGGCTAGATCTATGCCAAGAGACTCACCCTTAATCCGCGACAGGTCGGTATGAGCAAGGACATCGTAGGAAAAACGATCCTCACGGAAAAGGTTAGTGGTGTAGTTAGAGTTATAGTTCGTCCAATTCTCTGCCAGCTTTTTAGGACACAAAACCAGCACCGATTTGTTGCGCAGCTCGTAATACTTAATGACGGCAAGCGCTGTGAATGTCTTACCCAAACCAACCGAGTCTGCCAAAATACAGCCACTATAGGTCTCAAGCTTGTTAATTATGCCTGTCGCAGCGTCATGCTGGAAGTTATACAGGCTTTTCCAGACCTTGGTTTCCTCGTAGCCGGTGCGGTCGTTGGGGAGAACGTCGTCATTAATATCATCTAGGAAGTCGGCGAACAGGTTGTAAAGAATGAGGAAGTAGATTCGCTCCGGGGAGTTCTCGGCATACACGGTGGCGATGTGGTCACACACGGCCTGCGTAACGTCATCAAGCTGGTCAGGGTTATTCCAAATCTGATCGAAGAGTTCCAATAATTGCTTGGTCTCAGTGGTACCTTCATACTTCGGAACGACGTTGGAGACAGCCGGCCCCTTCTGATACCCCAAATCAGTGGTCGTAAATCCTTGAATCGGGAAATAGGCCGCTCGATCGTCAACCACTGCCAAGGACTGCATAGGGTTGCCAGTGGCATTAGAGCGGAAAGTAGCCTTACGGCGCACCCAGTCCGCACACTCACGAGCGATAGCCTTTTGGGTGAGCTTGTTGCGCAACCGGATCTCAAACTCTGACCCAGCAATCGCTGACTCGGCGTTCCCCGCAGGGATAAAGAACTGCCGGCGCTCCTTGCGAATCTTGTCGGTCACGTCCTCGGCGACGAACGACGGGGAGGTAAAGATGAACTCCAGCTCGTCCACACGCTCCAATTCGTTCTTCAGTGCCTCAAAAGCGAAGATGGAGAAGGTGGACGCCGCGATCTTAACTTTCGACCCGTTGGCAAGAACCGTCTTGAGGTCATCGCCGAGACGGTCATTGACATTGTCGATCATGCGCACGTGAATCAGTCTCCTATCTTGCCTGCGTTCGAGTTGGTGGTGCCGTTATCGTAGCTCCACTCGACGACCTCCCTGGATTGGAACCTCCAGAATGAGCCTTTCCCATTGTTGTGCCTCGCGAAACCAGCGCTACTTATAAAGATAGTGCTCTTCGCTACGCTGTGAGCGGTAGCAACGCAGCAAGTCGATAGCCACCACTTGGTCACGTTGGTCTCTCCTCAATATCGCAGGGCCCGAGGGCTGGAACGTCGTATTGATTCTACAGAAGCAGCATTAAATGTACCGAGATGCACCACCGATGAACTGCGCAAGGCTGCATCAGGGATATTGCTCCTCCGAAAGCTCCGCAAAAAAATTAGCCCCCAATGTCCTTTCTGCATCATCTCTAATGTCCTTACCTACACTCCAATACGGTTAACACCGCAGACTGTCCAAGAACGCCCTCAGTCACGATGCTCTCTCGCAGACATATAGGTGCACTGAGCACGTGCATTAATTCAAGCAAACGCCGATAAGCCGGGGTGTGCATGGTCGTCTGCGTGAGCGCCAAATTGTGACCACCACCAGCTGCCCCATTCGCTCTCCCGGGGATGCCGAGGTGGGGCTAAGACCTCGTCCACTACGTGAATCTGGGTCACTGGGCTGATGCCGTGAAGAGCATTGAGAAACCACACTGGTCCGGCAGCGAGGTCGTCCGGGAAGATGGACGCAAATTCTATCTTCTGTCCGGTCTCGCGGGCACGTTGGAAGACTTGATACAAGGTCACGCTGGGTAGTTGCTTATCCAGCCGGTCGGATAGGACGAGGACATTGTCCTTCCACAAGGCCAATGCGCCCGTGGTTGTTTCTAGACAAGCGCCGTCGGTGTCACTGATAATGAGGTCATCAACTGCGGTCTCAACACCGGCTTTGAGCTCAGCGAATAATGCTAGGTCCGGGCCTTTGAGCAGAGGAGCTACCCGACGGTCATTGCCTGCGCGATAGGCCAAAGTAGTAGTTTCGCGAACTTCGGGTGCGGGGCGGACTTCGAAGCCAATACACGTAGTTCCGTCGTGAAAATCGAGGAGCGATATCCGGGGAAACAACTCGAGGCTACGGTTGTCGGGGTTTGATAGATGAGCATTTATCCACTGCCAGACTGCGCGCCCCTGTTGTTCTGAAAAGGCGGCACCTACTGCGGCAACTGACGTATTGAATCGGGCAGCATGTTGCCCGAGGCCGAAAGACTTTCCGTGGCGATGACGCCAGGAGTCGATCACCAGCAATCGGTAATCCCCCGGGACAGGCAGGGAGCGGAACGCGCCGTCTTTCCATATCAGTGGGGCCATTAGATTGTCTCCCTATCGGGGACGTTTGCGCCCCAGACTTGAGCGATAGAGCGCAAAAGTGCTGCTGCTTTGAGTTCTTTCTCGGCATTTTCTTCCACAGCGACAGAATCGAGAACTATAGCTCCACCAGCGCCGACGCTGAGGTTGTCGCCAGCTTTGACGATGGTGCGGATAACAATATTTAAGTCCGCCGTGCCGTCGAGTCCCATGTATCCGATGGTGCCCGAATATACTCCGCGCGGTCCGGCTTCTAAAGAATCAATGATGCTCAGCGTGCGTTCTTTGGGCGCGCCAGTCATGGAACCACCCGGGAAGGTGGCTTCAAGCAGATCGATAAGATCTGCATCGGCCCTTAGTTTGCCCATGACGGTGCTGACCAGCTGATGGACAGTCCGGAAAGACTCCACTCCCATGAGCACCGGAACCTCCACAGAGCCGACTTCGCAGACACGGCCCAGGTCATTGCGCAGCAGGTCCACGATCATCAAATTTTCGGCGCGCGTCTTTGGATCTGTTTGCAGGTAGTAGCTGCGTCGGCGGTCCTCATCAGGGTCTTCTGCGCGCGCAATCGTTCCCTTAATCGGCTTGCTCGAGACGGTGCCGTCTTGTTCAACTTTGAGGAAGCGCTCCGGTGAAGATGATAGAACCTCCAACTCGTCGCCAAAGGCGCCGAGCTTGAGGTAGGCCGCGTAAGGTGCAGGATTGTTTCGCCGCAGCTGCCGGTACAAGTCCCAACCATCAACTGCGGCCGAGGTTTCATAGGTATCGGTCAAGCAGACTTCGTAGCTGTCGCCACGGCGCAGCGCTTTATCTACTTCGCCGATTCGTTCCACGTATTCGTCTGCCGACAGACGCCATTGCCCGTCGAGCTCAGAGGCTGTGTGCGCAGCGAGCTTCGTAGAACTAGGTAGCGGGGTGTCTTCTAATGATTCTTCGAGCCATTCCATCAGCTGGGCGGTCTCAGCCGTTGGGCCCTCGATCGCGTCATAGACAACGCATAGATGTGCAATTGCCTGCCGATGATCAAAGACCACAAAAGCCTGCGGAAACACCCAATAGGCATCGGGAGTAACTGCACTGTGTAGCCCTGGCCCAACCGTGAGGGCTTTGCACTCAAAGCCTAGAAATCCGACATAGCCGCCAAGAAACGGAAGGGCTGGCAGGTCATGGGTCGCCACGGACTCAGCTAGTAGTTCCCGAAGATAGGACAAGATATCAGTCTCAGCACTGAAGGTCTCATCGCCGCGGGCAACTTGAACCATCCCAGTGCTGATGTCATAGCGAATCGATGCAGCCTTGGAACCTGCATTAGTCCCAAGGATTGAATATCGTCCTGACTCCGTATCCGCGCCTAAGTCTGCGGTTGCGGAGTCGAGCCAGAATGCATCTTGTGCGTGAGCTTTTAGCCTGGCAAAAGTTGCCTCGCAGTCAATCGCCATGGTGATCGCGCGATGTTCAAGCTTCCACTTCTCAGGCACAGATTTAGGGCCTGGGACTACCGGAGCGCTTTCCTTCGGGATTTCTGTTGTGGGCTTTTGCCCCAGGAAGTTTTCCACCAAGGTTCGCCCGTGCTCAGTCAGGATGGATTCCGGGTGAAATTGCACGCCCCAGTGTGGCTGATCCAGCACTTTCAACGCCATGACCACGCCGTCTTCGGACCACGCCTGCGGCTGGACGCGCGTTGTATCAATATCGTCCACGCACAGTGAGTGGTAGCGCACCACCTTGAAATCTTGCGGGATAGTGGCGAATAGTTCGGTTCCAGTGTGGTGGATAGTGCTGATGAATCCGTGTTTCGGCTCAGGCGCTCTATGGATAGCGGAGCCATTAATGAGAGCTAGTCCCTGGTGTCCAAGGCAGATGCCAAGCACCGGGATATCGCTTGCGGCTTCGATGACTTCGCGCGCGGCGTCAAAGTCCTGCGGATCTTCAGGGGTTCCCGGCCCAGGGGAAATCACCACATGGCTGAATTCGCCAGCGCTTACTCGCTGCGGCAAGCTTTCGCCCTCGGCGTGTTCGGCACGAACCACCAAAGGAGACTGCCCCGCTACTTCGGCAATGAGCTGGTAAAGATTGAAAGTATAAGAGTCATGATTATCAAGTAGAAGAATCATCGACGCACCCCTGTCTGAACTAGAAATGCGGGCTCCGTGGAATACCACGGGGCCCGCATTATTGCGCCGTTCTTACATGAACTGAGCAGCAATACCGTTGAGGAACATGACCAAGTAGCTGATCAGTTCGCCGGCGATATCTACAGCACTCGATAGCATGAGCGATACTCCTTAATAATTTACGGTGATTCTACTTTTACATATCGTCCCGGGAATAAGCTTATGTTACATCGCAGCTACATTGGGGCGATTGGATGTTTCTTTGGCAGATCAGAAACGTCTTTGGTTGCCAGCTGGCGAAGCGCCTGACGCAAAGCCAGACGGGACTCGCGTGGGCGGACCATAACATCCAGGAAGCCACGCTCAGCGGCGACATAAGGAGAGGTCATGTTCTCATCGTAGAAGTCCATGAACATCTTCTTGGTCATCTCACGCTGTGCTGGGGTTTCCGCAGCTTCCAGCTGCTTGCCGGCAATCATGACAACAGCTGCAGCAGAGCCCATCACGGCGATCTGCGCAGTTGGCCACGCCAGGTTGATGTCACCGGACAAGTTCTTAGAACCCATCACCGCATATGCGCCACCGAAGGCCTTACGCACGATGAGCGAAACCTTCGGCACGGTTGCCTGCACGCTGGCGAAAGCAAACTTCGCGCCGCGGTGAATCAGACCGACCTTCTCCTGATCGACACCTGGCATGTAGCCAGGAGTATCTACGACGTAGACCAGCGGGACATTGTAGGCATCACAAATCTGAATGAAGCGCGCGCCCTTATCGGCAGCATCTGCGTCAATACAGCCCGCCAGGTGCATCGGGTTATTCGCTACGAAACCAACGGTCTTGCCGTCGATACGTCCAAAGGCCGTGACCATGTTCGGTGCAAAGTTCGGCTGGATTTCGATCAGCTCATCATCATCACCAAGCTGCTCAAGCAGCTCAATCATGTCATAACCGGCGTTGGTGTCATCCGGCATGAAGGTATCTAGCTCGATGTCTTCACGCAGTTCATCATCGCTCGGCGCGGTGAACTCAGGTGAAGGATCAAAGCACGTCGACGGCAAGTGATCCAGAAGGTCACGCACGAAATCGAAAGCCTCATCCTCAGAATCCAGGACGGCAGAGACGTTACCGTTAAGCTCCTGCTGGCGTGCGCCACCGAGCTCAGCGGAAGAAATGTCCTCACCGGTGACCTCACGGATAACCTTGGGGCCGGTGACATACATTTCAGCCTGGCCATCAACGGCAACCACGAAGTCGGTGGTTACTGGAGCATAGACCGCGCCACCGGCGGACTTGCCCAACATGATAGAAATCTGTGGGGAGCGGCCCGATAGTGGCAGCTGGCGGCGAGAAATCTCAGAGTACATGGCCAACGATGTCACCGCGTCCTGGATACGGGCGCCGCCCGAGTCCTGGATACCGATGACGGGGCAACCAATCTTGATGGCCATGTCCATGACCTGGCAGACCTTCTGGCCGAAAGTCACACCGACGGAACCACCGTAGACGGTCTTATCATGCGCGTAGATACACACCGGGCGGCCGGAGATGCGGCCGTAGCCGGTGACAACACCATCGGAGTAGATAGCGTCCGGGTCATTCGGGGTCTTGCCCAAGGCACCGACCTCTACGAAGGAGCCCTCATCTAGCAGCGCGTTGATGCGCTGGCGCGGTGTGGAATGACCAGCGTCATCGCGGCGCTTGCGGGAGCGCTCGCTGCCGGGATCCTGCGCCTGCTCGAGGCGGGCTGACAGGTCAGCAATCTTTTCCGCAGTGGTAGTCGGCTTATTCGCTGCCGTTGCCACGAATCTTCTCCTCAATCCAGCTATCCATGTGTTTTGCCACGATGCCAATAACTGGCTCATCTGGGACTGCGAGGTGGTCACCTGGCAGCTGCACAATCTTCAAGTCTTCTACGATAGCGCCCCAACCACCGTCAGGGTCAATGTGCTCATAACGAGGCTCCAGCTCGATGGCACCATCATGCATGCGCTCGGAACGGAACAGCAGAACCGGTGCGGATACTTCGACCCAGCGGATGAAGTCAATGCTGGACAGAATCTGGTTATCCACAAAGGATGCGCGCTGGTGCTCAAGAACGCCCGCTGCCAAACCGTGCTCGGAAGCATCGGTGGTTGCCAGCAGCTGCTCCAGCATCTGCATCACGGCTGCTTCACCAGCGGATTCCAGAAGCTCATACGGTACTGGGAATTCCAGGCCGTAAGTCTTCTTCGCAAACGCGGCGTAACGCTCCCAACGGGCCTTGGTTTCTTCCAAAGTATCCGGTGCTGGATCCGAAGGCTGCGTGGTATCGAGCAACGCGATGTACGCGACCTCTACTTCTGGGTGCTTCTTCTCCAACTGCAGGGCGACCTCGAATGCGAGTGCGCCGCCGAAGGACCAGCCGCCGAGGATGACCTTGCGGCCACGCGCGTACTTCACGATGTCATCTAGGTACGCTGCAGCGCGCTCTTCCAAAGTGCCTTCGAGGCGCTCCACACCGTAGACCGCGACATCAGCGCCGAGACGGCGCATCAGTGGCTGGTAGACCACGGTGGTGCCACCGGCTGGGTGGAACATGAAGACAGCAGGACCATCAGCTTCGCGCAGCACGCGAATGTTGCCCTCAACCTCAGTTTCAAGCCCTTCACGCACCAGGTCAGACAATGGCTCGAGTGTCTCCGCGTCCTTCACCTGCTGGGTGGAAATCTCCACGCCGGCACGCTCGGTGAGACGCTCCGCAATCTTTTCCGCCTGCTCATCAGTGATCGATGGCAACTCACTGGTCACACCACCGGCAGCTGCGCCGGTAGAGGTTGCCCAGGTGGCAAAGACCATGCGCTCCGATGCATCACGTGGGGCAACGCCCACCCCAGATGCGTTGGAGGTGGCTGGTTTTTCTTCCATCTGGCCCCCGGCGAAGTCGACCATGTCGACTTCGCTCATGGCTTCAGCTGCTTCTTCCAAGCCTGCACCCGTCTCCGAAGAGGTTTCTTCCTCAGCGGCTACGTCCTGCGCCGTGGTGGAAGCGGTAACGGAATCACCTTGGGCGACGGCTTCTTCAACCATCACGATGACATCGGCAAGCGATGCGTCCCGCAAGGCTTGAACCTGCAACTGTGGAATCTGGAAGTCATTTTCCACGCGGTTCTTGATACGCATGCCCATCAGGGAATCCAGGCCCAAGTCAATCAATGGGAGCTCACGCGGCAGGTCAGTGACGTCATAGCCCATGGACTCAGACACGATGGTGGCCAGGCGGTCTTCAACGGATTCCGTTGCCGGATCCCAGCGCACGGCTTCAATATCAGAATTTGCAAAGTCCGAAGGCAGATCTTCATTGTCCTGCAACGCGCTGACACCCTGCAGTGGTGCCGGTGCACCACCAAGGTTCAACGTGGAAGCGAAGCCTTCAGCTACCAGCTGGGTTAGCCCACCGACGACGGTGTAGACCGCGATGGACAACCCGCCCAGGTTGCGATCCACAACGGTGGTGACTTCACCTTCTGCTGGCAAGACGGCATGCTCTTCGCTGGCGACGACCTGCGCGCCCGCGTTGACTGTCTCCGCAGCGGATTCCAGAATTGCCAGTGCCGAAGGCGCCTGGTCAGCGTTGGTTGCAAACGCAATCTTGCCGTCTGGCAGATTAACGCGGGTACCTGGCAGACCAGAAACACCGGACGATGGACGCGCGGAGGTCCAGTAACGCTGCTTCTTAAACTGCGTAAACGGCGCCTTGACCGTCGTCTTGGCCGTGCTTGCACCAAAGACATTGCGGAAGTTCACCGGGGTGCCGGTGACGTACAGCTTGGCCAACAGGTCCAGGAGGGACTCGGAAGGATCCACCTTGCGCTTGAGCGAAATCAGCAGCTGCGCATCAGCCTTGCCCACGCCAAAGGCTGTGTTCATCATGCCCATCAGCGCGACCGGGTTCGGTGAGATTTCCACCAGCTGGTTGTGGCCGGCCGCCAAAGCCTGCTCGGTGGCGTCCTGGAAGTACACGGCCTGGCGGGTCATGCGAATCCAGTACTCATCCGTGTGAATGGTGGCACCCGGCTGGTAGACGGTTGCGCGGTCAACGGAGCTAAACACCGTGGTGTGGATTGGGTGTGGCTCAATGCCTGCGATTTCCGCGGCGAGCTCACCCAAGAATGGTTCCACAGCAGAGGTGTGGCCCGCGCCCTTCACGTTCATGGCGCGGGCAAACTTGCCCTCATCTTCCAGCTTTTCCACCAAGTCAAGAACTTGCTGGCGTGGTCCACCGACTGTGGTCATGCCAGGGCCTGCGTAAACAGCTGGCTCGACATCGCTATCGAGTGCGTCAATTTCAGTGGCGGTCATTTCCACCACTGCCATCGCGCCCTGGTTTTCTGGAGTCAAGGAAGCTTCGCCCTCACCCATCAGACGTGCACGGTGGCTGGCAATGAGCAGCGCATCCTTGTCATTCAAACCGCCAGCAGCATATGCCGCAGCAATTTCACCCATGGACATACCCATGACACCAGCTGGGCGCACACCGAAGTGGGCCAACAGGTCAGTCAGGGCAATCTGAATAGCGGTGATTGCTACCTGGGCGGTTTCGGTGTTGTAGGTCTGCGCGTCATCATCGATAAGCTCAAGCAACGACCAGCCGGCCTCAAAGTCAATGGTCTCATTGAGCTCTTCCAGGCGCTGCGCGAACATCGGCGATACCGCCATGAGGTCCTTGGCCATCTTGCGGTGCTGGGAACCAAAGCCCGAGTACACAAAGACCGGACCGCGGGTTGCTGGGGAATCTGCCGCAGCAATGCCCAAAGAAACCTTGCCGTCCGCGACCTGGCGCAGGCGCTTAACAGCGTCTGCTGCGTTATTCGCCGTGACAACCGCGCGGGTGCGACCGTGGTTGCGGCTGGCCAAAGAGCGCGCCAATTCCAGCATGCCAGCGTGATCGAGTTTCTCATTTTCAATGTAATCAGCCAAATTTGCCGCTGCCGTGCGACGACGCGATGGCAGCAAACCAGATACCGGCAAAGCAACGGTGGCATCAACGATGCTTGGTTCTTCTCCTTCCTCCTTGGCTGGAACCTCGCAGGTGTCTACCGCCAACTGTGGCTCGGCTGGAGTCTGCTTGCCGGTGTATTCAGCAACCACGACGTGGGCGTTGGTGCCGCCGAAGCCGAAGCCCGAGATACCCGCAACCTTGGAACCGGAGTACTCCGGCCACTCGCGTGGATCTTCTACGACCTCAAGGTGCTCAGCATCGAAATCGATGTAGCGGTTTGGCTCGGTGAAATGGATGGATGGCGGGATAATGCCGTGGCGCATGCCCTCGATGACCTTGATCAGGCCCACGATACCGGCCGCGGATTCGGAGTGGCCAATGTTGGACTTCGCCGAACCCAGCAAGACTGGGTTGGCGGCTTCACGGCCAGCGCCGACAATCTTGCCCAGCGCGGTGGCCTCAATTGGGTCACCCAGAATGGTGCCGGTGCCGTGTGCTTCCACATAGTCCACGGATTGTGGGTCAACTTCAGCATCAATGTATGCGCGTTCCAGAACGTCAACCTGTGCATCAGGGTTTGGAGCGGTCAAACCATTGGAGTGACCGTCAGAGTTCACAGCAGAACCCTTGATCACGCCGAGGATGTTATCCCCATCTTCTTCTGCATCTTCCAGGCGCTTGAGAACCACCATGCCAGCGGCGTCCGCACGGACAAAGCCATCCGCGTCATCAGAAAACGCGCGGATACCGCCGGTTGGTGAAATCACGCCAAGCTCACCAAAAGAGGTAGTGATAAATGGTGAAGCCTGCACGTTAATACCGCCGGCCAAAGCAACGTCAGCATCGCCTTCGCGCAAACCGCGCACAGCCTGGTGGATAGCAACCAAAGACGATGAGCATGCGGTGTCCACGTTGATGGAAGGACCACGCAGGTCCAAAGCATAAGACACGCGGTTTGGGATGATGGACGAAGAAGAGCCAGTCAACGCATAAGGGTGCGCTTCCGCCGGGTCGGCGGCAATGAGCATGCCGTAGTCATTATTGGTGGAGCCAACGTAGACACCAGTTGCGGTGCCACGCAGCTCATTTGCTGGCACACCAGCGTCTTCGAGTGCTTCCCACACCACTTCTAACATGATGCGCTGCTGCGGATCCATGTTGGTAGCTTCCAGCGGGGACAAACCGAAGAACTCTGGGTCAAAGTTCGAGATATCTTCAAAGTAGCCGCCGCGAAGATTCTGAGTTTCCATCTTCGTGCGCAGCACCTGATCAGAGCTGTACTCAGACCAACGGCCAATAGGCAGCTCACCGGTGCCGGCGCGGCCCTCATTGAGCATGTTCCAGAACTCTTCAACGTTCTTCGCGCCTGGGAAACGCCCCGAGACACCAATAATCGCGATGTCATGCGCGCCCGTACCCGAAGACTTCTTGGCGTGCAGGCGCTTGGACTGTGCCGCAGCAGGAGTTTCTTTCGGGCCATTAATAAGGCGGTCGGCTAAAAGCGCGATAGTGGGGTATTCATATGCCACCGTCGCGTCAAGCTGTTGACCAAGGAGGTTTTCTAACTCACCCGACAACACCACCGCGTCACGTGAGGAGAGCCCAAAGTTCTCCAGGGGTTTGGTATCTACGATCTCTTCTTCTGGCAAGCCAGTTACATCGGCTACCCAAGCTCGGATCCAGCCTTGGAGTTCTTCAACGGTCATAAAGGTTAATGCCTTACTAATTTACAAATTCACTAATTCACTCAGAAAACCGGTTACATAGTCATATCGCCGTATACCCGGTTGAACGTTACATACCCCTAGTACACATCATTGGGGGTAATTTTTGGAAATCACAACGCCCGGTCAAGCCTAAATTAAGACAAAACCGGGCGAAAACTCAGCAACACAGCAATACAGCGACATAGCCCGCGGGCTACTGCCTACCTCAGGCTGGTGCCTTCGCAGATGCATGCTCGGAAGTGGTGGGCTATGCATCTGCATTATCTCAAGGACTAGGCCATGTAGTTCTTCTTCGCTACGCGGCGGGCAATCTTGCCGGAGGAGGTGCGGTTGATTTCATGCGGCGCTTTCCACTCGATGACATCAGGAACAATGCCGTGGCTCTTGCTCACCGCGGTGCGAACAGCCTCGGTTGCGGCCTCATCACCAGATTCATCGGCGGAGTCGGCGCGCTCAATCAGAACAATCAACTGCTCGGTGTTGTCACCTTCCACAGAGAAAGCAGCAATGGAGTCCGGGCGCACGTGATCAGATGCTTCCTGGATGGTGCCTTCAATATCCTGTGGGTAGTGGTTGCGGCCAGCAATGACAATAAGGTCCTTGAGGCGGCCGGTGATGTAGAGCTCGCCATCGATGATGGTGCCCAAGTCACCGGTTGCCATCCACTTATCATCATCCGGTGCGCCCTCAACGCGGCTACCTTCGGCCAGACGCTCACCTAGGGTGTTGCGGAAGGTGGCCTTGGTTTCATCCTCACGGCCCAAGTAACCAACTGCCATGTTTTCACCGTGTGCCCACAGCTCACCGACGACACTGTCAGCGACCTCAGCGCGGGTTTCCGGATCCACGATGGTCAGGTACTGACCGGTCACAACCTGGCCGTTAGATGCGAATGGCACAGAGTTCTCAGATGCCTCAACCGACTTTGCTTCACCGGCGGCCAGTGCCTCACGGTCGAAGTGGTTGAACACTGGGCGCTCATCATTTTGCGGAGTAGACACCAGCAGGGATGCCTCAGCCAGGCCGTAGGACGGACGCAGAACCTTGCGGTCGAGACCATTGTTCTTGAATACCTCGTAGAAGTTTTCCACGGCGGTCTGGGTTACTGGCTCAGAACCGATGATGATGCCGTCCAGGTTGGACAGATCCAGCTCTTCACCCTCAGCTGGCTTGCCGTAACGGGTAGCAAGTTCCAATGCGAAGTTAGGAACAACGGTGTAGGTTGCAGCCAGCTTCTCATCAATGTCTTTGCGCTTGAGCTGATCCACCCAGCGCTTTGGCTGCTGGATGAAGTCACGTGGACCCATCATTTCAAAAGGCAGACCCATGATGACCACGAACAGGGACAGGATAATGCCCATGTCGTGGTGCAGTGGCAACCAGGTAACCAGACGCAACGGCATCTTCAACTTGGCTGCGGAGTAAATCTGCAGCACGTTGGTCAAAATCGAACGGTTGGTCAGCTCCACGCCCGCTGGTGTGCGGGTGGAACCGGAGGTGTACTGCAAGAACGCAGTCTGATCAATTGGCATCACGGTGGACATTGCCAGCAACTGCTGGCCTTCCAGCGTGGACTGCGGGGTGACATAAGACTCCGCCAGAGAATCCGGCAAGGAATCCACGGACAAGATACGTGGACGCTCACGGGAAGGAAGTTCAGAGAAGTGCGTGCGCACTGCCTGCGCGGACACGGAGTTGGTCAGCACAATCTTTGGCTGGCAGTCCGCGAATACCGCGCGCAGGTGGTCCGCGTGGCCAGGCTCATTCGGATCATAAAGAGGAACCGGAACCATGCCGGCATAAAGCGCACCAATGAAACCGAACAGGTACTCCGGGGAGTTACCAGCCAAGATAGCTACGCGGTCATTAAGTTTGCCCACCTGCTGCAAACGCGCGGCGACAGCCTTAACGCGAGTGTTGATTTCCTGGCGGGTGTACACCACCAGCTCACCATCGCGGGAGTTGGAGTAATCCCAAAAGCGCAGTGCCTTTCGGTCACCGCCACCGGTGTGCAAGTCGCCTTGGTACAGCAACTCTGCCAAACCAGCCAAGGACAGCTGTGGGGCTAAGGTAATTTCGCCCTTGTCGTTGTAGAACTGCTGCATTGCGGCATGCAAATCCATGGAGTCTCCTTTGAAGAAATTTTAAGTTTCGCTTCTAAAATTATCAGCCTTGATACCCAAAACGTTACCTCACAGTAACTTAGCCCTGATTAATAATGTCAGAAGCCCAACCAACAACCCACTGATTAGTGGTGGTTCCGGGGATCACATTGTCATTTGACGCGTAAATGGCGTGGATACCATTGGCATCGATAAGCTCTAATGCTCTTTCTGCGGCGTTGCCGATGTTATGCGGCGCGTCGCAAATGCTATCCGATGGCGCACAAATCTGATAAGTCCGATCCGCCAACGCACCGAAATCATTCGGACGCGCACCGCGCATGGAAGCACCCGGGACTACCAACTGCACCAGGCCAGTGACCGGCTGCAGAGCAATCTCCGCGCCAATGCCACCCAGATCAACACCTGGGTTGATGCCCACACCGTTTTCGCGGCGACCATCAGCAATTGCGACCACACCCGCTACTGATTCCGCCGGAATAACGCCAGTACCGCCACCGATCTCATCCGCGATATCACCAACAATCACCGCACCCTGGGAGAAACCAGCCAGAATGAACTGGGTCTGCGGGCACTCCCCGTGCAGCCACTGAAGCTCAGCTTCCAGCTTGGCGCGACCCTCATTGCGGGAGTCGTCATAGCTCATTTCCTGCTGGGACTGAACGCTCTTGAACTGCGCAGTATAAGGCAAGGTCCACACACGAACCTGGTCCTCAGTAAACGTTTCTTTCAAAGGATTAGTTATAGACAGCATGAAAGAACGACTGTTTGCCTGCGGGTTCAGCGGATCATCATCCGGAGCAGATTCCCAGGTACCCGGCGCAGAGATGAACTCATAGGCAGGACACCACTCGGGCTGCGAAGGTACTTCGGGCGCGGCTTCAGTTGCTTCAGTCTGGTCCGATTTGTCATCGCCCAGTCCGCCGAGCGGGCCGGAGTCGTTGCGCATCAAGTACTGCGCCGCACCGCCGCCGATCACCAAAATAACAATGATGACGGCGATGATAGTCAGTGGTTTTCTCATAGGTGGAAGTTGTACTCCTTGAACCTGTCAACGTGTGAGGTTTGAGCTAGCAGTAAGCTGACTGCGCCTGTTCGTTGATCAATGCGATAACTTCCTCAATGCTTTTATCAGTTCGACCTTGCTCTATGAGCTGTCCTGCCACAGCAGCCACCGTGACTTCATCATCCGGGTTGCAGGCGGTGTTACCAGCACTAACTAGTTGGTTTTCCACGCCGGCGATGTCGACGCCGCCGCCCGCTACCGCGTCCAAGTAGCCAGCATCAGAGTCCGCTACTTGGGGGGTTGGGGCTTGGTCTACTTCTTGCGCGCCGCGGTCTTCGGGTGCAGGTTCGCTTTTGCTTGTCGATGCCTCCGCGTCATCCTTTTCCGCCCTCTTCGACGTGGAAGGAGCAGACGATTCTGAAGACTCCTCCGTGCTGTTGGAGTCTTCGGAGTCAGAATCGCCTTCTGAGTCACCGCGCTCCAAAGGTGCGACGGTGGCGTCTGGGGAGACCTCAGAATCAGAGTCCACCGTGGCTGAACCGCAGGCGGCAAGGCTTAGGCTTGCCATCAGTGCTACTGCACCGGCCATGATTCGCTTCATCGGTATGCCTCCTTAGCTCACGATGCCCATGATTTGGCGGATGGTGCCGCCTTCGAAGTCCTGGCTAAGACCACCAGCTGGGATTTCATTCAGGTCAGAGGTTGGGTAGCCGTACTTGCCGGTCTCATAACCGTTCTGACCCCAGTGGCTGAAGATATCGCCATAAGGGATGAAGTGTGCGCCGGTAGATGCGGACCAGTAGATGTTGCCGTTCTCAAATTCCTGGAAGGCCCCACCCTTGATCTTCTTCTCGCCGCCACGTGGCATGCCGGCCTCGGAGTTAGCGCCGCCCATTTCCTTGTACTTGTTGCCGATAGCGCCGTGCACAATCTGGGTCTTCTTGTCCTTGGTCTGTACCAGAACACCATTTTGGAAGTTCTGGAACTGGCCGCCGCCTTCAACGTTGGTGACAGGACCGGATGGGTACTTCAGGTCACCGCTTTCGTAGCCGTTAGCGCCCCATGCCTTCATCATTGCCTTGGTGACAGCGAATGCGCCGGTCTGTGGGGTCCAGTAGATGGAGCCGTTTTCAAAGTGCACGAAGCGGCCAACGCCATCTGGTGCGGTGGTCTCGCCGGTGGTTGGGAAGCCCAACCAGGAGGAAGGTCCGCCGATTTCAGCATAGCGAGCGTTGATACGGCCAAACAGTGCGCGCGCACCGGTCTCTGGCGACCAGTAGGCGGTACCGGTGGCGAAGTCCTGTGCCTTGCCGTCTTCGACGTCATATTCATCGTTCAGGCAGTTGCCGATGACACCGGATTCGGTGGCTTCTGCAATCGCGCCGACTGGCTGGCAATCAGATCCGCGGTCTACTTCACCAAGGCCGAAGGTATCAGCGATGTATGGCCATGCCTGGGTCATTTCAAACTGCCAGTATTCCCAGCTGTGGACGCCGGATGGGCGCAGCTTGGAAACAACATCTACGTTGGCGTCCTTGGCACGCTTGATGAAGGTGTCGGTGGACATGCGGGAGATAACTTCCAGGCCAACGCCAGCAGCATTAGCTGGGCCCTTCGCAACGGAAGACAGCTGGCCGTAGTCATCCTGGCCGGAGCCAGCGGAGACGTATACGGTCATGTCCTTGAGTTCTTCAATGCCCAGCTTCGGGTCATGGTTGTACCAGTTCTGGGAACCGTACTCGCCCCACATGTTGGTTGCGGTGTATCCACCGGCATCCGTCTGTGCCGCAGCAATTGCCTGTGGCATGCCCGCAGACGTGGTGTCCAGGTAGCCGGAGAAGGAACCGACGAAGTCAAACATGTAAGGGTGACGCTCGGCCAGGTTCATCGCGGCGGTACCGCCCATGGAGATACCAACCAGGGCGCGCTGCTTGTTGGAACGGTACTCATTGTCCAAAATTGGGACGAGCTCCTGGGTTAGGAAGGTTTCCCACTTGTAGTGCTTGCCGTTGTCTGGCTTTTCCCAGTCCGCGTAGAACGAGGATTCGCCACCGACAGGCATAATCACGTTCACATTCTTATCGGCGTAGTACTGCTCAATGTTGGTCTCAATGGTCCAACCAGATTCATCATCACGCGCGCGCAGACCGTCCAGTGCCCATACCTCTGGGAACTGCTTGTCTGGTTGGGAGTACCAGTCACGGGCCAGCAGGATCTGCACGACCTGCTCTTTCTCTGGCATTGCTGCGGACTGGATGTAGACCTTCAGGTGGCGTGGGGTGAGGTATTCCACGCGGTTGATGTCTACGCCCTCAGGCAGTCCCTCAACTTCTGGGTATTCAGTGTTGATGGGATCGCGCTGTGGCGGGGTGCCTGGCGCGAAGGAGTCCGACAGGCTGGAACCGCCAGGCAGGGAGGACTGTGCGCCGGCAAATGGAATCAGCGACAAGCCCAGCACGGCTGCGGTTGGGAGTGCGACCAGAGCCATCCGGCGCTTCTTGGCGCCTGGCTTGAGCACGGTGGAACGGGAATCTTTGGAGCGCATGAACATGTCCTCGTTGTCGGTGTGTAGGTGTACTTGTTATGTTCTCTCGCACGAAAAGTGGACTTATGTGCACACATGCGTCACCCAATTAAGTGTGTGTGGCAACGGCTAACGCACGTACGACAAATAGGTCCAACACTTGAATCAAGCGTCATGACATAGCCAAAAGTGCAGGTGCCACCGAGGTGGCACCAGTACTGGCACTACATCATGCTCTTCACATCTCCCGAAGGTTCCCCTCCTCCGGCAGCTGCGATATTTAAGTATTGTGAGCTGTCTGTTATGTGCTCAAGTTTAAGTTGAACTTCAGACTTTGCCGCGGGCGACACACCCCACCAAGGCAATAAAACCACAGCATCCCTGCCTTCTCACGTTCACTGCAGTGAGAGACAGGGATGCGGCTATTTAAAAATTTCCGGTTATGTAGAAACCGTCTTCGCGGTTTCTACCACGCGTTCATAACGTCCAGGACGCGACCCTTAGTCTTGGACAGCTGCCCGCCAAACTGTGCCCAGTTGTGCAAGCCAGTCGCTGGGTAGTCCGAGGCAAAATTAACGCCCATGGCACGAGCCTTGGTGTCCCACAGGCGCGTACTGGTCATTGCCACCGCTTCTAGAATGGCGCCAGAAATTGCCAGATTCCACGGATAATTTGCATCTGCAGGACCCGGAATACCAGATGCTGCGGAGACATAGACGTCAGTGTTGCGCAGGTTGCCGATCTGGTTGAAAGGATCATTTTCAAAGCGGCGTGGGTTGATCATCGAACCGTACATTGCGTTCAAGTTGAATCCACCCGCATCCAGCAGTGCCAGACGCATCAGGGTCTGTGCACCAGGCATGGAGGTTGCCAAGTAGCCGGAGTAAGACAGTGCCTGACGGAACTGGTCATTGTGCTTACCGGCCAAGGTGATAGCCGCGGTGCCGCCCATGGACAAACCAGCAATGGAATTGTTGGTCGGAGAGACACCGAACTGACGCTGGACGTAGCCCTTCAACTCCTGAGTAAGGAAGGTTTCCCACTGGTAGTTAACGGACTGACCCAAGTCATAGGTTGCTGGGCCATTCCAGTCAGCGTAGAAAGACGCTGCGCCACCAACTGGCATAACGAGGGTGATGTTGTGCGGCTCATACAAACGCGCTGCATTAACGTCATTGACCCAAGCATTGGTCTTGTTGGTTGCACGCAGACCGTCGAGCAAGTACAAACCTGCGTTACCGCCACGCTTTGCGGGCTGGATCTGAACTGGGATGGTACGTCCCATGGAATCAGACCATACGTCACAGCGCTGAACCCACCAGCCGACGGAGTCCCAGGTGCAGTGACCAGTTGCGTCAGGGCGCAGCCAGTCACGGTTCGCAGCTTCTGCCTTTGGGGCGCCAGCGACGCTGACGACAGATGCAACCATTATGATCGCGGCCACCACGGCGATGGCACGGCGATACAAGCCCATGCTGGTGGCAGTAAGGAACTTCATGTTTCTCCTAAAATTTTTACACAACGTCCAGGTCGCGATTTTTATCTACTTATTACCTATCGGCGAAAGACCTCAAAGCGTTAACATCACGAAATGATAACAGCGATGTTTCTAGCGTAACGCACTTTAAGCGAGATTAATAGTCTATGAAAATTCGCTGGCAGATACTACCGCTGAGACCAATCCTGCGGAAGATAATC
Source organism: Corynebacterium casei LMG S-19264 (assembly GCF_000550785.1). Classification (NCBI taxonomy): domain Bacteria; kingdom Bacillati; phylum Actinomycetota; class Actinomycetes; order Mycobacteriales; family Corynebacteriaceae; genus Corynebacterium; species Corynebacterium casei. The sequence continues at coordinate 2,903,806 of NZ_CP004350.1, forward strand.
GTATGGGTCGGACGATAGCTGCAGCGTTCGGCCATCACCAAGCGCAAATGCGATATTGCTAAAGAAACGCCCCACGGTCAGCGGGTCGCGGTAAGTGGCCAAAAGTTTTTGGAATTCTTCCGTCTGCAACGCCGCGCGTGCAGCTTCCGCGTCCTCTTTATCAATCCACTCTGGCAACTCATTCAGGTCCACGGCAGAATCCGCAACCTGCCAAATGCGGTCCAGATTCTTGTCATGTCCGACGCGGCCATCTTCAATGCGTGGCTGGCGCGCGGCTAGCGGCGTGGCCAAACCAATATTGTCCAGAACACGAACATTCAATGGTGCATTCATGGATGACATACCCATGTTCACCAGGTACAGCGTTGGATCACCGTCCCGGTTCTCATCGCGCTCCAACGGCAACCAGTCAAACTCATTCGGGTCCCGCGCAGTCAAAATGCGCAGCATCATGGCATCTCCTGATTCGAGCGCCGCAATGCCTTCATCCCAGCCTTCTAAGAACGGCGAACCATAAAAATCTGTCTCATTCAACGGTGGATGGCCTTGTTCACGATTGGTGGCATAAGTCCAGAATTCACGCTCATCCACGATAACCTCACCGGTATCAAACCCTAACCAGTCATTAGGCAAACCGCGATAGGCAATAACCAATGACCACAGCGCAATACCACCGGTAATAACAGCACCAATGATGATGCTTCCGTACAGGTTCAACGGCAGCACGAATACTGGCAGCAGCACAGCAAATAGTGGCAGCAAGAACATGCGGCCATGCATGAAGTCACCGCCCACGCGCAACACATACAAAAAGTGCAGCAACGCGCAGCCAACCATGACAATCACAGCGGCTTTTTCTGAACGCGCCTGCTCCATCCACGCCTGGTTCATCCACGGTTTATTAAACAAACCGGTCTTGGGGGTAGAACCGTCCGCAGTGCTTTCCCCTGCTGCCGCTGCCCGAGAATGCCGGCTGCGGCCTGCCGTTGAAAGCGGACGTGCCAGGGCAAAGAACCCAACAATGGCCAGAACCAAGATGGGCAGCCACAGCCAGTAAGGGCTGATGAAGTCTTGCAGGTAGTTAAAGCCTGAGCCCCACTGTGAATCACTCGCGGACTTGGCCACGGCAGTGTGCGGGGTGAGCAGACCGTAGTAGCCCATGCGGAAGATTTGGTAGCCGCCTGGGATTGGCAGTGCAACGGCCAAGATGAGCAGCCAGTTCTTCCAGTGGCGGTGCGCGATAAACAACGCGATGCCAGCGAAGCCGCCGTAGAGCGCGAGCTCCGGGCGAACCAGCCAACTCAACCCGGCCCAAAAGGCCAGGACATAAGCTGAAACATCCAGGTTCTTCGTGCCATCAGCGCGGCCCGCCCACCACAACAGCAGTGCCCACAGCACCGCGAGGTAGAAGATGGACAAACCCCACTCCAAGCCGGAGGTGAAAAAATCACGGGCTGGTGGAAGTGCGATATAGACCAGCACACCTGCGGGAATGACAGTCCAGGTCGACCAATGTACTGGCGCGGCGTGCGGCCCCGTTGCTGGTTTATACAACCGCGCGGTGGCCCAGCAGCCAACAATGACTGCCAACACGGACAATCCCAGTGCGCCATACAGTGCCACGACGGATAGCTCTTGACCGGTAATCACATGGCCAGCTGTGATCAAGTACTGCCACAACGTAGAAGTATTCGCTTCGACGCGTTCGCCAACATTAAAGACTGGACCGTTGCCCGCAAGCAGGTTGCGGACGGTACGCAGTACGATCAGGCCATCGTCAGACATCCAGCGCCGCTGGTAGCCCACAATAAATGCCACAACACCAACAATGAGAGCTGTGCCGAAAGCCCACCATGTGGAATGGCGCTCTACCAAAGTACGGGATGGGGCATGATGCATGATTCCAAAGATTACTCGGTGCTACCCAACCGGGGAAACTGACACACAAGCCCCGCTATCTTTGTTTCCCGCACCACATAGAAAACGCCCCACCCGGGTGAAATTTCCCAGGTGAGGCGTCAATCTAAACCTACTGTGCGAAGTAACTACATCAAGATCGGGAAGATGTAGACAGCCATCGCGATACATGCCAGCCACAGCAGTGCAAGGATTTGCAGAGTGCGGTCTTCCAGCGCGATTTCATCAGGTGCGCCACCGCGGCCGCGGTCAACATCAGCTGCGTAGCGCAAGATGGCGATGGTGAACGGAACCATGGAGATCTGGTACCAGATAGCAGCCCAGCCCTCAGTCTCATTAGCCAACTGGAAGCCCCACAGGGAATAGCTCATCACCACTGCGGTCGCGGACAAGGTCCATACGAAACGCAAGTAGGTCGGGGTGTAACCCGCCAAAGACTTACGAATCTGCGCACCGGTGCGCTCCGCCAGAAGGATTTCTGAGTAGCGCTTACCGGATGCCATAAACAGCGAACCGAATGCAGCTACCAGCAGGAACCACTGGGAAAGCTCGATGCCAGCAGCGACACCGCCGGCCATCGTTCGCAGCATGAAGCCGGAGGAAACTAGGGCGATATCAATCACCGGCATATGCTTCCAGCCGAAGCAGTAGCCCAGCTGCAGCGCGATGTACACCGCGATGACCAGTGCTAGCTGCAGGCCAGAGGTTGCCAGGAAGGACAGACCAACCGCGGCAACAATAAGGACAACCGCCATGACATATGCCAGGTTGACTGGCAGCACACCAGCAGCGATTGGGCGGAAACGCTTGGTTGGGTGTGCACGGTCAGCTTCCACGTCACGCGCGTCATTGATCAGGTAGATCGAAGATGCGCCCAGGCAGAAGACAACAAAAGCCAAGAGCACGTCGAGCAAAGTGCGGGTGTGGAACAACGCATCAGCACCGGCAGCAGCGGGTGCCGCCAGAACCAGAACGTTTTTAACCCACTGCTTTGGACGCAGTGCCTTAATCATGCCATCGGCAAGATTCTTTGGTGGCTGGCGCTTGCGGGAGTCCTCAATACCCTGGGTGTGTGGCTCAGGGTGGAAAAACTTCTGCTGGCCGTCACCTTCAAAGGTTTCAGGCTTCTCGGTCATGCAGTTTTCCTTTCATAACGAGTGATTATCTCAGCGGTTGCAGCTCCCAACGCGGCGCCCAGCGCAGTATCTGTTGGGTAGTGCACGCCGAGCACCATGCGCGAAAGCATCATAACCGGGATTCCAACTAGTGGCGCAGGTGTTCCATACAGGCGTGCGACGGCAACCAAGAAGGCGGTAGTCGAGGTGGAGTGTGAAGAAGGAAATGACAATTTAGACGGAGTTCCTACTCCCACGCGCACGTAAGAATAATCCGGACGCTTGCGCCTCACAATTCGCTTGATAACCACAGACGCCGCATGTGTGGTAAAAGCCGAGGCACCAACAGCAATCCACTGCCGACGACGCTTCTTGTCCAGGCTCCAACCGAGTGCTGACAAACCCATCCAGCCCAAGGCGTGCTCGCCCATGTGGCTGAGTCCCCGAGCGGTGGGCAAAACACCCGGTGCGTCAAAGGCAACATTCTGGATGTTTTCTAGAATGCGGGATTCTGCGGTGCTGAGTTTGTCGAGGTTACTCAAAGATCTTCCTCCAAGACTCACGGGAGGTCAGCTCTGGGAGTGCTTCGCGGTAAACACGGCGCATGTCATCAAAATTGTCCTCAATATCGCTGAGCAGCTCACGCGTCTGCTCAACCAAGTCACGTGCCAGGTCACGGTCGCGCTTGCGGAATGCCACGCCAGTGCCACCTGCGGTGGAGACGGTCGCGGAATCTACGCGGGACAAGGTGAACCAGCGTGCCTCCTCAGGGGTGAGGTTAAGCTGTGGCGCCTCGTGGTGGCGTGGGTCTTCCTTGGAAACCAAGTGCTTAAGCCCCTTGACTGCCCATGGAATCTTCTTCAGCTTGGCCAGACGTCCACCAATGTTTTGGGTTGGGACACCCGGCGCGCCGGTCGGTGCTGGTAGCTGGTCAGCAGAGTTGATGATGACTGCATCCGAGTAGTTGGAGCGCAGCTTGGCAATGCGCGGTAGGGACGACTCGAGGATGTCGAAGAGTTGGTCCGGGCCTGCGAGGAAGTCCTTCATGGCTTCAATCTGGATAGCCATGGTGGAGTATTCCATGCACATGGTGTGCTTCAAGGTGGACTTGAAGATGGAACGGGTAATCCCCTTGGCGTTACCTTCGTGGTACAGCGCGGCAACAATGAGGCGGTTGCGCAGGTGGAAGTATGCCTGCCAGTCAATCGCGTCATCCTTGTCAGCCCACGCCATGTGCCAAATAGCAGCGCCTGGCCAGGTTACGGTCGGGAAGCCGTTAGCTGCGGCGCGCAGAGAGTATTCAGTGTCATCCCACTTGATAAACAGTGGCAATGGCTGGCCGTTGGTTTCAGCAACCACGCGTGGGAACAGGCACATCCACCAGCCGTTGTACTCAACATCCACGCGGCGGTGCAGCGCGCGGGAGTCATATGAACCTGGGTCCTTATGGCTTTGAGCATCACCGATGGCGGACAGTGGGTACTTGGCAAAGTCGTGGTCATAGACCGCGTGAGGGGCCGCGCCCCACATGAAGTCACCGCGGTTGACCTGCTCACCGGTGGTGCGCAGCTGGCTGCGTTCCTGCAGGTTGAGCATCTGTCCACCGACGATGATTGGGCTGGCTGCATAACGTGCTGCCTGGACCGCGCGCAGGATGGAGTCTGGCTCAATCGCGATGTCATCATCCATGTACAAGATGAATGGTGAATCGGTGTTTTCCAAAGCTTCAAACATGATGCGGGAGTAGCCGCCGGAACCGCCGAGGTTGCCCTGGCGGAATTCACTGAAGCGCTCGCCAAAGTGCGCCACTGCCTCGTCATAGCCTGGCTCATCAGCTGGGTGCTGGTTGCCCTGGTCCGGCATGAGAACAAAGTCAATGATGCCGTCTACAACTGGGTCTTCTGCCAGCGCCTGCAATGCTGCAACAGCATCAGTTGGGCGGTTGAAGGTTGGAATGCCAACAGAAACGCGCTTTTCCGAAGGCTCGATGGTGGAACCATCCGGCATGGTCTGCTGACCAGGTGCCGAAGGTGCGCACCATGCGGCCTGCGAGATAGTCGCTTCAGATTCCGCGGTAACGTCGAACCACAGCCAGCCGCCGTCCTCAAAGTTCTTCAGCGGCAACTCGAATTCGTGGTGTCCAGTGTCTACCAGGTGGTTGGCCACGGAAATGCGCTGGCCGTCCTGCTTGGAGCGGTAGATGGAAATATTTGCTTCGCCTTCGATGTCGAGGGCCAAGATGATCGAGTCAAGCTGGGACCAGCGGCGCCAGTAGGACGCTGGGAATGCGTTGAAGTAAGTCTGGAAAGAGACTTCTTCACCAGCGGGAACCGTCAGCGAAGTGCGGTCGGACCAGCGCAGGCGCTCGCGGTTTTGTTCCGCTTCGATGATGTACAGCATGCGGACATCAAAGGGCTCGCCACGCTTTGGCAATAGAATGCGCTGTACTGCTTCAACGGTGCTCGAAGCAGCGTTGGTATCAGCGGCATTGTCAGAAACAGTGTTGTTTGCTGTCACGATGGTTTCAATTCTCCCATTTCACTACAGTCTTCAAACATTCACAGTACTGGTTACCACTGTGGTTTACCTTGCTCAACGCGCATCAGGCTGGTGAAAATCGGTCGGAGTTGAGTCCATGTACCCAACCATGCAAAAAGCGGCGCCGGTGACATTGTCATCACCGGCGTCGCTTTGTTTAAGCAGTGCTTGTTCTTGCCTTGTTTCGCTCAGCCGCTTTATGCGGTGAGTTTTACCTGCTCAGTCTGTGGCGTGATGCCCAGCTTGTTGAGCATGTAAAGCACGCGTGCTTCAAGGTCATCCGCGAGTTCACGGGTCTGTTCCATGGATTCAGCGTGTGCGATTGGCCAAATCTTGATGTCCTTGCCAGCTTCATCACGTGGGGCATCTGCACCCAGGTAGACGATGTAGTCCGGCATGGAAACGGTGCGGACGTCTTCGACGTGGCGGCCACGTGCGTCCAGCCCACGTTCACCCAGGACATAAGCCATGTGGCTTTCGGTCTCATTTTCTGGGTGGGAGACCGTGCCATTAACAACGAGCGCGTCTCCAGCATGCCTCTTGGTCAATGCGATTGCTGCGGTAACAAGGTCAGTGTTGAGGCCCGCTGCGAAGCGGACGTGAACACGGTGTGCGCCGAAGAGCTCGGTTGCTTCGCGCTCAACCAGAACAGCGATGTAGTCGTCCAGAATGGCCTTGCTTTTGTGCTTCTCAATGATCTCATCGAGCTTTGCATCGATGACCTTTGCGTCATGAGCGTGCCCGTACGCCTCGTGCAGATCTTGACGAAGAGTTTCGAATCGGGACTCATTATTAACAATAAACATTTCTTTCCCCCCACTCACTTTCTGATATTGGGTGACTGGCAATCTAGCTTTTCTAGATTCAACCTTTTGTTAACCTAGCGTTAACTTTAACCAAACCCGTGGGAGCTGTCAAATAGTTGGCGCAAACCCATTACTTCTACGCCACTTAGAACCCTCAAGATTCGGCCGGTAAACTCAAGCAAAATGCCTGGTAAAAGTTTCAAAATAGATAGTTCCAAAACGCTTTTGACTAACAGAGAAGTTTGTGCATAATTTATGAGCTTCACTCGATATTGCCCACCCCCGAACCAAAACTCTTAACCATTGGTAAAACCTAATTCGACACCCGCATCGAACGCAAAGCGACATTTCCCTCTTAATCAATCCCCCATGCGCATTGGATAAGTGCGCTAGTCTCGCTTTACATCACTCGAAACACTCGAAACATGGGATGTGGGCCAATGAGCTTTGAAGATCAAAAGATGCACGAGCAAAAAGCCCTAGCGTTTCCAATTCCAGAGCTGACCGTTGCAGCAATCGGAGCGCTCATCGCCCTTGCTTCTTTATTCATTCATGATTCTGGGATCATCGCGATGGCGTTGATGTTCGCCCTTGTCAGCATCTGCTCTTTGCCGCTTGCTGTCCCACTCGCTTACACAAAGGTCGGCACTTTTTGGATTGATATTGTCTACGTCGCCATAGGCGTATTCGTAGTTCGGTACATGATGTCCTTGCCTGATGAAGGCGCAATCTTTTTCCTTGGGCTCTTATATCCCCTCGGCTGGGCGTTTATCCTCAGTGGTTGTTCGCACCTACTGCGCCGTGCGCTGGCCATATGTCGGTATCGCCGCAAGCATCGACGCTTAATTCAATAGCGAAGCCGCCTGCCATTTCCCGAGGTTAATACGGAAGTAATGGCAGGCGGCTGTGCCTGTAATTGATAGCTACAGACCTTTAGTGACCACGTTCTTGCTCAAGTTCCTTGCCTCCGGTGAAGAAAGGCTCAAGCTTGTTATCAAACATAAACAGGGCTGAACCGATGGCCATGTGCATGTCGAGGTACTGGTAGGTACCCAGGCGGCCGCCGAACAAAACATTGTTCTCTCGGGCTTCCTTGGCGGCGAGCTCACGGTACCTGGTCAACATCTCACGGTCTTCTGGGGTGTTGATCGGGTAATAAGGCTCATCGCCCTTCTCAGCTGCGCGGGAGTATTCCTTCATGATGACGGTCTTGTCAGATGGATACTGCTTGTCACGCTCAGGGTGGAAGTGACGGAACTCGTGGATGCGGGTGTAAGGAACATCTGCATCGTTGTAGTTCATCACAGAGGTGCCCTGGAAGTCGCGGGTGTTGAGAACTTCCATGTCGAAGTCCAAGGTGCGCCAGCCAAGGTCACCTTCAGAGAAGTCGAAGTAGCGGTCCAGTGGACCGGTGTAAACAACTGGTGCCTCAGGGGACGCGGCGCGCACCTGCTCACGAACCTCAAACCAATCGGTGTCGAGTACGACATCGATAAGCTCCGACGTGCACATGTTCTCCAACCACGCGGTGTAGCCGTTGACCGGCAGACCTTCATAGGTGTCGTTGAAGTAGCGGTTATTAAAGGTATAACGCACTGGCAGACGGGTGATATTGCCCGCGGGCAAGTTCTTCGGATCAGTCTGCCACTGCTTTGCCGTGTAGTCACGGATGAAGGCCTCATACAACGGACGGCCAATCAAAGAGATGGCTTTTTCTTCCAGGTTCTGAGCATCTTCCGCGTTCATTTCTGCGGACTGTTCCTTGATGAGCTCACGTGCTTCATCTGGGGAGTAGTACTTGCCAAAGAACTGGTTGATCAGACCCAGGCCCATTGGGAACTGATACGCGGTGCCATCGTGCATGGCGAAGACGCGGTGCTGGTAGTCCGTAAATTCGGTGAACTGGGTGACGTAGTCCCACACGCGCTTATTGGAAGTGTGGAAAAGGTGTGCACCGTACTTGTGAACCTCAATACCGGTTTCTGGTTCTGGTTCAGAGTATGCGTTGCCGCCCAAGTGGTTGCGTCGCTCAATTACCAAAACGCGCTTACCCAACTGTGTAGCGGCGCGTTCTGCCACGGTAAGGCCGAAAAAGCCCGAGCCGACGACGATGAGATCATAAGTCTTATCAAGGTTGGTCATAGGTGACAGCCTATTAGATTCACTTTCTTTTGCTGCGATGGCACGCAATGAGCGAGAAGGAAGCTTCGACACGCCGCCATTTTCAACATGCTTCACTCTATTCACACCTGTATCATTGGCTCCAGCTGTTTACTAGCATCACTTTGGCCGCATCCATACGGCCATCGAGGAAGCGCCGGCAACCGCATCCTCGAAACCCTGGCAAGACATCACTTGTTGAGGGCGAAGTAACTGATAGGGAGATTCCAGTGCAACAACGACGCCGACTCGTTCCCACGAAGTCAACGTGGGCTACCCCGGTGACCGCGACGCTCGCGGCCATTGCAGTAGCTGCGGCTGCCGGTTTCGGAGGCAACCAGATTCTAAATACCCAAGACGCAGGCTCCGGTCCCATTGACGCGACCTCGTCTTCTGCTAACTTCGGCGACGGTGACACCGTCGTGGTTGATGATCCAGCTATCGCCTCCCAGGGCGAAGGCGCCGGCCCACGTGCGGTCAAAGAATTCCGTCAGGATGACCCTTTCTCCATGTTCGCGCTGACTTGGCAGGGACAGAAGGACGTCGCTGCTTTCGTTCGCGCGGAGCAGGAGGATGGCTCTTGGGGTGAGTGGTTCGATATTGAGCCGTTGGATGTTGTTACTGAAGGCACCAACGGTACCGACCTCATCTTCGTGGGCAACACCAACGCCGTTCAGGTTTCTGTAGGAAACGTTGACTTGGGCATTCCGTCTGAGGAAGAAGTTGCAGAAGAGCTTGGCGATGAAGCTACGAATGCCCCAGAAGCTCCCGCCGAAGAGGCTCCAGCTGAAGCTGATTCAGCTGCCGGCGCGGGCGATCCTGCCGATGCTGCCGATGCTGCCGATGCAGGCGATTCTGTGGAGAACTACGACGCTGAGGTCACCGCTCCTTCTGAGCAAGATGCGCAGGCAGAAGAGGCTCCTGCCACAGAGGAGGACAACCCAGCGGAAGACCTGGTCCAGCAGGCTAGTGAGCTCGCCGGTGCTGTCACCAATGGTTTCTCTCCAGCTACTGCACCAATGCCAACCGATATCGGTGACATTGCACCTGTTGCAGAAACCGATGAACTCCCAGCAGATAGCGGCGCTGTCTCCGCATCTGACCTTGAGGCAGTATTTATTGATGGCCAGGCACAAGAAGGTGGCATCGCCAACATGGCTGACACCGAAGGCTTGCCTTCGGTAGTCTCTCGCGCCAACTGGGGTGCTAATGAGGGCATTCGTTGTTCCAACCCGACGTACACCGAGCCAACCAAGGCACTGACCCTGCACCACACCGCGGGTAGCAACAACTACTCCCGGGCTGAAGCTGCTGCTCAGGTACGTGGCATCTACCAGTTCCACGCGCAGAACCTGGGCTGGTGCGACATGGGCTACAACGTGTTGGTTGATAAGTACGGCACCATCTACGAAGGCCGCTACGGCGGACTCGAGCGTGGCGTCATGGGCGCTCACGTGGGTGGCTTCAACAGCAACACTTGGGGCATTTCGATGATGGGTAACTACTCAAATGCTCAGCCATCGACTGAAATGCTCAACTCAGTTACCAGCATCGCTGCATGGAAGGCTGCTAACGCGGGCTTCGATCCATCCGGCACTGTGAACCTGACCTCCGGTGGCTTCGGCGGCTCCAAATTCCCAGCTGGTGCTACCGCAACTGTCCCAACTTTCCACGGCCACGGCGACCTGCACAATACGCAGTGCCCTGGTGGTTACGTGATTGCCCGTTGGGATGAAATCCGCAACGCTACGAAGACCAAATATGACTCGCTGATTGCAAGCGGTGTTGGCACCCAGCCACCAACCGAAGGCGATACTGGCGGCAATGGCGGCGGCGAAGGTGACGGCGTTGGTTCGCTGCTCCCAGCGCTATCTTCATTGGCTGAAGGATCTTCCAACAGTTCCGAAGCACCTGCTGAAGGTGAAACCACCGAGCAGGGTTCTTCCAACATGAGCACTGAAGAGATTCAGTCCCTGGCTACTGTGGCTGCAGCTGTTGCTGGTCTAGCCATTGCGGCTGGCGCAGTGACTGTGCCCGAAGAGGGCACTGAGGTAGCACCAGGTGTTACCACCGATGCCTTGCCGGGCATCATTTCCCAGGTTCTTTCCATCGCTGGCGATGAAGAAACCAGCACAACCTTCAACGCACTGATCAATGCCTTCGGCCCAGTTCTTGGTCAACCAGTGGGCGGTCCAAACTCGGAAAACGCACAGATGGTCTACCAACTATTCAACAACGGCGTTGTCCTTTCCTCTGAAGACACTGGTACTCACGCTCTGATTGGCGAGTTCGCACGTGCATGGGCGCAGGGCGACAACGCAACCGAGCTGGGTCTGCCAACCTCTGACCAGTACGCGGTGGATCAGGCGAACAACGCCATTAATGAAGCAACCGGTGGCAACTCTGTCCGCGTTGACTTCCAGGGCGGCTACATCACCTACGATCCGAACACTGCAACCGTGGATGTTCACACCAACTAGTCTTTAAGTGCCACCACGCCGGCTAACGGCACTTAAAAGACTCATCTCCCCCTTCAGCGGTGTCTAGCTCTTTACCGAGCTAGACACCGCTTTTGTATGCTCCCGAACCTGATGTCCGGTGCCTCAGTTATCCTGAATATGTTGAAATTCATTGGGGGAAAGATTTATCGGGGATAAATCTCTAAGTACTGGACTCGGGGCATTGAATCCAGCGCTACTTCCGCCGCATTTTGCGAAAGGAAAATACAATGCGTGCGCTGAAAACCGCACTCGCACTGTGCACACTGGGGGTTTTAACTGCGTGCACATTTAATATTGCTGCTCCGGAAACTTCCGCGAGTGGTGCCGGCTCTCAAGGTTCAGGCTCCCATGGATCCGGTTCTGCTGGCTCTGGTTCTGCAGGCGCCGAAGACTCGGCACCGCTGCCCACTGACGGTACTAATCCATCGACATCACCAGATGATCCACCGGTATCGGGTGAGCAATTCGATATCGAGGGCAAAGATGCCGCCGCTGTTGGAGAGCGAAGAATCTATCAAAACAGCAGCAAGTTCCGTGATCTGGAAACCAGCGGAATGCTCGAACCTGGTGCGCGGTACCGAACCTGGCATGAGGATGGTTCAGGATCAGGTTCATGGGGTAGTTGTTCCTTCGGTTGGTTCGTGGGAACAAACACCCAGATTTATAACCTCACGGCTGGGCACTGCGGCGAAGTTGGCGACGCCGTCTACGTGCATACTTCCGGAAGGGACCCTGTTTATGTGGGAGAATTCGTCCACAGCGATTTTGACGACGCAAAGATTTCATCCGGCCCCGACTACGGCCTGATTCAGATTGAGTCCCGCTATTTCGACAACGTTGTCACTAACCCCCGCGTGAGTATGTCCGATGAGCCGGTTGAGATTCGCGGTTATGCCGATGCCAGCTGGCTCAGCGCGAATCAGCCATACATGTGCCGCCTCGGATTTCGCACCGGATTGTCGTGCGGCTCCTACGAAGAAATTACGAACGAATACACCGTCACCTTCGCCAATATCACTGACCACGGCGATTCCGGCGGAGTCATCTGGGCTTTTGACCCGAATGACTCCAGCCAGAAGAACATCTACGCCGTCGCAGTTAATAGCTATACCAGCGAGTACAACGCCACCAAGGTCGGCGGCAAACTCATCGAACCCGTCATGACTGATTTCGATCTCACCGTATTTAATTAGTCTCAAACATGTTAGAGTTAAGTTCGCCAAGGGGGATTTCAACCGGAGGGAATACAGATGTCCGTGTACGCGACAATCATGTCAGCGACTTACCTCATCGTGGGCGTTGGCACTCTATATGTTGGATTAAGAGCAAGGCAAGCAAAACTGCCGATGAACTCCTGGATTGGACTGCGCACGCTCAAGCTCATGGCCGATGAAGACACCTGGGTCCACGGCCACAAAGCTGCCGCTGGTTACCTAATGTTCGCTGGCGCCTCATTTACTATCGGCGGAATCCTGTTCATGATCATCGATGAATCACTCATCGCGTTCGTCAGTCTGCCGGTCTTGGCTATCCTGCTGATTACCATGGTGACAGGGACCAAAAAGGCAAACGTTGCCGCAGAACAGTACAGAGAATCGGGGGCATTCCCGTGATTACGTTCTACGATGCGTTCACGTCCACGGTTGCGTTGACCGCGCTCTTATTGCTCGTGCTGAGTGTATGGCTCATCTTCAAAGCCAAGATGCGGCCAATAACCTCTATCCTGTGGTTCTTCGTGGTGCTGTGTCTACCGTTGATAGGGCCGCTGGCCTTAATTCTCTATTTGAAGTTCTCGCCGCTGGAGAGAGCCTAGTCTTCCCAGTCCAGGGTTCGCTCGACTGCTTTGTTCCACTCGGCGAAGAGACGGTCGCGTTCTACCGCATCCATGTTTGGGGACCAGGATTTATCGGTAGCGACTAGGCCTTCGAGTGCTTCGAGGTCGGCCCAGAATTCTTGGCCCAAGCCGGCGGCGAAGGCAGCGCCGAGCGCGGTGGTTTCAATTTCGCGGGGGCGGATGACTTCAGTGTCCAAAAAGTCGGCTTGAAGCTGCATGAGAAGTTCATTCGCAACCATGCCGCCATCGACGTGCAGAGCGGTGAGTTCAATGCCGGAGTCAGCCTCCATCGCTTCAACAACTTCACGGGTTTGAAAACACGTTGCTTCCAGCGCAGCACGAACAATGTGCGTGCGGTCAACAAAGCGAGTCAGACCAACAATCACGCCACGAGCATCGGGGCGCCAGCGCGGAGCAAAAAGACCTGAGAACGCGGGCACGATGTAGACGCCACCGTTGTCTTTTGCCGCGATTGACTCACTTGAGGTGGCGTTTGGAATGATTCCCAGTTGGTCACGCAGCCACTGAATCAGTGAGCCACCAACGGCAACCGAGCCTTCCAAAGCGTAGACAGGATCTTTGCCTTCACACTGAAAAGCCACGGTGGTCAGCAGTCCGTTCTCCGACCAGCGTGGTTTATCACCGGTGTTAAGCAGCATAAACAAACCCGTGCCGTAGGTATTCTTGGCTTCGCCTTCTTTAAAAGCGGCCTGGCCAAACAGCGCGGCTTGTTGGTCACCGAGCACGCCAGTGATCGGAACTTTGGCCAGCGTGCCGTGGGTGCGGACTTGCCCGAACTCACCAACGCTGGGACGAATCTCCGGAAGGACAGACATTGGTACGCCGACTTCTTCACAGAGTTCTTCGTCCCACTGCAAGGTGCGGATGTCCATCAATAAGGTGCGTGAGGCATTGGTGACATCGGTTAGATGCACGGCGTCTTTACCCTGATCGCCACGTGCACCACCAGTGAGGTTCCACAGCAGCCAGGTATCAATAGTGCCGGCGAGAAGCTCACCATTGTTGGCACGTTCGCGAGCGCCCTCAACGTTGTCGAGGATCCACGCAATCTTCGGGCCGGCAGGATAAGAGTTAGCGAGGACCCCCGTGCGGTCAAGCCATTTATCATCCGGATTAATAGCGTGTGAGGTGCGGGTATCCTGCCACACAATCGCGTTATAGATTGGTTTGCCGGTCTTCTTGTCCCACACGACAGCGGTTTCCCGCTGGTTGGTAATTCCTAGCGCAACGAAGTCTTCAGGTGCCCCATCCACATCCACCATCGCGGCGGAGACAGCGCGGCGAGCGTTGTACCAAATCTCCGTTGCATCATGCTCCACCCAGCCTTGGCGCGGCATGATTTGTTTGTGTTCAAACTGCGCGGAGGCACAAATCTTGCCATCGTGGTCAACAATAATGCACCGGGTTGAGGTAGTGCCTTGGTCAATAGCTGCGACGAAGCTTTGCTTTCCCATCAGAACCACCGTTCAAGGATGTGCGCTACACCTGCTTCAGCATTAGAAACCGTCACTATATCGGCAGCATCTTTCACAGCCTGGTCCGCATTCGCCATGGCCACGCCAAGTCCTGCCCATTGCAGCATCTCAATGTCATTGGGCATATCTCCGAAGGCAATAACGTCCTTTTGCGCAATGCCGTAGTGGCTGGCAAGGAATTCCACCCCGATTTCCTTGGTGATTCCAGGTGCGGCTACTTCTAGCATTCCATCCGGAATAGAGAAGGTCACGTGCGCGATATCCGGATCAACGTGTGGATTAATAAGGTCGAAGAGTTCCTGCGACTGCATGTCAGGATTACGGATGATCAGCTTTACTGCTGGCTGGCCAACCACACCGTGCACGGGCGCAACTCCGAATCCTTCGAAAGGTGCTTGTTCTGCATAGATTTCATCCACTACATACAAAGTATCCAACGGGTCATTCGCAGAGACACCAGCACGTTCTACCGCGAAAGAAACGTCACCGTGGCGCGTCATAATTTCTTGAACCGTGGTGACAATGTCGCCCATGGCTTCGGAGTCCATTTCCACGGCCCGCAAAATACGGTCCTGTTCGGAGTCATAGACCACCGCACCATTAGACGTCACGCACAGTGGACGAAGCGGAATCTGTTCTAGGATCGGTTGAATCCAACGATGTGGGCGTCCCGTGGCCAGCGCAAACTGCGCGCCAGCGTGAACGGCACGGGTGACTACGTCGCGGTTGCGGGAAACAACTCGGTGCTCAGGATTGAGGAATGTTCCATCAATATCTGAGGCAATAAACTTCGGTGCCTCCACTGTTATTTCTGGTCCTTTCGCGCCCACTTGGACATCTTCTTCAGCTGCTTTTGTGCGCGCTTCGCCAGCTTCTTTTCTTCCTTACGCTCAGACTTTGCAGCCTCTTGCTCAGCTTCCTTGACTTTACGGGCGGCACGTGCGGCGCGGTCAGCCGTATCCATCCGGTTAGCTTCTTCCAAGGAAGGGGCTGTGCCATTCATCGAAGCTGGACGCCATGGAAGTCCATCTTCAAAGGGGCCAAAGCGGTCATCATAAAGGTCGCGTACCTGCTCCATCATGGACTTCATGGCGAAGCACAGTGCGTCAATATCCTTTTCTGCATCACCCGTGGTGGGGATTTCCTCCCCCACCACCATGATGATGGGAGTCTTAGAACGGCCCAAGTCTTTCTTGCCGCCCTTTGGCCAAATTCGCTGCGAACCCCAGCACACCATTGGAATCAGCGGGACTTCAGCCGCGTTCGCAATGCGAGCAGCACCGCTTTTCATGTCCTTGATTTCATAAGAACGCGAAATGGTGGCTTCCGGAAAAATGCCCACCAGGTTTCCTTCGCGCAAGCTTTCTACTGCGACGTTGATGGAGGCCCCTCCAGCTGAGCGGTCTACCGGAATGTGACGCATCTGCTTGCCCAGCCAGGCGATGAAAGAGTTGACGAAGATTTCTTTCTTCGCCATAAACCGCACCATGCGCTTGCCTCGTAAATAGGCAGGTACGCCGCCTAAAATGAAGTCATAATACCCGGTGTGGTTCATTGCCAATACTGCACCACCATCGGCTGGGATGTTCTCCGCGCCTAGTACGGTGATTCGTAGTCCCTGCGCCTGCATGATGCGACGCGCCAGGGTGATGATGTTGGCGTAGAGGCGTTGGCTCCACTCTTTGTGAGCTGGGAGTTGCTCTAAATCGGTGGGCACCCAGAAAATTCGCTCGCGCAGTTCCAGCGCGGAGTTCGTATCAACCATGAGATTGCCTGTTTAACTTTCTGATCTGCCCAGCACTAAATATCTAAATCTACTTGATCGGCTCAAGCACGTCTTTGCCCATCATTGGGCGTAGTGCCTCTGGGATAACAACGGAGCCATCAGCCTGCTGGTTGTTCTCCAGGATGGCAACCAGCCAACGGGTAGTCGCCAGGGTTCCGTTTAAGGTCGCGGCGGTCTGAGTCTTACCGTTTTCATCACGGTAACGGGTCTGCAGACGGCGTGCCTGGAAGGTGGTGCAGTTCGACGTCGAGGTCAGCTCGCGGTAGGTGCCCTGAGTTGGAACCCATGCTTCAGTATCAAACTTGCGGGCTGCCGATGCACCCAGGTCGCCACCAGCGACATCAATGACGCGATAGTGCAGGTTCATGGCGTCGAGCATCTCGCGCTCCATGGACAACAGCTGCAGGTGCTGCTTTTCTGCATCTTCTGGCTTGCAGTAGGTAAACATCTCTACCTTGTCGAACTGGTGCACGCGCAAAATACCGCGGGTGTCCTTGCCGTGGGAACCGGCTTCGCGGCGGAAGCAAGACGACCAACCGGCGTACTGGATTGGCCCCTTGGACAGATCGATGATTTCATCCTTGTGATAACCAGCTAGGGCCACCTCAGAGGTACCAACCAGATACAGGTCATCACGCTCAAGGTAGTAAATTTCATCAGCGTGGTCACCCAAGAAGCCGGTGCCAGCCATAATCTCAGGGCGCACCAGTACTGGTGGAACCATGAGGCTAAAGCCTGCGGCACGTGCCTTCTGCGCAGCCAGCACCATCATGCTCAGCTGCAAGAATGCACCATCACCAGTGAGGTAGTAAAAACGTGCGCCACCAATCTTCGCGCCACGCTTGGTATCAATAAGTCCCAGGGATTCACCGAGTTCTAGGTGGTCCTTTGGTTCAAAATCAAACTCGGGCTTCTCGCCGTAGTGCTCCAAGACAATGAAGTCATCTTCGCCGCCTGCTGGGGCGCCTTCCACCACGTTGGACAGCTTGTACTGCAGGGTTGAGACCTGCTCTTCAGCTGTGCGCTGTGCTTCTTCAGCCTGCTTGACCTTATCCTTAAGCTCATTTGAGCCTTCCAGCAATGCTGGGCGATCCTCCGGAGCAGCCTGTCCGATCTTCTTACCAAATGCCTTTTGTTCTGCACGCAGTTCATCAGCAGCCAAGATTGCAGATCGACGTGCGGTATCAGCTTCCAGCAGCTGATCTACCAGCTGAGGATCCTCACCACGGGTGACCTGGGAGGTTCGGACGACGTCTGGGTTTTCACGGAGGAATTTAAGATCAATCACGGCGCTAATCCTACCGCACACACATCAGGTACACAGTCACATCCACCAGCCCACGACCTTAAACTTCAACAGTTACCCCAACTGGTTGCAGTGGTCATAACCAGAAGCCTAGGATGGATACATGTCCAGAGCACCGATTCTTCCTCAACGGGAAATTGTTGATGGGCCAACCCCAAAGCATGCCCAGCTGCGTGAAATCCTGGCTGAGCTGTGCCGCACCACATTAAAGCCGGGTGATCTTCTCCCCGGCGAGCGCCTGTTGGAAGAAGTTTATGGGGTCTCTCGAATTACGGTTCGTCGCGCTATTGGTGATCTTGTGACTGCCGGACGCCTGCGTCGAGTCCGCGGCAAGGGCACCTTCGTTGCCCCGAATCCACTGGTGTCCCGGTTGCATTTGGCGTCTTTTTCGGATGAGATGGGCGCGCAGGACGTTTCTGCCAGCTCTCGTATTTTGTTGGCTGGCCGCGTCACGGCGGCTGAGGATGTCTACAAATTTTTCAATACGGATGAGTCTGTCCCGCACATTCACTTGCGCCGTCTGCGTTTGGGCGATGGCGAGCCTTATTCCATTGATGACGGCTGGTACAACTCCACGCTTGCGCCCACGCTGCTGGAAAATGACGTTTATAACTCGGTCTATTCCATTTTGGAAAGTGATTTCAACTTGCCAATTTCGGCAGCAGATCAGACCGTTACGGCGGTTGCGGCAGACGAGGAAATTGCATCGCTTCTCGGTGTCCAGGTGGGCGCACCATTACTGCACATCATCCGGTATTCCAGCTCAGGGGATAAGCCCGTAGAGTGGTGTTCATCTGTTTATCGCACTGACCGGTACCGACTATCCACACGAATTGGTCGAGCGCTGGAATTCTAGTCTGATTCGGCTGGTCGGCTAAACTAAGGTTTCTTATGACTAATGCAAGCACCTCGAAGGCTTGGAGATCCGCGGCCGCCTCACGCATTGCACTTGTCGCTGCTGCTTGTGCTGCGGCATTTATGGGCACGTATGACTATGTCAGCGGCAACGCTGCGCAGATCGCTGCCGACTCCGATGTCATCAATACCACTACTTCCGCGCCTTCTTCTGGTGATTCCGAAACGCCGTTTACGGAAGCCGTTGCCGGTGATTGCGTCACCTGGGATGTTGCTAGTGACGGCACCTTTGCTAACTTCAGCGTCACCGACTGCGCTGACCAGCACCGCTTCGAGGTTGCCACGGTGGAAAATCTAGCTATCTACCCCACCAGCGAGTTTGGCCCCGAGGCGGAGATTCCAAGCATGGAACGCCAGGCGCAGCTGCGCGAGGAGCTGTGCCAGGGTTCCACCTTTAATTACTTGGACGGCCAGTACGACCCGGCCGGCAAGTACTCTATCGCGCCGATTTTGCCGCCTGCCGATGCTTGGGCGAACGGCGACCGCACCATGTTGTGCGGCCTGCAGACTACCGATGAAGAGGGTATTCCACAGCAAACCGAGGGCCGTGTTTCCGAAGTTGACCAGGCAAATATCGCCTCTCCGGGCGAGTGCCGCGAAATCGGCGATGACCAGGTGCTGCGCACCGTCAACTGTGCTGACCCCCACCAGATGGAAACCATCTCCGTGGTGAACCTGGCTGAAGAGTTCTCCGATGGAACTCCATCGATTGATGATCAAAATGAGTTCCTGGCTTCGCGCTGCGCCGATGATGCAATTGCGTACATGGGCGAGGAAGAAAACCTCTATCAGTCCACGCTGCAGCCTTACTGGGGCACCATTCCTGAAACATCCTGGAACGGTGGCACGCGTTCAGTGAACTGCTCGCTGATTCACCCTTCTGAAGAAGATTCTTCCTTCTCCGTCATTACCGGCACCGCCAAAGACGGCCGCGAGGGCCTGACCATTGACGGCGCTGCCCCAACCGAGCAGCCAGAGCGCAACCCACTTCGCGGTTCCGAGAACAACGACTCTGGCGACGCAGCCACTGCCGAAGAACCAGCCTCCGAGCCCGCCCTCTAGGGCAAAAAGTCATTGGCGAAATCTCATGGTCCACGTTTCTGAAGAACGCTTCGATGAGATGGTCAATGACGCCTTGGACAAAATCCCGGACCAGTTTGTGGCAAATATGCGCAACCTGGTGATTTTGGTGCGCGATTTCAATGAAGACAGCCCCGGAATCTTAGGTCTCTACGAGGGCGTCTCGCTCACCGAACGCACCCACCACCACACGGGCTTTTTACCCGACGCCATCTTCATCTACCGCGGCGCCCTACAAAACATGTGCTCCACCGAAGAACAGCTTGCCCACGAAGTAGAAGTCACCGTCTTCCACGAACTCGGCCACTACTTCGGCATCGAAGAAGAAGATCTCCACCGCCTCGGATGGGGCTAAGAACGGCAAAACTCCCCGACACTTCGAAGATCTAAAGTAATGGACTTCACAAATCATAGTGACTAGCGCTACACTGTTTCCATATATTGTTCAACAACATTAGGGATGGTGCTGTATGGCTTCGGTGTACATTGATCTGAACGCTGACTTAGGCGAAACCACCGCGGGCAACCCTGTTGCCGATGATAAAGCGATGTTGGAGATGGTCTCCTCCGCCAACGTGGCCACTGGCTTTCACGCGGGTGACCCGCACTCAATCGCGGGCACACTCAAGGCTGCGGCTGCTGCTGGTGTGACCGTGGGCGCGCACCCTGGATACAACGATCCAGCAGCTTTCGGTCGTCGCTTCATTGATTATGATCCGGCAGAGCTTGCCGATGAAGTCACCTACCAAATCGGTGCCCTAGACGCCCTCGCGCGTGCAAATGGCACCAAGATTTCCTACGTCAAACCGCACGGCGCGATGTACAACACCATCGTGCACCACACCGCGCAGGCCGAGGCGGTCATCGCTGGCATCAAAGCCTTCGGGGACTTGCCAGTGATGCTGCTGCCAGGTGGCGTGGCTGTCGATGTCGCAGAAAAAGCTGGTCTGACAGTCATCCGCGAAGCTTTCGCGGACCGCAATTACAACCCGGACGGCACGTTGGTGAGCCGCCGTGAAGCGCATGCAGTTTTGCACGATCCGGCAGATGTTGTCGCGCGTGTTTTGGAGGTCGCCGAGTCCGGCTCAGTCACCGCTGCTGACGGCAGCGTCCTGAAAGTCGATGCCCAATCGGTGTGCACGCACGGTGACTCCCCAGGGTCCGTCAACCTGCTGCGCGAGGTTGTCGCTGAGCTGGGCCGTCGCAACATCGAGATCCGGAGCTTCGCCTAATGCAGATCCATCCCGTTGGAACCCGCGCGCTGCTCATCGATCTTGATGGGCTCACCCAGGTCATGGACTACCACGCCGCCCTGACCGCGCAGCCGTTGAAGAACCAGGTGGACTGCATCGCTGCAGCCACCACGGTGCTGCTCACCTTCGAAACCCCAGATTCCGCACGTCATGCTGCGCAGTTCCTACAAGACTTCACCCCGGGTGCGGCCAAGGCCACGGAAGCACGCACCGTAGAAATCGACGTGCTCTATGACGGCGAAGACATCGATGAAGTCGCTGAACACCTAGGAATCTCCCGCGAAGCCCTCATCGAGTGGCATACCTCCACGGAGTGGACCGCCGCATTCGGCGGTTTCGCCCCTGGCTTTAGCTACTGCGCACCAGCAGATCCTGCCGATGCGCGCTCAATCCCCCGGCGCGCCAACCCGCGCACCGCAGTCCCAGCAGGAGCCGTGGCCATCGCGGGTGACTTCTCCGCGGTCTACCCACGGCAGTCACCTGGTGGCTGGCAGCTTCTGGGCACCACCAACACCCCGATGTGGGATTCGGCAGCCGAGCCACCCGCGCTAGTTCAACCAGGTGACCGCGTGCGCTATCGCGCAGTCAATGAGCTGCCGGAAATCTATGACGCTGATTCCACCGCCAAGCGCTCCCCGGCGCGCCTGCCGCGCATGGAAGTTCTCGACGCAGGCTTGCTCACCTTGTTCCAGGACCTAGGCCGCCCAGGTTTCGGCGACTTGGGTGTGACACCGTCGGGTGCGGCCGATAGGGCATCGGCAGCGACCGCCAACATCGCGGTGGGCAATCCGCGCCAGGCAACCGTGTTGGAAAACATCGGTGGCATGGAGTTGCGCGCACTTAGTGACACGGTTGTGTGCGTCACCGGTGCCGCTGCCCGGGTAAGCCTTGACACCATGCCTGTACAACTAGCGCGCCCAGTGCTGGTAACCGCTGGCCAAACCGTGCGCATCGAGGCTGCCGAATACGGCATGCGCAACTACGTTGCTATCCGCGGCGGACTCATCGCGGATTCTGAGCTCGGCTCTTCTTCCACGGATGTGCTTTCCGGTCTGGGTCCTGCACCGGTTGCCGTCGGCGACATCCTCGGCGTGCTACCGCGCTCCTCCGGAATGACCGACGGCCAACTGAGCAACCCGCTGCGCGTCAGCCAGACCGAAGATGGCCGTACCGTTGCCACTCTGCGCTGCGTGCTTGGCCCGCGCGATGACTGGTTTGGCGAAAGTGTGCACAGCTTCCTGGACACTGAGTGGACGGTGAGCGCACATTCCAACCGCGTCGGACTGCGCCTTGAATCCGACACCACCGTGGAACGCGTCGTCGACGGCGAATTGCCATCAGAGGGCATGGTTGCCGGTTCCGTTCAGATTCCGCCCAATGGCAAACCCGTGCTCTTTCTGCGCGACCACGCCGTCACCGGCGGCTACCCAGTGGTGGCCACCGTATTAGAAGAAGATATTGATATCGCAGCCCAGCTCCCACCAGGAGCTACCGTGTGCTTTGAAGTTAAGGGAAACACTCATGACCATTAAGACCATCCTCATTGCTAACCGCGGTGAAATCGCCGTCCGTATTGCCCGCGTAGCGCGTGATCTTGGCATCAAGTCCGTTGCTATTTACTCCGAAGCAGACGCTGGCGCGCTGCACACCCAGGTCGCCGATGAAGCGTATGCGCTCACCGGCAACTCGGCCTCCGATACTTACATGAACGTTCCTGCGCTGCTGGACATCGCGGCGCGCGCCGGCGCGGATGCCGTGCACCCTGGTTACGGCTTCCTTTCTGAAAACGCCGATTTCGCCCGCGCGGTCAGTGACGCCGGCATGATCTGGGTTGGTCCGCAGCCTGAGGCAATTGAGCTGCTCGGCGATAAGATTGCTGCGCGCCGCGTGGCCGAAGAAGTCGGCGCGCCACTGGCACCGGGCACCTCTGACCCCATCGATGATTGGCAAGAAGCCCGCGAGTTCGCCGAAGAACACGGTCTGCCTATCGCGATTAAGGCTGCTTATGGCGGCGGCGGCCGCGGCCTCAAAGTGGTTGATAACCTCGACGACATTGAAGAGGCCTTCAACTCCGCTGGCCGTGAAGCCATGGAAGCTTTTGGCCGCGCCGAATGCTACGTGGAAAAGTTCCTGACCCATCCACGCCATGTTGAGGCGCAAGTGCTTGCCGATACCCACGGCAACGTCGCAGTCCTCGGCACCCGCGACTGCTCCACCCAGCGCCGCTTCCAAAAACTTATCGAGGAAGCGCCCGCACCAGACCTGACTGAAAAGCAGCGCAACGGCATCATCGAAGGTGCTCGCGCTATTTGCTCCAAGGTCAACTACACCGGCGCCGGCACCGTCGAGTTTATCGTGTCCGAAGACGGCACCATTTCCTTCCTGGAAGTCAACACCCGCGTGCAGGTTGAGCACCCTGTGACCGAAGCTGTCACTGGCGTGGACATCATCGCGGAACAGATTCGTATCGCTGCAGGCGAGCCCATGTCCTTTAGCGAAGACCCAACCTCCAACGGTCACGCCTTCGAGTTCCGTATCAACGCCGAAGACATCCTCAATGGTTTTGCGCCGTGCCCAGGAACCATCGTCAGCTTCGAGCCACCAACCGGCCCGGGCATTCGCGTGGATACTGCGGTGCATTCTGGTTCGATCATCCCGCCATACTATGACTCGCTTATCGCCAAACTCATTGTGTGGGGCCCAACCCGCGACGTAGCCCTGTCGCGTGCGAAGTATGCCTTGCGCGAATTCAACATCGCCGGCGTGCGCACCGTGCTGCCATTCCACCGCGACATGATGGAAGAAACCGCCCTGACCGGTGAAAAACTCGGCGTATTCACCGACTGGGTGGACCACAACTACCGCCCATCTGCTTCCAATCAGGTGGACAAGGTTGAGGCAATCTACGCCCAGCGCCACAACGTTGCTGTAGAAATCGGCGGCAAGCTCATCAACGTTGGCGTGCCGGTGGAATTCTTCAACTCCACTGCGTCCTCCGGTTCCGCGGCACCAACGTCCGCCGCGAAGGATTCCGATGCAGCAAGCTCCGATGACGGCGCTGTCACCTCACCTTTCGAGGCCAACCTCGTAGCCTGGAAAGTCTCCGACGGCGAATCCGTTGCTGAAGGCGAGGCGATTGCAACCGTAGAAGCAATGAAGATGGAATCCGCCGTCAAGGCACCTCGCACCGGCACCATCACGTTGCTGGCCAAAGAAGGCGACCGCCTTGAAACCTCCACGGTGATTGCAACCATCGAGTAGTGCCGAAACACTGAAGGAAGCTGCGTTAGAATCGCACCTATGCTTTCTCAGTCCGTGGCATCCGCTATCAGGGATGCAATCTCCGCTGGTGAGTTCCAGCCCGGTCAGCAACTTAGTGAAGTCAAGGCCGCGGAACGCTTTGAATGCTCCCGCAATACCCTGCGGGAAGCATTTACTGAACTAACGTCTGAGCGCCTGGTGGAGCGCATCCCCAACCGCGGGGTTTTCATCGCCACCCCGGACACGGACTATGTCAAAGACCTGTACCTCGCGCGCATGGCGCTCGAGCACGCCGGTGTGCTGTGGGGTGATTTCCCCGCCGCCGACCGTCTCATTGAGCTGGCCGCTTCCGCGCGTCGATTTTCCGAAAGCCGCGATGACCAAGCTGTATCCAGCATCAATCAGCGCTTCCACCGCGCGCTGGTGGCGTCGCTGGGCTCAGAGACTCTCGATGAACAGATGTCCAGCCTTCTCGCGCGCATGCGCCTGACCTTCTTGCTTGCGCTGCCGCATCTTCCGAATATTCATAACGAGCACATTGAGAACAACGTTCGCCTGGCCACGCTCATTGCTGCCGGACGACGCGAAGAGGCTGCCACGGTTTCCCGTGACAGCCTCCTCAAGGCGTATAACTCAATTCGCTTCGTGCTCTAAAACTAAGGCACTTGGTATTCCAAGTCCCGGGCGTCAGTTACCAGCATCTTTCCTGGCTCATGCGTGATAGCCAGGTGCGGGCGTGAATTCATCACCACTGCCTGTGGGGTAACTCCACACGCCCAGAACACTGGGATGTGGCCTTCGGGAATCTCTACCGGCTCACCGAAGTCAGGCTGTGAAAGATCTGTAATTCCAATGGCTTCCGGGTTACCAATGTGCACCGGCGCGCCGTGCACTGACGGGTAGCGGGAGGTAATCCGCACCGCATCCGCCACGCGGTCAGCGGGGATAGGACGCATGGAGACTACCTGCGGCCCGGAGAACACACCGGCCGGGGTGGTTGGCGTGCTCGTGCGATACATCGCCACGTTGCGGTCTTGCTCAATGTGCTCGAGCTTGATGCCGTTTTCAACCAGCGCGGTCTCAAAAGTAAACGAGCAACCAATCAAGAACGCGACCATGTCCTCGCCCCAGTACGGCGTGGCATCCGTGACTGAGTCCACCAGCTCGCCGTCTTTGAAGATGCGGTAGGCCGGGATATCCGTGCGAATGTCACTGTCGGGCAATAGTGCGGATTCATACTCACCAGCTTCCAGCACGCCGACGATGGGACAGGACTTGGGGTTGCGCTGCGCGAAGAGCAGAAAATCAAACGCATACTCTTTCGGCACCGCCAGCAGGTTGGCTTGCATATAGCCTGCGGCGTAGCCCGAGGTCGTGGTCAAGTTCTCAGCCCGGGCGAGTTTGCGCACGTCAGCTGCAGTCATTTCAAAAGGTTTCATGTCTATGCCCACATGTTCACGATACCGGAGAAGGCCTTAACGCCAATGTAAATCTCCAGGATAAGAGCCAGGGCACCAGCAACCAGCAGCCACTTCGGGTGCTTAACACCTTGGAGCAGGTCAGGGCGACGGAAGGCCACCCACATCACCATGGCGAATGCGATTGGCAAGATGATGCCGTTGAATGCACCTGCGAAGATGAGCAGCTTCTGTGGCGCGGAGTTCAAGATGAAGAACAAGATAGTACAGCCAATGACGAAGCCGACGGTGAGGAAGTTGCGGGTACGCGGGGCAACCTTCTGCGTGGTCACAAAGGTGATGGAGGTGTAAGAAGCACCGATGACAGAAGACAGACCAGCGGCGAAGAGAACTACGCCGAATGCGCGGAGCCCGAACTCGCCAGCAGCGTGGAAGAATGCATCCGCCGCGGTGTTGTCTTCAGACAGTGCCACGCCAGTGGAAACAACACCCAGTACCGCCAGGAACAGCAGCACGCGCATGATGCCGGTGATGATAATGCCCATGACAGAGGTCGTGGTGATGTCCTTGACGTGCTCTGGGCCGGACAGGCCAGAGTCAATCAGGCGGTGGGCGCCAGCGAAGGTGATGTAGCCGCCGACGGTGCCACCGATCAAGGTGGTGATGACAAAGAAGTCAATCTCTTCCGGCATCACGGTGTTCTTCAATGCTTCGCCCACTGGTGGCTGGGACACAATTGCCACGTAGAGCATCAGCAGAATCATGATGGCGCCAAGCACCGCGACGATACGGTCCAGTGCGATACCGGCCTTCTTGGACAAGAAGATAAAGATTGCGATGGCAGCGGAGATAACACCGCCGATACGTGCATCGATACCAAGCATCGCGTTCAGGCCGAGACCCGAACCCGCGATATTGCCGATGTTAAAGACCACTCCGCCAATGAAAACCAGAATGGCGAGGAACCATCCCAAGCCCGGCAGAACGGTGTTACCAAGCTCGTTGGCGCGCATGCCGGAGACACACAGAACGCGCCAGACGTTGAGCTGGATTGCGATATCCACGATGATGCTCAGCAAAATCGCGAATGCGAGAGCCGCGCCCATCTGGACGGTAAAGACTGAAGTCTGGGTCAAAAAGCCCGGACCAATAGCGGAGGTAGCCATGAGGAACATGGCACCTGCCATTGCACCTAATCCTCGTGGAGGATTCTTGGCTGGGGTTACTGTTTCAGCACTCACGGAAACTCGCTTTCGTGATGGGGGGTCGCACTCGGAAATGTGATGCGCATCATCATAGGTGTTTGTTGAACAATAAAGAAGAGAACGCCGAGAATTCCAGCAAAACCACTGGCCAGAAAATCGATAAGGGGGTAAATACCCTACCCCCGGGCATGAAAAGCCCCACCGTAGAAACGATGGGGTAACGCTTACCTCGTGGACTAGTTCCCGAGGCGATAGCCGAGGAAACTAGTCCACCTCGGTGTCAGCCCAGCGGGTGACGGTCCATTGGCCGAATTCTTCACCGCGCGGTTCGAGCACCACAAAGCGGCAGTTTTGCAGGTAACCGGTGAACGCGAAGTCCCCGTCAATATTGTTGGACGCGTGCGTTGCCACTAGCCGGATGGCGGCGCCGTGGGAGACCACCACGACATCATCGTCATCGCCCAGTCTTGCCGCGACATTTTCCAGAACCGACTGGTAGCGCGCCAGCACATCCCGGTAGGTTTCACCACCCGGGCAGCAGGCCTCAGCGTCGCCGGCCAGCCAGCCGCGCAGCGCGGTGGAATACCCACGGTGAGCATCTTCAGAATTGCTCATCTCATATTCGCCGGTGAAGACCTCATGAATTCCGGTGCGCACATCAACATCCACGGTAAACTCCGGCAAGTCAGCGGTTCGCTCAAAAGACCGCGCTGCCAACATCGAGGTCTGCTGGGCGCGCAGCGCCACCGAGCTAATGATTCCGCGCAGACGCCCCTTCTCACCGTCGCCAGCGGCAACCAGGTGAGCTAATTCAATGCCCACATCTGTGGCCTGTTCGCGGCCGCGTTCAGTCAGTTCAGCACCGGGTGGACGAGTATCCAGCAAGCGTTCAACATTGGAAAAGGTTTGGCCGTGGCGCAGCAAGATGATTCGTCCAGTCATGACATCAAACCTAGTGACCCTCACGCACCTTTGCTACCCAAGCGGTCGCCTTATCAAACTCCGTGGTGTCCAACTTCGGCCCCGACTGGTCAGCCGATGGCCACGACCCAATAAAACGCAGGTTCTCCGTGCGCAGCCACAATGCGCGCAGCGCCTCCGACAGCGGCTCGTCTTCAATATGCCCAGCCAAGTCAATGAAGAAGTTATAGGTACCGAATTTCTTGCGCGTTGGGCGCGATTCAATGCGCAGCATATCCACGTGGCGGTAGGCGAATTCCTGCAGAATACTCGCCAAAGAACCCGGCTCGTGCGGCACCGTAAACACCACAGAGGTGCGGTCATTGCCGGTGCGCGGGGTCGGCTTTCCTGGCTTTCCCACCAGTACAAAGCGCGTGGTCGCCCCCTTGACGTCAGCAACAGAACTAGCCAACACATCCAGCCCAAAGATCTCCGCCGCACGCTCCGGTGCCGCCGCGGCATCCACTTCCCCGTGCGCAACCGCCTCCGCTGCCGCGCCATTCGATGACGCCGGCTGGAACTTCACATCCGGAATATTCTCCGCCAGCCAGCCACGGACTTGCTGGTAGGCAACGGGATGGGTGGCGATCGTGGAGACATCGGCAAGCTTTAAGCCCTTTTTCACCATGATGGCGAAAGCCACCTCCAAGTCCACCTCGCGGTAGACCTGCAATGGCTCCCCCTCCGTAAAAGCATCAAAAGTGTTAGTCACCGCGCCATCCACAGAATTCTCAATAGCCACGCACGCAAACTCCGCGCGCCCCTCACGCACCGCCTTGAACGCCTCCGACGGCGAGTTGACCGGCAGCTTCTCAATATCATTCACAGCGCCCATCTCCCCAAAAGCAACCAGAGCTGCTTCAGTAAACGTTCCTGCTGGTCCCAGATAAGCCACGGTTGAAGTCATGCCTTCTAATCTAAACCACTAACGTTGCTATGTATGGATTCCAGGTTTAGCCTTAAGCAATTGGCACGCGATTTATCGTCGCTCACGCCGCAAGAACACGGCTTTACCTACATTGATACCTCCCGCCGCCCGAAGGCTACCGGCCGGTTGTCGGGGTGGATATTATCCGCGAAAGACCTGAATGATGTCGCCGGCATGCCCACCTCACTGGGCGCCAAGCACCGCGCGTATAACGCAGAGACTACCGATGCCACCATCGCCGCCTTGGAAG
This sequence comes from Corynebacterium casei LMG S-19264, assembly GCF_000550785.1. Taxonomy (NCBI): domain Bacteria; kingdom Bacillati; phylum Actinomycetota; class Actinomycetes; order Mycobacteriales; family Corynebacteriaceae; genus Corynebacterium; species Corynebacterium casei. The sequence continues at coordinate 2,932,535 of NZ_CP004350.1, forward strand.
ACCAGGGCGCGCTGATTGTGGGTAAATCTTCCACCCCGGAGCTTGGCCTGCGCGTAGATACGGAGCCGGTGGATATGCCGCATCCGGAAAATCCCTTGCATCCCGGCGCCACGCCTGGCGGGTCTTCCGGTGGCGCCGCGGTGCAGGTGGCGCGGGGTTTGTTGCGGGCGGCGCATGGTTCCGATGGTGGCGGTTCGCTGCGTGTTCCGGCCGCGGCGTGTGGCGTGGTGGGCTTCAAGCAGTCCGGCACGGATCTGGGCGTTTCGGGCTTTATCACCCGCACGGTTGCTGATGCCGCCTTCCTCCACGACATCACCCCGCGTCCCGCGCCTGCGCGCGTTGGTGTGCTCAAGCAGCCGCTTTTCGCGCACACTCGCGTCGACCCGCGGCATTTGCGCGCGGTGGATGAGGCGACGTCCCAGCTTTCTGCCGCGGGCTATCCGGTGCAGGAGATTGCGCCTTATCCCACCGCCGATGTGACCTTTGAGTCTTTCCGCCACATTTTCACCTCCCGCCTGGCGGGCATGGATGCCGGTGAGGGCTATTTCGAGTGGGTGCGGCAGCAGGGGTTAAAGGTTTCAGAGCGCATGCTTGCCGATGCCCTCCGCCACACCAACGGCCTCCCCCGCCTTTTGGCAGACTGCTGGCAAGTCGATGCGATTATCACCCCGATGCTGGCCTATACCCCGCCGCAGATTGGCACCTTCTTGGCGCTGGACCACGAAGAGAACTTTATGGAGCAAACGCGGTGGTCGCCGTGGGGTTCGCTGTTTAATGTTGCGCAGCTACCCGCGATTTCAGTGCCGTGGTCCATATCCCCCGGTGTGAGCACTCCGCAGGCGCGAACACCCCAGGCTGCGCAAACACCCGTGGGTGTTCAAGTAGGCTCAGTGACGTTAAATGATGCACAGCTTCTTCACCTCGCGTCTGTCCTTCACGTCTAAGGTTTCATGTCCTCATGAGCGTTTCGCAGTCCCCGCAGCGCATCCGCGCGGAGATTCTCATAGTTTTGGCCATTACTTTTGGCATCTCTGGTGTGCGCGCAATTTTGCGCCTGGTGGATTCGTTGTTGGATCCGGCGCCGTTGAATGAACAAAGCGTGACGCTCAATGCACCGCAGTCGGACTTGGCGTGGCTGGATATCGCGCTGCAGCTATGCTCCGCCGGGGTGCTGTTCGCTTATGGTTCACTCGCTTTGTTCTTGCTCGCTGGCTCTGGAATCCGCTTGCAGCTGCCGAAGCTCAGCGATGTTGGCTGGGGTGCCGCGTTGGCCGCACTCATTGGCATTCCGGGCCTGGTCTTGTATGTCTCCGCCGTGCACTTGGGCTTGTCAAAGGAAGTTATCCCCACTGCTTTTGATAATGCGTGGGTGGAAGCCCCCGCGTTGCTTTTGTGGTCTGGTGCCAATGCCTTCGGTGAAGAAATAGTGGTGGTCATGTGGTTGATGAATCGCCTCAAGCACCTGGGCTGGTCACTTCCTGCGGTTATCGGGGCATCATCGCTGCTGCGCGGCTCCTACCACCTGTACCAGGGCGTATCAGCTGGGTTCGGCAACATCATCATGGGTGTTGTCTTTTGCTACTTCTACCACCGCACCGGGCGGGTATGGCCGCTAGTTATCGCGCATTTTCTCATCGATGCCGTCGCATTCGTCGGATACTCTTTGCTCGGAGATCTCTCCCTGTTTGGTCTGTAATGCTGCTTTTGCGTGCTGATCGGTTCTAGATTGCGGGGTGCGGCTTGTAGTCTTAAGCCATGACTTTTTCCGGCCGCGACCCTCACCGCGAATCCCGCCGTGCCGGCGCCAGCCGTTCGGGCAATGGACCTTCGGCTAATCAGCCAGCCAATGACCCATCACGCTATGTGTTAGGCGCCGATGGCAAGCCGTTGCGCGACCGCTACGGCCGCCCGGTCATGCGCCGCGAATCCGGCCAACGCCCAGCGCAGCGCCCACCGCGCCGCACCCCGCGCACCGATGGCCGCCAAGAACCATCCGCCGGTACTTTCCGCGCGCAGCCTGACCAGACTCGTTTCGACATCGGCCCGCGCGGCAACAACCCACGCCGCGCTGCAGGTGCCGCTGGCGCAGCGGGTGCTGCCGGTGTCGCCGGCGCGGCCGGGGCATATGGCACCGGTGCTGCGCAGGGCCACCCGCGCCAGCAGATGCCATCGGAAAGCTACAATGCCCAAATCCCAGCACCCGTGCAACGCCAGTTCCAGGGCGCCGGATATGTCGGCGAACCCGGACCCCAGCCGAATAGCCCACATCGGAATGGCGGACGCCGCGGCGGTGCCCGCCGCAAACGCGGCAATCCCGTCAAACGATTCTTCGGATGCACTGGCTGGATTGTCATCGCCTTAGTCATTGCGCTGGTCGTGTTCGTGTTCTGGACTGATTCACGCCTCTCGCGCACGGATGCCCTGCCAGTTGGCAGCTCATCGAGCGGCTCTGGCACCAACTGGTTGCTGGTCGGCTCCGACTCCCGCCAAGGGCTAAGCGAAGAAGACCAAGCCGCACTGGGCACCGGCGGCGACGTCGGTGTCGGGCGCACCGACACCATCATGGTGCTGCACATCCCGAACTCCGGCACCGCCCAATTGGTATCCATTCCGCGCGATAGCTACGTCAACGTCCCCGGCTTCGGCGAGGACAAAATCAACGCCGCCTTTACCTACGGCGGCCCGCAGTTGCTTGCCCAAACCGTGGAACAAGCTACTGGCCTGGGCATTGACCACTACGCCGAGATCGGCATGGGTGGTCTCGCCAACGTCGTCGACGCTGTCGGCGGTGTCAACATTTGCGTGGATGAGCCCATCATGGACCCACTCGCCGGCATTGACCTAGCTGCCGGATGCCAAGATCTAGAAGGCGCCGATGCGCTTGGCTACGTCCGCACCCGCGCCACCGCCATGGGTGACCTGGACCGTGTGGAACGCCAACGCGAATTCTTCGCCGCCCTGCTGGACAAAATCACCTCACCATCCACGCTGGCCAACCCATTCCGCGCAGTATCCTTGGTCAACCACACCGCGCAATCATTCATGGTCAACGAAGATGACCACGTCTGGCACCTCGCCCGCGTAGCCCTGGCGATGTCCTCCGGCGTGGAAACCCAAACCATCCCAGTCGGCGGGTTCATGGACACCGCCGTAGGCAACGTCGTCCTCTGGGACGAAGCCGGCGCCCAAGAGCTATTCAGCTCCATGCAGTAAATCCTCGGAGCCTTCGCTCCTGCGGTTTACTGTGGTTTACCGGGATTTTCTGGGGTTTACTGAGATTTGTTGGGGCGTCCGGGGTTCGGAACCGGTTTTGGGATCGCTGAATTGAGCGGCATGGTAACCCATCCCGCTTGAACAGCAACCAAGCCGTGACCTGGGGTTATTAGATCAGGTCCATTGCTCCCATCGTGCTGAGGTCATGCGTGTTGCCCAGGAGTTTTCCGCCTGGGGTAACAAGCTTGACCTGTCCGCGGTGGCGCATCATCCGACCTCGACTTTTCTCGCGGCGCCTTGCCCGGGCGCCGTCGTCGTTGACACCGTTGTGATAAGCACACAGCGTGGACAGATTTGACGGGTTCGTCTGCCCACCATTCTTATGCGCATCTAGGTGGTGTACCTGGCATCTATCGGCCGGAACCTTGCAATCGGGCCACGGGCACACCAGGTTTTCTGCCATGGCCAAGATTCGCTGCTTGCCTGAAGCGAAGCGCGCTTCATACAGATTTACCGGCCCGGCGGTGGGGTGGAACAGTCCGGCATAAATTTTATCGCCGAGCGCTCCGGACATTGCAAGGTTAACGATCTCCGCACCGGTCATGGTCGTGCCGTCGGAGGCTCCGATGATGGACTCGTCGCCTTCACCACGGAGAATCGTCGCGGACTGATCTAAACCAATAGCAATAACAGTGCGGTATTCGGGTTTAAGAACACCACCGCCGCCATCGATGTGTTTCCAAAACGCTTCTAACAATGCTTTCGAGCGGGGTTGGTCCGTGGTGGATATGGCATCAAGGGTCTTCTCAAAGTCGATGATCCGGCGCTGAGTATCGGTAATACTCATCGTGACCATGCCATTTTTCGGGCGGCTAATACGCATACCGGGTTCTTTTGGTTTGTCACCAACGAGTTCGTCGACGCGCTGGTTGCCCAGAGCATTGACTTCTTCATAAGTGCCCTCATGCGCAATCAACTCAGCACGGAGTTTCCACGCGGCACCGCGCTTTTTCTTTAACTTCTGAGCGTGACTATCAATCATCTGTAGGCGCTCCATACTCAACCCGCGCTCTTCGGCGAGTGCTACGGACTCGTGCTGAAGGCGTGGTGAGTCGGTGGAGCCGAAGAAGACGTCGGCTATTTTAGAGTGCTTTCTTGCTGTCTTGAGTGCCAGCCCATCGGCGGCCATGTCATAAACGGAGAGCTGCGCCATATCTCTTAAAACACCCACCGCCTGGGTGGCGTGTTGTATGAATGCTTTGTAATTTTTCATAACTTCGACGCTAAACCCAAAGCGCAACCCCACACCAGAGCAAGCCTCAAAATCTGTGAATAACTACGTTGACACGTCACGCAAAGGCCTAAGTTATCCACAGGCAGCACCCTTGAGAGCCGAAAAAGCCTGCTTCCGCACCCCTCTATGGGGTGGCGAAGCAGGCTTCGAGCTATTAAAAGCGCAGTTTTAGCGCAGGGTGACCTGGCGGGACTTCAGGTTCTCCAGCTGCTTGCGCTCTTCAGGGTTGAGCTGAGCGTCGTTATCGATCTCAGCCTTCAACGCCTTCTCCACGCGAGCAAGCTCAGACTCATAAGAGTCATAAGCAACCTCTGGCTGCAGGTCAAAGACTGGTGCAATCAAACCGTGGGTGCGGAAGACGCCAGCGAACTTGGTGCCCTCGCCTAGGTTCATCTCGCCACGAGCAGCAACGCGGGCAATCGCGTTTAGGACGCCGGTCTCGTTCTCGATTGGGAATACCCAACGGATGTGCGCCTTGTCACCGCCGGAGTTAGCCCAGAACAAAGTGCCATCGATATCCGCGCCAACCTGGTGGGATTCAATGACGGTCTCATTAGCCTGGTTCAGGGTCTGCGCGATCTCAGGGGTGATCTGGGTGCCTTCTGGAATCCACCATGCAAAGTCCCGGTGGTCAGTAATCTCCAGAACCGCGGACTTGTCCAGGATGTCCTTCAGGTCTGGCTGCGCGCCATCGGCAGCAGTCGAATCCAAGGTTGCGCCGTCTTCGGCGTTCTTTACCCAGTTCAGGGCATACGCCAGGTCGCGGCCGGGGTTGTGGGTGTGGGTGCGAACCTGCAGCGCAACATATGCGGCGCCGCCAGCTTCCACGTCGCGCACCATAGCTGCCGATGCACCCGGCAAAATCGTACACACATAAACGTCACGGTCAATGCCCTTGACGCTGAGCTTCGCGGTAGCTGAAGGAACGAATTCCTGCATCGCAATAAACTGGGTTTCAGCAGCTAAATCACCGTATGGTCGGGGATCTTTTTCCAAAGCCGCACGCTCTGCCGCACGGGCAGCAAGCTTAGCTTGGCGGCGAGACATACCCTCAGGTAGTTCTTCTTTGTTCTTTTTCTTCTTGGCCATGCCCTACACGATACAGTGACGTTTTAACCTGCTCACATTTGAATGGCGTGCAGCGCGACTTCGGGTTGGTTGGTGGCAAGAATGTCGACACCGTTGGCCCAGGCCCATTTCATGTCTTCAGGTTTGTCGATGGTCCACATGTACGTCGGCAGGCCATACGCGCCGATGGCAGATGGTTGTAGTTTGCCGCGCAGCAAAGACATGCCCAGGCCCGTTGGCTCAGAGAGCAAGACGTCAGGACGGTTGAAATGGCGTTCCCAATCACGACGCAGATAAATCCGGTCCATGTGCGGCGCCAGGGATTTCATGCGGCGGATTGCCCGGTGGGAAAAGGAGATGATGTGAATGCGGGGGTCATCGATAAGCCCTGCATAACGCAGACGAAGCACCACCTGCTCCTCCAAAATGTCCCCCGCCGCACCCGGGTGCTTGGTCTCAATATAAAGATGCTGGCCGCTTGGCTCCCACATCTCTAAAAGCTCATCTAGCAGCAGCGGATACTGCTGCGGATGCTTTTCAGTACCGATGTCGGCGAGCTTTATCTCCGCCCAATCCAGCGCAGAGAGCTTACCGATGCGATCTGAAGTCCTATCCAACGTTGCATCATGATTGACCACGACCTTGCCATCCCGCGACATCCGCACATCGCATTCGATGCCATGAATAGGCAGCTCCAAGGCCTTTTCAAAAGCCAGCGGGCTTAGCTCCGGATACTTTCCCGAATAGCCCCTATGCGCAACAATCTTCAACGTCCACGTCCCTCGCGGTTGGCGCCCAAACACCGCCGGGCGCTTTTTCTCGTGCTCGTCCAACTCTAGTTCAACATCCATGCATGCGCCGGTCTGCTCGATTTGAAACCAACTCGCGCATTTCCCAGCCAAGGCTTCCAATGCGGTGTTAACATCCCTGTAGGGGATTGGTCAGCCTCTTAACAGCGAACGGGGAGTCTTTTATTATGAAACGAACATTCAGCGCAGCAACCATTGCTGTCGCAATAGTGTCAGCAGTGACGATTGGCATACCTGCTGCAGCGCAGCCTCTTGATCCGCATCCAAGCATTTCAGAAGTGCAGCTCAATCCAGAGGAACAGGCACCAAGCCATCCTGCCGTTACCACGACAAACAATTCTGAGGCCGGTGAGGAGCCTTTTGCAGCCTGGGGACTTGCAACACCTCCAGGCGCGGAAAACTACGAAGTCAACCAAGTCTCGGACGAAGAACTCGATCCCCGGGGTGTGGAAGGGTGGCAGCCTACGCCAGATCCTCAAGACGAAATTGTTGACGGTCAGATGCGTTCCGATATCGAAACTGTCCCTGAGGATTTCAGTGATGCAGATGCAGATCGGGCAGAGTTGGCCGAGTCAGCTTTGGAATCAGATCGCGAGATTTCTCTTCAGGCGTCCCCGAGATGCTCAGTGTATTGGCCATCATGGTTTGAAGTCTGTGGCTCAATCAGAGCTAAATACGACTCCATGGGTGGTCCACAAAGCTTTTTAAGCTTGCCAAAGTCATACCAGCTCATCAACCCCGACGGTATTGGACGGCGATCCGAATTCGTCAACGGATTCATCTACTGGCACCCTGACACTGGTGCGCATAGCGTAAGTATTCCAGTTTCTGTCGTTTGGCAGCGCCATGGCTGGGAGGGAGGTTTCCTAGGTTATCCAACGACTAGCGATATGGCGTTAGGTGATCAGTGGTTTAAGCAGTCTTTCCAAGGAGGCCACGTTTATACCCATAACACGCTCCCTGCTTCGCAGGCCAGTATCCAAGGCGCCATTTATGACAAATGGCAGTCACTTGGAGCACAAAACAGTGAGCTTGGCTTTCCCATCAGCGATGAGCTAACTGCTTCTGATGGTATCGGACGATACAACGTATTCGAAGGCGGCATGATCTACTGGACGCCACAACACGGAGCGCATGCCGTAACTGGTGGAATATTGGCCAAATGGGCCTTACAAAACTTTGAGAGAAGCGGCTACGGATACCCTATTGGGGATGCCACTACAAACGAACAAGAGGAATTAACGCAGGACTTCGAAGGCGGAACCATTTTCGCTGATCCAAACTTCTTTTGGCAGCCATTTTCTTGCATTGATGCTATTTCCCGAATCGCGCTCGAAAATTCAGTGGTGGATGACTTTGACTTTATCTGCTCAAACAGGGGCATTTCTCTAACTACGAGTGATACTAACTTTTTCGGGATGCCTACAGTCGACGACGTAGTTGCCACGACTAGTTTCCCCCAGCTCCGTTCAACAAATAGAACCCCAGCGAATATCGGAGTTGAATGCGATCTTCGCGAGCCCTCGAGCATCAGTGGCCCCCTCAGAAGTGGAGCTTACAAGGTAAGCAAGTCGGTTCACCTCTGTTTCGGGCAGACCGAACCTCCAACACCGACCAAGCCATTAAAAGTGAAATGGTCTAAAGAATTGGCTTGGACCATCGCAAACACACTCCCACAACGACAAATCGGGGCAGTTACACTGCAAGTCAATTCCCTAGATCTTCCAGGCTTTACGTTTACCGTAGATAGCAGACTTCAAGAAGACAAGAAATTCCAAATTGATCCTACGATGCAGCGGATGGTCAATACAGTTTCAGATCCTGGCGCAAATAGGTCGAAGGTCGTGAATTACGATATTCCTACTAGACCGGGAACATATTTCGTAGAAGTCACCGGCATCAGTCTAAAAATCCCAGATTGGAATTACAATGCTGAGCTCAACGGACTCAGATTTGCAATAGGCAGGTACCATTGCCCCCAATACCGCTACTACTCAGACCTCTGCGAATTCCCAGATCCAGTCGATGACCACACATAAGGATGACAAATCACAAATGTTTGACAGTTTTCTATGGGATGACTTCTGTAAATGTCAGGGTGTCACATCTATCAAAGAAGACATCGACCCAGTCTCTTCTGGCATTCTCGCTAAGCTCATGACAAAGAATACGTCAGCAGAAGCTACTTTCGACTGCATTTTTTATTCAGATGGCACCTGGGATGAGCAAGGAGCTTTTCAAACTTTCGACGTTTTCCACGTGGACGCCCACCCAGCCCATTCAGCATTTTCAACTGTCCACAATGGGTCAAAGCTTCTGAACTTTGGCCCTCTGATGCGTGACGGTGGGCTGCTTGCCGAACCCAGGCATATTCCCGGATCAGCCTCACCCCAGATCCTTCTTGATTTTGAACATTTTCCATATTTTTGGGGCAGTTCCTTCTCTAGCTCGAATTTTAGCGCCGAGAGTGTGCAGTATCCGCACGCATTTTCCCTTGCTGATTCGCGCTACATCCGAGTTATTTCATACTCTGAAGAAGAATTGCACGCCCACCAACTCTGGCACGAGGTTGTCATCGACACAGAGTTTTCCATAGCAGTTCTCTACGCCCGCCATGTGCAAGGTGGCATCGATAGTGTGTGGACAATGCTTCGTTTCGAACATAACGGCAGTCCTCAAGGGTTCCAAGACAAAAGCATGCAATACCTCTGGTCCTTTTAAGACCTGCGGTATTAAAGAGAATGGTTACTCTCCATACCGCAGGCCCAGAGCCTCCACGTTTAATGAAACAAAATCTCGGTTTAGCCAAATCTTCTGTCTGCTCTGTGTGTTCAAGTCGTTGTAGTAGTTGAGAAATTCATCGACGGCATTTGCCCTCATTTCCGAGTATTCTCCTTCACTCATCCATGTGATTCTGCCAAGAGTGGAGAAATCTACTTTAAAGATCGGATAGTCCCCGGCTAGTGTGTCAAAAGAAATTGAATCGGCAATAGTTTCATAAATATCTGGCGACCACCGGTAGCGAGGATAGCCTGCGGCATATCCTGCGACCGCAACCTGGTTATGGGATTCGACGCTAAACGCGAGAGCAATCTCGAGGTGTGACGGTACTTGTATTATGAACAATGGAGTAACGGTCGGCTTTTCGTTCACCCCAGCATGATTGATGCTGTTTTCGGGGGCGATCCATTTATTTAGGGATGCTGAAAGCGCAGCCGCTAATCGGCTGAGATCGATCTGTTCGATATTTATCCACATAGTTTCTCCTAATACTACTGCGCGCTTTTGGGCACTGGCTTCTTTGCTGATACCGGGTTAGGCAAGATCGAAGCCAAGATCAAGGACACGGCTGGAGTGGGTCAGCGCCCCGACGGCGATGTAATCAACGCCAGTGTCTCTATAGCCTGCGACATTATAAAGTGTGATGCCTCCACTGGCTTCGGTGCGCACACCTGCAGGGCGAGTGATTCCGACAGCGTCTTTGACAACGTCGGGTGCCATATTGTCCAGGAGAATGAGCTCAGCGCCGATTTCTACTGCCTCGGCGACCTGTTCAAGAGTGTCGCACTCGACCTCGACGGGAAGCTCCGGGAACTTGCTGCGCACAGCGGTAAATGCTGCGGCTAGCGAACCTGTGGCTGCAATGTGGTTGTCTTTGATAAGCGCGGTATCGCCGAGTCCCATGCGATGGTTTGCTCCCCCACCACAGCGCACAGCATATTTCTGGAGCACGCGCATACCAGGAATGGTCTTTCGGGTATCGCGCACGGTGATGCCGGTGTCTTGCAGAATCTGCGCCCATTGATGGGTAGCGGTCGCCACGCCGGACAGCTGAGACACGTAATTGAGGGCAATGCGCTCAGCAGTCAACAAAGTGCGCACCGGCCCGGTCGCACGCAAAAGAGTCTGGCCTGGGGCAACGGTAGCGCCATCGTTGAGCCGCACTTCAATATCCAATTCCACGCCGTCCCGTTCCGCCGTGATTTGGAGTGCCAAAACAGCAAGCGGAAGACCGGCAAGACAGCCGTGCTCCCGGGAAACAATGGCCGCCGTACCTGTGGCGTCGGCTCCAATGGTAGCGATGGTGGTCGCGTCTGGGCCCCACGCGAGGTCCTCATCAAGAGCAGCACTGACATGAGAGCGGGCCTCTTCCCAATCAAGACCGTCGGCTGATGAAATCGTCATATCAAGCTCCTGCATAGTGGTAGTTCGTGGTGGTTGCGGCTACGTCATCGCTGCGGCGGTGACAGCCCAATGATTCGCTTCGCTGCTGTGCAGCACGCGCGATGGCTAGTCCTGCCCAGGCCATGTTTGTCGCATCCAGGGTTGCAGCGTTGAATGCACTGGCTTTGGGAAGTGAGGTCAAGATGTTGATAGCCGTGGTCAGGTCAGTATCGTTGCGGACTACCCCGACGTAGTCGTCCATGACTGAGCGGATGGCAGCAGCATCGCCGACAGGTGCGACCGCAGTGCGCGCGACAGGGTGGTGGGTAGAAGCAGTCCTTCGCGATTCCGCCAGGCGGATACCACATCGATGCCCCGCCACCAGTGCCTCGGTCAAAGAGTTTGAGGCGAGCCGATTCGCCCCCTGGACGCCGGTGCCAGCAACTTCACCAATAGCGCTGAGACCTGACAGACTTGTTCTCCCATCAAGATCGGCGGCTATGCCACCGCAGTGATAGTGAGCACCGGGTCTAACTGGAATCAGATCGACGGTGGCGTCCACGCCGCGTTCGATGAGCATGGCGTGAATTGTTGGGAAGCGCTGTGGGAAGTCAGCAATCGAGCGGGCATCAAGATAAACGTGCTCTGAACCGGTGGCACGCATGCGCGCGATAATCTCGGCGGACACTACGTCACGGGGAGCTAAGTCTGCCTGCGGGTGACGGCTGCGCATGAAACGCTCACCGCGTTCGTCGATGAGAATCCCTCCCTCGCCGCGGACGGCTTCGGAGATGAGAACATCTTTTCCACCGCTTCGCGGGACAGCCAGGACCGTTGGATGAAACTGCATAAATTCAATATCGCGAGTCGCAGCACCAGCGCGCAACGCCATGGCCAAGCCATCGGCGGTAGCCACATCCGGATTGGATGTCAGCGTCCACAGGGCGCCGGAGCCGCCGGCGGCTAGCACGACTTCATCGGCAAGCCAGCGTCCAACCTGTCCATTGTGAAGCACGCGCGCACCGCAAACGGTCCCATCCGCGGTAGTCAATAAATCAACGGCACGGGTGTGCGGGATAATGCGGATTCCCCGTGCTGCAGCGGCGCGCAGCAGCGTGGATTCGACTTCCCACCCTGAGCTATCGCCGGCGTGAACAATCCGGCGGAAACGGTGACCACCTTCGAGGTGAAGGTCATCGTCAAAGCGTGCACCGTGCGAAACCAGTCGCTTAATCGCCTCGCCGGCCTGGTGGACGAGCTCGCTGATCCGATCGCGTGCGCCATGGAATGCCCCGGCGGCCATTGTGTCCTCAATGTGCGAGGCGAATGAGTCTTCTGGGGAAGTAACCGCCGCCAGACCGCCCTGCGCCCACGCGGTCGAGCTATCAGCGGGCTTGGCCCGGGTAATTATGGTTACGCAGCGGTCGGGATTAGTCTCCACAATCCCAAGGGCTGCGGATAAACCGGCAGCTCCCGAGCCGATGATGAGCACGTCGGTGGTTTCAACAAAGGCATCACTTGGGGTTGCAAGTTCCATTGTCATGGGCGCCTACTCGCCTCCGCCGGGATTACCTATTGGAATCATGCGCTCGACGGCGCTGCGTGCTACCGCCGCGATTTCCTCATCGACGAATACCTCATCGCGGCCATAGCGCAAGCAATCCAGCAACTTTTCGGGCGTGATCATCTGCATATAGGGGCATGCAGCCTGCGGATTGACCGGCATGAACTCCGTGGCGGGATTGGCCTTGCGCAGCTGGTGCAACATGCCAATCTCCGTGGCAACAAGGACGCGCTCACTTGTCGTTTTCTTCGCGGCCTCGAGCATCCCACCAGTCGATAAAATTTGCGTGGTCTCTCCTGGAATCTCTCCGGACTCAGCCATCCACAGCGCAGTGGTGGTGCAGCCACATTCCGGGTGAACAAAAAGTTCGGCGCCCTCATTGGCTCGCACAGTATCGACCAAGTCGCGCGGTGAAATATCAGCATGAACGTGGCATTCGCCGAGCCAGACATGGATATTGTCGCGGCCAGTCACGCGGCGCACGTGCGCGCCGAGGAACTGATCCGGCAAGAACAGAATCTCTCGGTTCGGGTCGATAGAACGAACCACATCTGCCGCATTCGAGGAGGTGCAGCAGACGTCGGTTAATGCCTTTACTTCAGCCGTGGTGTTGACGTAACTGACCACAATCGCGCCTGGGTGCTCCGCCTTCCACTCGCGCAGTTGATCGGCGTTAATCGTGTCCGCCAATGAGCATCCAGCGTTGGCATCCGGAATAAACACCCGCTTGTCGGGCGAGAGAATCTTGGCGGTCTCAGCCATAAAATGCACACCGCAGAAGATCACTTCATCTGCATCGGTAGCTGCTGCGATGCGCGAAAGCCCCAAGGAGTCTCCAACATGGTGGGCCACGTCCTGGATCTCGGGCAGCTGGTAGTTGTGCGCAAGAATCACCGCATTGCGCTGGTGCGCCAACTCCCGCACTTCTTCAGCCCAGTCGATGCCAAAGGTACTTTCGGCGCTTATTCGATCAACGGTGACGGTGTTCTGTTTGGTTGCCATAATGGCTTCTTTCCTTACACATTTCGCCGGGCTGGGTCACCCGACTTCGCAGTTTTTGCCCCACGGGCTATAACTCCGGCCAAATGTACCACTCGCACTTTTGAAAAGGAAAAATCCATCCCGCGATCCGCTCGATGAAGTATTACCGCCGTCACATAAATGTCGGCGCATGCTGCAGATTTCTAAGCGATTGGGCTTTGCGCCCTTGGAATGAATTTTTATGTGAGACCATTCTTCGTTAGCAACCGCCAACGAGGCTATGTCGAGCAGTCTCCCCTAATATTTCATTGCAATCGACTGGCCGGCAGCTGCCAATCTGCGCGGGTCAAGATTTCGTCACTGCTGGTGAAAGACTCGCGCGTGCATTGCATCACGCCCATAGCTCAGGTTCGAGACATTGATGTCCTTGACGCGGCTCTCTGCGCGCCCCTACTTTGAGTGTGGCCGAACGCAACTACGAAAGGCGCAGAATAATGATTGCTAGCGTTATCTTTTCCATTCTCAATCTGGTCATCACCGTGGCTATCCCCATCATCTTGGTGTGGATGGCGCTAACGCTAAGGAGCATCAACAAGAAGCTCGAAACGCAGAGAGAAAACGTAAATACGCAGACCTACCAGGAGCAAACGCCGGTTGCTCAGCCAGCGGGCCAGTCGACGGACCAGCAGTAAGTCTTTGCTCCTGGTAGTTAGCGCTGATTAGCGCTTAAGCGAAAATCTGGTTCTTGATGTCCAGCAAGGTGTTCACCGAAGCATCAAGACGTTCTTTCTCATGATCGTCGAGGTCTAGCTCGAGTACTCGGGCGACGCCATTGCGGTTGATAATCGCTGGAGTCCCAAAGTAAATATCGTTATAGCCGTAGTGGCCATCAATGTAGGCCGAGACTGGCAGAGCAACGTCTTGGTTCTGAATAATCGCGCGGGTGATGCGCGCGAGTGCCATTCCGATGCCGTAGCTCGTGGAGCCTTTGGCATCGATGATGTGATAGGCCGCGTCGCGGGTCTGTTCAAAGATTTCTTCAATGCGCTCATTGAACCCGGGTTCCTTTTCCGCCTGGCGAGCGAGCGGAACACCGCCAATATTTGCCGAGGACACTACCGGCAACTCAGAATCGCCGTGCTCACCAATGATGTAGGCGTGCACCGAGGTTGGCGCGATATCAGCCATCTCACCGAGCATGTAGCGATAGCGCGCGGAGTCCAATACTGTGCCCGAGCCAATAACCCGTGAGGTGGGCAGGCCGGACGCTTTCCACACGGCATAAGTCAGCAGGTCAACTGGGTTGGTGGCGACAACAAAAAGACCATCGAAGCCTGCCTCCATGGCAGAGCCGACGATGGTGTTCATAATGGTGACGTTTTTATCCACCAAGTCCAAGCGAGTCTCGCCTGGCTTTTGTGCAGCGCCTGCGCAGATAACCACGATGGCTGCATCCTTGCAGTCTTCATACGTGCCTTCGGTAACGCGGGTGCGCGAAGGCGCCCACACCACGCCATGGTTTAGGTCCATGACGTTTCCTTTAAGCTTCTTTTCATCAATATCGATGATGGCGAGATGGTCAACGGTTCCCTGGTTTACCAATGCATATGCGTAGGCGACACCAACATCACCCGCGCCGATGAGGACAACTTTGTTTCCAACTTGAGGGCTCATAACTCTCATTATGCCTGTAAATCCGGCATTTGGCTCGCCTGCCCAGCGTTGGAAACTTCACATGCAGAAAGCACCATGTTCTGGGATAATTAGCGACATGAATCAGAACGCGCGCACGCCACAGATTGCCCAGCTTGCGCGTTCACTGTTTAAGAAATTCGCTTCAAAGAAATCGACTGCAAAACAGCCTGCGGCCCCTGACACGGCTCCGCCCGCCAAGATTCTGCCCACTCCGGTGCGCCGGTTGGCTTATGGGGCGGCATCGAAGTCGCTCAAGTTGGCATCGGAAAGCTTGCGTCTTTCCATCATCGGCCTGGAATTGCTCAGCGATATCACCCCGGCGCTCCGAATGGCGCGCCGCAACCGGTTGCCACACAGCATGGCTGCGGGTGTTTTGGGCGCTGAAGTCGCCACTTGGGCTGCCATCTGGCCATCTCTGCTCCCGCGTCCGTGGTGGGTGACGGCACTCAACGTTTCCATCGGCCAGGCGGTCGGCCACTTTTTCGCGGCCTCCGCAGCGTTTGGTCTCAAGAACGCACTGCGTGCTGCGGGTAAACGCCCACAAGACCACCTCACCCCGCGGTTAAAGCGCAACGCGCACTGGGTGATGGGAACCATCACCTTGGCGGCGATGGCTAATTCCGTACGCAACCAGGGCATTCAAGCAAACCTGGTGAGCAAGTCCTATGACCGTGGTCCGCTGCAAGCCGCCATTGGTGTCTCCGCGGGCACGTTAGGATATGGCGTGCTTTTGCTCATTGGTGAAGCCGTCCAATTCACCGTTTCCCGGTTGTCGCGGCAGATTGGCCGCGCGGTTCCCATGCTGGTGGCCTGGCCGCTGGCGGTCGCAGCGTTGATTTATGTTGCATTCGCACTATCTGACCGCGTGGTGCTGCGCCGATTCATTCGTTCCGCATCAGTGCGCGCACAGCGCCTCAACCAGTCGGTCTTCCCCAACTCCATGATGCCCTGGGAGCCGGAACGCTCCGGCAGTCCGTGGTCTTATGAGCCGTGGACCGCAGTGGGTGCACAAGGCCGCCGCTTTTTGTCATCCGGACCAAGGGCGCATGACATTGCCGAAATCATGGAATTTGCCCGCGCGCGTGAACCAATCCGTATTTACGCCGGGCTGACCTCCGGGCGGTCTTTGCGTGGGCAGGCGCGGCGCATCATGAGTGAGATGGATCGAACCGGTGCCTTCCACCGGGACACCATCATTATTCAGATGCCCGCTGGTTCCGGCTGGATCAATGAGTGGTCTGCTGCGGCACCGGAGTTTCTCACCAAGGGCAACTGCGCGACGGTGACCATGCAGTATTCGATTCTGCCATCGGCAATTTCCTATGTTGTGGATAAACAGGCCCCGCTTGAAGCAGCGCAGCTGATGACCCGCGCGATTAGGCACCGTTTGGATTCCATGCCGGAAGATAACCGCCCCAAGCTGTACTTAGCCGGTGAATCTTTGGGGGCTTTCGCGCATTTGGATAATTACGACTCTCTGGAAGAGCTCCTCGCTATATGCGATGGCGCGGTCTTTACCGGGCCACCTAGCATGACAAAGTTTATGTCCAAGCTTTCACCAGATCCTGGGTCTTTGGAGCGCGTACCTGTGATTGACGGTGGGCGTCACGTTCGTTTTGCTGCGGCACCTGCGCACACCCGCCACGATCCCTTCGGGCGCAGCTACGCCAATTCATGGCAGCGCCCGCGGGTTCTCATCGCTCAGCATGCATCGGACCCAATTGTGTGGTGGTCAAGCTCGCTGATTTATAAACGCCCCGGTTGGATGCATGAGTCAACGCCCTCCACCTTGTACGCGGATACGTTCCACGCGTTGGGCTGGGCGCCGATCATTAGCTTCTGGCAAATAGGCCTCGACCAAATTAACTCTTTGAACGTTCCTGGTGGCCACGGGCACAATTACTATGAAGAAACGTTCTGGTACTGGGATTCGGTTTTAGGTTCCCAATCACGCGTTCCCCTCACTCCGCGGCTAGCGCAGCGCGCGGAGAAGTGGGTGCGTGACCACCCAAGCTAAGCTAGTCGCACTTCACTCCGGTGGAGTGGTGCGGGCAGTAGCCATTAGGCACCTTGTACAGGTACTGCTGGTGCTCATCTTCAGCCAGGTAGTACTCACCAGAATCAGTGTCACTGGGCAGCTTGACCTCAGTGGTCATGGCGCCGAAGCCGTTTTCAGCCAGCTTCTTGTCGTAGCTATCCACCAGTTCCTGGATAAGCTCCAGCTCTTCCTGGGTGCGTGGGTAGAACGCGGAGCGGTATTGGGTGCCCACGTCATTGCCTTGCCTAAATCCCTGGGTTGGGTCATGCGCTTCGAGCGCCATGACCACTAGTTCCTTGAGGCTGATCTTTTCTGGATCGTAGGTAATTTCTACAACCTCAGCGTGATTGGTTTGGCCACGGCAGACCTCAAAATAGGTTGGGTTCGGGGTGGTGCCGCCGGCGTAGCCCACGGAGGTGGATTCCACGCCTTCGGTTTCCCAATACATTTTTTCATGTCCCCAGAAACAGCCCAACGCCACCAATAGTGAGCGTTGGCCTTCCTTCCACGGACCGGTAATTGGAGTGCCCAAGACCGCGTGCGGACGGGGGTTCAAAATAGGTTCTGAGCGGCCTGGCAAGGCATCTTCTTTAGAAACAAGTTGAGGAGTCGGAGCAAATAAGAACGACATCGAAATCGTCTCCTTTCTGTTTTTACTCAACCTACACCACCGCCAAAAAATTCCACTACCAGCTAGTTAACAGCATTCAGTCACACTACCGTTGCCAAAAGAATGAATCGGCTTATCATGGGATGCGTACCCAACGAAAGGAACACACTCATGGCTGTTTACGAACTACCAGAACTCGACTATGCATACGACGCACTGGAGCCACACATCTCCGCTGAGATCATGGAGCTCCACCACTCCAAGCACCACGCAACCTACGTAGCTGGCGCAAACGCTGCTCTTGAAGCACTCGAAGCAGAGCGCGAAGGCGACGCAAACCCAGACAAGGTTCGCGCACTGTCCAAGAACCTCGCGTTCAACTTGGGTGGCCACACCAACCACTCCGTATTCTGGAAGAACCTTTCTCCAAACGGTGGCGGCGAGCCAACCGGTGAGCTGGCAGAGGCTATCAACCGCGACTTCGGTTCCTTCGACAAGTTCAAGGCTCACTTCTCCGCTGCAGCACTTGGCCTGCAGGGCTCCGGCTGGGCAGTACTGGGTTATGACCACATCGCAGGTCGCCTGATCATTCAGCAGCTGACCGATCAGCAGGGCAACGTCTCCGTAGACTTCACCCCACTGCTTTTGCTCGATATGTGGGAGCACGCTTTCTACCTGCAGTACAAGAACGTTAAGGCTGACTACGTAAAGGCAGTCTGGAGCGTCTTCAACTGGGATGACGTAGCAGAGCTTTTCGCAGCTGCATCCAAGTAGTTATTAGTTCTTAGCGCAGACTTTAGTGCGCGAGAGCAACCACGCCCCTGCCGGCAATTCCTCATTCGGGAGCGCCGGCAGGGGTTTTGGCTTCTATGATGGGCGCTATGAAACAGCACTATCGACAGGTCCTAGCTAATACTTTTGAAACCAACTTCTTAGATGTCATATCCCGGGTAACTAGTGCCGGTACACAGGGTTCACTCGTTGCTCACTTCAAAGCTGAAATTAGCATTCGGAATGGCTCCGCCATCATTACGGGAACGCAAGCCTCGGATGGAGTGAGCGCGCAATACCCCATCTCCTACCTGGTTAAGAACGATTTATATGTCGGAACCGATGATGGAGCCTTCCTGCTGCTCGAAAAGGCAGGGCTGGCCAGCACACCAATTGCACCGCTGCTTTGGGCAAAAGAGGCCAAGAGCTTTCGACGCATTTCCAGCAACCGGGCAATAGCCTTCGTGGCACGTTCGCAGCTCGCTGAGGGAGGAAGTTTCGAGCTCAGCGGGGATTTAACGGCGTTAGAATCAAGTGATTACGTCGAAGTACACCTCACTGAGAACAGCGGCCTAATCAGCTCAGTTGTCGTTGATATTGAAGTAGACGGCTCGATAACAAGAACAGAATTGGACATAAGCCCTAGGGCCATAGAAGTACAAGTAGCTCGCCCACCTGCCCATAAAGTAGTTGAATGACATAACTGCCACACTCTGATCCGATCAGCTCGCCCTGTGCTGGCTCTATGATGGGGCGCATGACGGAATCAATCTCAGACCTCGCAAATGCGCTGGAAGGCCTAACTGCCGAGCAGCACGGCTTTTCTCATATTGATTTAGAATGCGAACCCGTGGCGGAAGGCGATCTTTCGGGGTGGATTATCCCGGCCAAAGATCTCTATGACGTAGAAGGCATGCCCACCACGTTTGGTTCTAAGGCGCGCACGCGCATGGCGACGGAGACCGATCCTTTCATTGCTGCGTATCAGGCACGCGGCGCACGGATTCCGGGCAAATCGGTGTCTTCGGAGCTCGGGCTCACCGTAGATGCCGAGCCACGTGACTTGCCGGCGGTAGACAATCCCATTTGGCCAGGCCACACGCCGGGTGGTTCTTCCGGTGGCGCGGCGGCGATGGTGGCCCGTGGGCTCGTGCGCGCGGCACACGGTTCAGATGGTGGCGGTTCGATCCGCATTCCGGCGGCGGCCTGCGGGATTGTGGGTTATAAGCCGTCCGCAGACACGCTCGCCGTGCATGGTTATCTCACCACATCGGTCGCAGACCAGGCATTGCTGCACCAGATCGAGCCGCGGCTGGAGCGCAAGTTGCGCATCGGCGTGCTAACCACCCCGATTATCGCAGACACGCAGGTGCAGCAGGAGTATCTCACCGCAGTGGCAGAGGCGGCGCAACAGCTTTCCGATGCCGGCCACGACGTCATCGAAGTCGGCGGCTGGCCAGAAGCCGAGACTACTTTCGGGCACTTCACCAATCTGTTTTCCTACCGCCTGGCGGAGCTAAAGCACTATGACTACATCGCCGCGTGGCTGCGTGAGAAGGGCTTGGCTGTCACGCAAGAGCAGGTCGCAGAGTCTGAATCATATGCACGTGCGCTCAAAGGCAAGCTCGCTGAGCACTGGGGCGCGGACGTTATCCTCAACCCCACCATCGCATCCGATCCGCCAAAGATTGGGGCATTCTCATCCCTGCCGCCGGCAGAGAACTTCGCAGCCCAAGCCAAGTGGGTGCCGTGGACATCGCTGTTTAATATCGCGGGCACCTGCGCTATTTCTTTGCCGTGGCCAGTACCGGGCCGCTTCCAACCAGCGGCGGTTCATTTGGGCTCGCTGACTTTGGAAGATTCTGAGCTATTAGCGCTGGCAGGAATTCTGCACACCTAAACCAAACGCGTATTTGCGCAACCAAACCTGTAAAGCAGACTTGACACGTAAAGGGTGCTTTACATATGCTGAGGTTAGTTCACACGCACACCACTTCCACGAGGAGTAATTCTCATGAACACCACAGCAGCACACAGCGCAGCAAATAATGTGGAGCAGCCGAAGCCGCGCTCTCGTTTCGGGCGCTCAAAGTTTGGTGGTTCACCGGCGGCACTCATTGCCGGTTCCATCGTGACGGGTTTGGCGGTCGCTTTTGCGGCGGCATCGATTTTCTGGGCTATTGTCCGGCCGGAAGAATCCACGGCGTTGTACCTCGGCGTCTTCACGCTGTGTTTGTTCCCTGTGGCATCGGCAGGAACGTGGGCATTCATGGTGGACCGTGACACCATCGTGGGCGCGACCCCCAACCCGGAGGAGTCCATTGAGTCCACCTGGTATGACAATGCAGCGCAGACCACCTTCCACATCATCTTGTTCGCCATCGGCGCG
Source organism: Corynebacterium casei LMG S-19264 (assembly GCF_000550785.1). Lineage (NCBI taxonomy): Bacteria > Bacillati > Actinomycetota > Actinomycetes > Mycobacteriales > Corynebacteriaceae > Corynebacterium > Corynebacterium casei. The sequence continues at coordinate 2,953,131 of NZ_CP004350.1, forward strand.
CTGGGCGTGGCCAGTGTCTTTACAGATGTGAAGCTCTCGCTGGGCGCTTTCGCCATTGCCAGCTACGTGTTTATCCTGGCCGCGTTTGCAGGCAGCTACCTCCTTAACAAGCGCCGCGATTCATAAGCCGGACCCGCTAAGACTATGGACAATAACTTGAAAACCCTGCGTGAGCAGCACGGTCTCTCGCAGCAAAAGCTTGCCGATGCCCTCGGCGTCTCCCGCCAGACCATCATCAGTATTGAAAAAGGCCGCTACGACCCATCGCTGCCGCTGGCGTTCCAGCTTGCCGCGCAATTCGATTGCGCCATTGAAGACCTCTTTATCCCGGAGCTTGGCTAGCTTTCACAAACTCTCGAAACTGTGTGACCGGCGGGGCGTCATCGCCATCGCGCCACACTAAGCCCAGCTCACGGTAGCGCACCGGCTCCAAAGGAATCAGATTCGTGGCATTCAAATACGGATCATCCAACGGCAAAAGCGCACAACCCAAACCAGCGGTGACCAGGCCAGATACCGTGGTCAGCTCCATCGACTCAAAGACAAAGCGGGGTACGAAACCGGCCTCGGCAGCCAAAGAATCCAACAGCATGCGCGTGCCGTAGCCGGGCAGCATGCCGATAAAGGGTTCATCGGCAAGCTCATGCATAGCAATGCTTGTTCTATCCGATGCCCAATGCCCCTCCGGCACCGCTATGGCCAGCCGCTGCAACTCCAGCTGATGCCAACTCAGCCCAACATGCCCCGGCACCTGCAATTCATAAGGCTTGGGACCAACCAGCCCGATATCGCTCAAGCCATCGCGCACCCGGTCCACCAGATGCTGCGCCGCACCCTGATGCAGCACGAACTGCACATGCGGATGCTCCTGACGGTAAGCACGCAGCAAATCCGGCACCATCCACGTGCCCAAAGAATGCATGAAATCCAGGCGCACCTGGCCGCGCTCCGGATCCATCAGGCGCGTGACATGCTCAATTCCTTGGGTGCGCGCCTCAATCATCTTCTTCGCATGCGGCAAAAACGCACGGCCGCGGGTGTTGAGCACCAACCTGCGGCCCTGGCGTTCAAACAACGTGGTGCCGAGCTCCTTCTCCAGCCCCTGCAGCCGCCTGGTCAACGCGGACTGCGAAACATAGAGCTCATCGGCGGCTTCAGAAAGACTGGCGCCCTCCTCCACGGCGCGCACCACGGCTAAGAAACCTTCGATGTCATGAAAATTCATGGGATTCTCCCTGCTCGACGCCTTATGCGTGATGCTCATCAAAATAGGCACTAAAATGCATTTTACTCATACAACGCGGTGGGGGACTATGGGTACATGCAAAGAAATACCCGCGCCATGGTGGCCATGCTGTTTGTGGGCTTGGCTATCTTCTCCGGCCTTTACTCCACGCAGGCAATGTTGCCGACTTTCGTGGACGAGCTCGGATTCACCCCGACTGAGGCCGCGTTGACCGTGTCTGCCGCGACCGGCGCGTTGGCTTTGTGCGTGGTGCCGCTGTCTATCTTGTCGGAACGTTTCGGCCGCGGTCGACTTCTGGTTATCTCCGCTGTGTTGGCTACTATCTTGGCGTTCATGGTGCCGCTGGTGGGTGACAATGTCCTGGCAATTATCGCTATTCGCGCACTGCAAGGCGCGGTGCTTGCTGGCGCACCGGCCGTGGCCATGGCCTGGCTGTCCGAGGAGCTCGATGAAGATGTGCTCCCGCGCGCGATGGGCTTGTATATCGCCGGCAACACCCTCGGCGGGTTGACCGGGCGTCTTATCCCTACCGGTCTTTTGGAATTTACCGGCTGGCGCGGCGCGCTGCTGGGTGCAGCGGTGGTCTCCAGCTTCTTCGCGGTGCTGTTTATTATTCTGCTGCCTAAGCAGCGCAACTTCCAGCCTAAGCAGCTGCGCTTTAAATCCGAGATTCGCGCGATGGTCAATCACTGGCGAAATCCGCAGACCGGCTTGCTGTTTGTCTTCGCTTTGTTGGGCATGGGCGCGTTCGTGTCCATGTATAACTTCATCACGTTCCGCCTCATCGACCGCTTCGGCCTCCCGGTCACCCTGGCTGGCCTGGTGTTTTTGATGTATCTCGCCGGCACCTGGTCTTCGGCGCGTGTTGGTACCATTATCAACCGCTACGGTCACGGCAGAACCTTCATCGGTTCTATTGTGCTCTACGCACTCGGTGTCATCATGACGCTTGGCCCCCTGCCGGTACTGCTCGCGGGCATGTTTATCTTCACCGCTGGCTTCTTCGCCGCGCACTCCACGGCATCCGGCTGGGTTGGGCAAGCAGCCCACAAAGACCGCGCCGAAGCATCCAGCATGTACCTGTTTTGCTACTACGCTGGCTCCTCCATCATCGGTGCTATCTCCGGGCTGGTCTTTGAGGCCACCAACTGGGCCGGGTTCATCGGCTACATCTCATGCTTCACGGTCGCCGTGCTGGTTATCGGGCTGTGGCTGCACAAGACCACCACCCGCCAAGCCGCCGAAGCAGCTGCCGTCGCCGCCTAAATTCCCAAGCGCCTAGCTGCCTAAATACCTAGGCATCTAGGCGCTTAGCCGCGGTGTATTCGGTGCGTTATCACTCATCCACTCGCGCACGGCCAAGGTGGCCTGCACGTCATCGGCGTTATAAGTTAACAGCATCTCCCGCGCTGTCAGCGCCGCCGCATCCGTGCCGATGGCAACCCGGCGCGCGTTGACAGACTCCTCACCATCGAAATCGCCTTGTTCCCAATGAAAGCCTGCTTGTGGCGCAACAGTTTTCAAGCTCAGCCCGAAGGGTCCCACAAAGTTGGCTTTGACGTGGGCGAACATGTCCACCCATTCTCCGGAGTTAATAAACGCATCAACTTCTTCCACCGACGGCACGCCAGGGGTGTGCGCGTGGAAACGCTGCGCGGACATGCGCATCCAGTGATTTTCTCCGTGCGCGGAGTAGCAGTAGGCAGCAAAAGTCTTGCCCGCCGCATGGGCGTTATCGCGTTGTTCCATCAGCCAGGTCCAGAATTCGGCGAAGTTTCGCGCCTCTGCCTTGGAGCCCAGCATTTCCCAGGTGACAAAGTCGTAGTAGGTGCCGTCCATCCACGCGCCCCACAGGTAAGCGCCTTGGTCCATGTAGGCTTCCATGTCCACATCAATTTCCACGTCAGCGCGCGGCACTGTGATATCGCCGTGTGCGAGCAGCACCGTCCCATCGCGCCACGCGGCGGCCAACTGCGAAGGGGTGCCCAAGGAGGCATCGATAAGCCCTTGAACTGTCTCAATGCCGCGTTCGCGATAAGGCCGCGCGCGGTCACCGGGCAGAAACAGGCTAATTTCATCCATGGCTTCCAGCTCAGGTTTGCACAAAGGCCAAAAGCGGCAGCTCGCGCACTCTTTCACCCGCCGCGGCTGGGTGGGCAGGTTCTCCAGTTCCACGGCGTCCAGCGCCGCGTCCAAAGCCGGCTGGTAGGTTGCGGTATCGGTATAAAACGCGAGGTTTCTATCCTGGCCAATTAGCACGCCGCGTCCAGAATTCAGGCCGAGATCGTCCAGCGCCCGCGCAGCCATCGCCAAGTGGTAGCCGTCCAGCACGTGGTGCCGCGGCTTATAGCCCAGCTCCAGCGGCTCACTCAGCCCCAGGCGGTGGGTGGGCACGCCGAGAGTCTTCGCCTTGTCATGTTTGCGCGCCACGCGGTGGGTGGACACCATCACCGGTGTATAGGAGCCATTGCTTGCCGATGCCCCCTCCCGCACCAACATATCCACCCCCACCAGCCATTTCTCATTCGCGAACACTGCGCCAGTGATATGCGTGGCACCGGTAGCGAGGGCTTCGAGGGTTTCTAAAGAGCGCAGCCACGGGTCTTCCGCCGGGATAGGGCCAAGATCAATGCGGCGGAAAGGTATCCTGCGCGAGTCGGATTTACGAGGAAAGTTCTCCCATACCGCGCTGCGGGCGGCGTCATAACGGTCAGCGCGCGCCTGAGCTGCTTCGGTGCGTGGCACTTCAGGGTGGGTGTGGCGCTGGACGAGCCTATACCGGCAGCCCACAAGATCTGACGCACGCACCTGATTTTCCACTCTGATGAGCATAACGCAGTCATCAAGGTAATGTTGAATACAGTATTTACTGCACTTGATGAACAAAAGAAATGAACGGATCTAATCGATGAGCATTTTGAAGAAATTCCGCAAGTCACGCCGCGCCGCAAAGGCTGAGTTCAAGGCTGCAAAAACCAAGGCAAAAGCCGAGGTCAAGTCCGCCGATAAGGCACGCAAGCGTCAGCAGAAGCTGCTGTCGAAGCAGGAGAAACAGCTGATCAAGTCAGAAGAGAAGGGCTTGAAGCAGCGCCGCAAGCACGAGCTCAAGGTGGCGAAGAACGAACTGGAGAAGTTGCGTGCCGGCCGCTTTAACACCGACAACGTCAAGCGCTACGCCGGTGCCGCGCGCACCGCAGCACCATTGCTTCTGCCTTTGGTCTACCGCGCGATTGTCACCGGCCGTCAGCAGCTGGAAGAGCGCCGCGCTAAGAAGGCCGGTGTCACCACCGACCAGCTCGCGTCCTTCTCGGGCCACGGCGCATCCATCAAGGCTCGCACCCAGGGCATCCGCAACACCGTCGATGAGAACTCTTCGCTGCCTGCCGGTTTCAAGCGCGACATCAAAGAACGCCTCGATGACCTCGACGCCGCAGTAGACAACGCCGAGCTGATGACCCCGCAGCAGCGCCGCCGCGCCCACGGTTCCATCAACCGCGACATCGATCTGGTCACCCAGGAAATCCAGGACCGCATCACCAAAGGCTAAATTTGCGTTAGACCAAATTTAGCCGGAGAACACGAAGCTAGATTTAGCGAAAACGAAAAATGACCTTGTGAGAATCACTCTCCAAGGTCATTTCTTTTAGCAACATCCGCGCACCTGTCGTTCTACCGGGGTTTTCGTTCTACCGGGGTGTGCTTTGCGTGTTTGCCGTTTTATCAGGGTGTGCTTTGCGTGTTTGCCGTTTTATCAGGGTGTGCCGCAATGCGTGTTTTGGAGCGTTAACCGCTACAAAACACCCTGTTCACGGGCGGCAGCGACGGCTGAGGTGCGAGAACGCACGCCGAGCTTGTCATAAATGTGGACCAGGTGTGACTTTACGGTCGCCTCGGATAGCATGAGCTCCTGGCCGATTTCGCGGTTGGAGGAACCGCCCGCTACCAGCTGCAGCACTTCCAGCTCACGCGGGGTGAGGGAAGAGCGCGGGGTGCGCACGCGCGTCATCAAACGGTCGGCGACCATGGAGGACAATGCGGAATCACCTTCGGCTGCGGAACGCACCGCGTTGGTTAGCTCTAACGGCGGGGCGTCCTTGAGCAGGTAGCCCACAGCACCAGCTTCGATGGCGCCGAGAATATCGGCGTCGGTGTCATAGTTGGTCACCACAAGAACCTTCGGCGGATTATCCATCGCCTGACGGATCCGTTTCGTGGCTTCAGCGCCACCCATGACACGAGTTCCCTCAATACCGGCACCAAAGCGCAGGTCCATCAAGATGACGTCAATTCCGCCTGCTTGGGCTGTAGAAATAGCAGCTTCTGCTGTGGCAACCTCGCCGACCACCTCAATATCCTGGGCTTCTTCCAAAATCGCGCGAAGTCCAAGACGAACGATTTCGTGGTCATCAGCTAGCAAGACGCGAATCACTTCATCACTCCTTTTTGCTACGTGTAGTCCACCAAAAGTTTAATGTGCACTAGTTGTTAAGGGTACACTAACGCTGACTGCGGTTCCGTGTCCTGGGGTCGATTCAATAACTACTTCCCCACCGACTTCTTCCGCACGGCGCTTCATTGCCGCCAAGCCGATATGCCCCAAACCCGCCGGGCGGGATTGCACGGCCGCGAGATCGAAACCATCGCCGTTATCCACTACGTCCACGCGGACACCTTTGTCTTCATAGGTCACGGTGATTCGCGCTCGTGTGGCATTCGCGTGCTTTGCCACATTGCCCACGGCCCCTTGGGCGATACGTAGCAAGACGGCTTCAAGTTTCATCGGCAGCTGATGCACCGTGCCGTCAGACTCCACCTCAATATCTAGCTCGCCGGCGGCGGCGAAACCTTCTGACATGCGCTCCAGGGCGCCCACCAGCGAGGTCTGTGACAGCGCGACAGGTTGCAACGCCGCAATCATCGCGCGCGCCTCCTGCAAATTATCCGCCGCCGTGTGCCGCGCCAAGTCAATGCGTTCCCGCGCTTTGTCCACATTGCCGGCGCCACCATTGGGATCCAGGTCCCGATTCGCCGCGTGCAACAGCATCTGAATAGAAGACAGCCCTTGCGCGAGCGTGTCATGGATTTCATGGGCAATACGCTGACGTTCCCCCGCAACACCCGCAGCACGTTCAGTCTCTGCTAGCTGCTGGCGGGTTTCCATCAGCTCCCGAATCAGCGCCGCGCGCTCCATATTGATGGCGTGCAGACGGTCAAAAGCGTAGAAAATCGCCACCGTCACCAGTGCGGAGACCACCGGACCCATGACGCCACCAAAGGTCAGTCCCTGTGGGAACTGAATTCCCACGGAGACCGCTGTGCCGAAGATAACGGCGATAACGCCCCACACCATTCCCAGCACGCGCAGGTAGAAAAAGAACAACACAAAGAGCAGGTAGATACCGGCGGGCGCGACCAGAATGTCAACAATCCACACCACCGTCAGCGCCGTAAGCCACACCAGTTTCAGCACGTAACTCATGCGGTCCATGTAGAAACTGCCCACAAAATACAGGGCGGCAAACACCGACAGAAACACGAGGTTAAAAGCCGCAGCGGTGAGGCTCATGCGCACCGACATCAAAATCGCGACCACCAAAATAGTCGCGGTGAGGATGTGGATGCCATTGCGCATGACATCGGCGCCCTCGGAAGATTCTAAGGATTCTAGCTCGCGCTGATCTAGACTATTGCTCATGTCTTTGAGCCTACTTCCCCGCGCAATATCCCTGGTAGTTGCCGCGGGAATTCTCACAGCTTGCACGCCGCAGCCAGAGCAAGAGGAGCTTGCCGATGTCTCCACCACGTCCACGTCCGCCGACGGCTCAGCTTCAGAATCCGTAGTCGCAAGCGCCGTCCCCGTGGATACCGTCCCCCATGTGGAGCGCGGCACAAATGAGGCATGCCCTTATCTGGATACCCAGTTCGTGGCAGATACCAATGGCCAGCGCATGACAGATCAGGGCGTTGACCATAGCTTTGACACCCCAGCGTGTGTGTTCTACTCCTACCCGGATGAGCCTCAGGCGGTAGTGATGGTGCGCAACATGGGCAGTTTCGACGAGGCCATGCAGGTCGTGGATTTCGCAGCGCCTATCGATTCCACCTCGCCCGCCGAATTCTCCACCGACGCCGGCGACTGGTCCGGTGGACGCGGACCTGTCACAGACAGCCCCACCGGAGCGGGCAGTGTGTATGCCGTGGGCAAAGACTCCACCGCGGTCGTGGTGTGGAGCAACCAAGAACAATCTGTGAAGGCTGAAACGCTCGCGCATCAGGTGATTGCCAACCTCGGGCTCTAGGTCGCAGGTGTTCCGCTACGCGGTCACACCTGCGGCGTTGTATGGCGCCGGGGCTATACGGCGACGTCGTTATAAGGCATCAGCAGCGAGACCTGCGGGAAGACAACTTCCATGAGAAGGAAGAACACGCCCACCGCAATCGCGAGCGCCAACAGCAACTTCACCGGCGTTGGCCCGGGCAACAGATTCCACAGTGCTTTATACATATCCTGTTCCTAAGCCGTTTCTTCCAGTGCTGACGGGCGCTGGCCGGAACCATCGCTGTTAGATTTCGGGAGGTTTTCTACCTCCATCGCGTGCACAATCATGCGCTCCGCATTCGAGAACTGCGGGTGGCACGTGGTCAGGGTGATGATTCCTTCGGTCGCGGGGGCATCGGCAAGCGAAGGCACTGCGGCGAGCACCCCAACATCACCTGGGACCGTAATGTGCCGACCCTGCACCCCGGAATACTCCCCGGCCAGTTTTGCCTGCTGTTCCGTGCTCAAACAATCCGCCGGATGCCCATCAATCGGCAACACGCGGTAGGTTACCCAATTCGTGGCAGTCTCCACCACGATGGCATCACAGGTTTCCAACGCCCCCAAATCATTAAAAGGCGCGCCCTTGCCCACCCGGTGCCCGGCGACCCCGAAATTGCCCACCTCACCTGGCATCTGCGTGTCCTCATAATGGCCCGGGCCGCGCAGCAGATCATTTTCATCCGTGCCCTCAATAATCGCGAACTCAAAATCCGGACCAAACGCCGGAATGTACATCCGGGCAAAAGCCTCACCCAACTCCGGCGTCAGATTCTGCCGTGGATTCTTCCACTGCTCATCCAGCTCCTGCTGCGCCTGATCCTGCAGCTTCCCAGATTCCACATTCGTCCAAAACGCTTCATAAAACGCAAAAAGCAACAGCACAACACCGGCTGTTAAAAACAGCTCACCCAAGACTTGGGCAATGCTGATGCGGGACTTCTTCATGCCAGTAATTATAGTGTGCTTAGAAGCCCACGCAGAAAGGCAGAAATGTTCGATATCTTTGTGTACCCAGTTTCGGGAATTATGAAGCTGTGGCACCTGCTCACGCACAATTTCTTTGAAGAACAAACTGCGTGGCTAATGTCCATTGTGCTGCTAGTTCTCACCGTCCGCTCACTCATTGCGCCACTGACGTGGTACTCCGTGCGCAGCGGGCGCATCGCCGCGCTGCTGCGGCCGGCCAAGGCAGCAATGCCACCTGCTACTACCCCCGAGGACTACCAGGCCAACAAAGATGCTGTCGATGCCCTGCACAAAGAGCACAACTTCAACCCCGCCGTGGGCTGTCTCCCGCCGCTGATCATGCTCCCGGTCTTCATCGGCCTCTACCAAGTAGTACTGCGCATGGCGCGGCCGACATTTGAAGGCCGCATTGGTTTCATCTCCGCCGAAGAAGTCCAATCCTTCCGTGAAACCACCCTCAACGGCGTGCCCATCCCGGCGTTTATCTCCATGCCTGAATCCTGGGCCACCGACCTGGCCGTGGACCCTGCCCTCGTGCGGGAGAAGGCTCTTCCTTGGCTGATTCTGGCCATCTCATTCACCGTCATCAACATGTGCATCTCCACCACGCGCATGTTCTGGACCACGAACTTCAACACCAAGCTCTCACGCCGTATCTTCATCTTCTCGCTGGTGTTCATCGTGCTCATTCCGCTGCTGCTGAGCTACATCGCCTTCCACGGACCAATCCCACTGGCGGTTATCTTCTACTGGTTCTGCACCAACCTCTACACCCTGACGTTGACCATTATCTGCCAAATTGTGCTGGCCAAGAAGTATCCACTGAGCGAAGAAGTCCACGAAATGCGCCGCAAGTCCATCGCGGATTTCAAGGATTACCGCAAGCTCAGTTCCAGTGAGAAGAAAGAGCTTCAGGCAAACGCCAAGGCTGATAAGAAGCAGGAAGCGGAGATCCGCCGCGAGGCGTCCAAGATCCGTGTCGCCAAGCGCAGGGCCGAGCTGCAGGCAAAAAGAAACTCAGGCACTAAGCCGGAGGAAAAGAAGCAAGAGCCTAAAGAAGACTCGGCAGAGGGGACCGAAGACTAGATGGAGTAGTCTGCTGGCGGTTCAGACAACATCTGTACTGCCAGGCCACGCGCGGTGTGCAGCGGGCCAATCGCGCGCATTAAGCGGGCACCAGACATGCCGCCGTCGAGGAAGATGAGCAGCTGATCCGCCTGGCTATCTGATGGGTAGCCGTTAATCTCATTGAGCAGTTCCGTCATGGTGGCATGCATCCACCGACGATGCTCCAAACAGGCCGCAACAATCCCGCGCTCCGCATCCGACTCCGGACGTGGATATTCACCAGCAGCGTTTAAGAAGTGCGAGCCGCGGAATTCCTTGCCGGGCTCTTCATCAATAGCCATGTCAAAGAAGGCCAAAATCTTGCCCTGCGGGTCACTAACCTCAGCGGTACGCTGCGCCCACGCTTCACGGTATTGCTCATCCAAAGTTTCCACATAAGCAATAACCAACGCGTCTTTAGAGCCAAACAGGGAATACAGCGACGCCTTCGCCACGTCAGCTTCGCGCAGAATACGGTCAATACCAATAACGCGAATGCCTTCAGTGGTAAAAAGATTCGTCGCGGATGCCAACAGTCGATGACGTGGACTCGGGCGATTACGGCGCGACTTCTTCTGGGTCACTGTGACATCCTTTCTTCGGTAGCCTGGCTGCAGACACAACTAAACCGGTTCATCTACACAATATAGACAAACCGGTTTGTTCGCTACTAACCGGGTGGGTAATTATTCACCCGGACAAGCGTCTAACTCTACTTATTCCTAGTTCTTCTTAGTTCGCGGACTTGGAGCGAATAGCGCCCACAATCCACAGAAGCAGACAAGCGCCAAGGACAGCGGTGAACAGCGTCCAGATCCAGCCGCCGCTACCCAGGCCTACGCGCGAGAGCAGCCAGCCGCCGAGAATACCGCCGACGATACCGACGATGATGTTTGTTAGAAGACCGTGGTCACGCTTCATGATCTTTTCTGCCAAGAAGCCGGCGATTGCGCCAATGATAATCCAGCCGATAATACCCATGAGTTATTCCTCCTCGCGGGCTGAAACAGCCACATCATTTTTGTGTGAGACTACAGTTTCAGCTCAAATCTATCCTGTGGTTCTTAATAAATCGGGTCTGGCCTAATGCCTTCATGTTTCGAAGTCAAAAGGCTCTGTGTTCCATAGTGCCACTTAAACTCCGGGTGGTAAACGTGGGGAGGTAGAATGTTTGTAAACTGTAATAAAACTTCTAAAGGCTCCAACCACCTTTCTCAGCGGTTGGAGCCTTGAATCTATCTGATACTTCTAGCCTTCGGCTGCCTCTTCATCACCGATGTAAGACTCCGGGCGAACCACCATCAGCGGGCAAGGAGAGGACTGCAGCAGTGCACGCGAGGTCGAGCCAAGCAGCATGCCGCGGAAGCCACCACGGCCGTGAGAGCCGACAACCAGCAGTTGTGCACCAGCCGCCGCATCAGTCAGTGCACGTACTGGACGGTCACGAGCGATGATACGGGTCACCTTGACCTCTGGGTACTCATTTTCAAAGGATTCCAGACGCTCAGAGAGCAACTCGCCCTGTTCACGCTCAATCTCAGACCATTCAGCCTGCGCTGCCGCAAGACCGGCCAATGAGGTCTGCGCCTGCATGTCCATCCAAGTGTGGATAGCCACCAGCTCAGTACCGCGAGCCTGTGCTTCACGGAATGCGTAGGAGGTTGCCTTCTGGGAGACCTCAGAACCGTCCACACCAACCACGACTGGGCCGTACTTGTTGTTCTCGGTCACCTCGTTGTTGTCACGAACAACAACCACTGGGCAGTGCGCGTGGGATACAACGTTGGCGGAGACAGAACCCATGACCATGCCGGACAGTCCACCCATACCGCGGGAGCCCATGACAATCATGGTGACGTCGTGCGACATCTCCAACAGCATGTCAATTGGGGAACCCTCAGCAATGGTGTGACCAATCTTCAGGTCTGGGAAAGCCTCGTGTGCAATAACGCGAGCTTCCTCAATGCGACCTGCGGTCTCATTCTGGAGGTCTTCGTAGAGTTCTTTTGGTGGAACCATTCCCTCCGCGTAGAGGAACTGCGGCATGGTGTAGCTGGATGCAATCCGCAATGGGATTCCACGCTTGGTTGCGGTATTCGCTGCCCACAGGACGGCGTTCTTTGAGGCTTCCGACCCGTCTACTGCTACAACAACGATGTCTTCTTTTGCCATGATGTTCCCTTCCTCAGTTTCAGCCAGTAAACGGCGATTCCGCACTGGTCAGGTGAAATTCTACGGGATGAAATGATTTCATTACCTACAGTTAAGTATAGCTGCTTATTACCATTCGAACAGGTTGTTATACCCTATTTAGAGGGCAAAATACGTAAACTGCAGTGGTAATGGCTATTTGGTTGCTACCTGGATCGCCTCAGCGGCACCTTTGCCGTTGTCAATTACTGCACCCTCCGCGTTGGATGGGTAGAGCAGCATGTAGAGGAATTCGCCTGCTTTCGCGAGCTGGGCGCCGATGCCCTCAGAAGAAAATTGAATTGCTGGTTCAAGGAGTGCATTAAAATCCATGGGAAATAGACTATCGCATCAGCGTAAGGGCTACAGCCCCCTGCCCATTAAAGATGGACTCAATCCCACCCGAGTGCGGGTACCGGCAGAGGTTGCGCCCATTAGGGCGTTCGATTTCCTCATGGAAGTCATCCAAACTCAACGGCACCGTCACCCTGACGATGATGCGGTGGCCTTGCAGGAGCGTTTCAATAAACGCGAGGTAGTGGTTTTCGATGCCACCCCGATCTACCCCTCCACTGAACTCTCAGCGGAGCAGGACGTTTTCTTCTACCGCACTCCGGCACCAGAGACACCCGTCCCCTATGACATTCCCATTGTCTATGAGGATGCGGACATTCTCGTGGCTGATAAGCCGTCCTTTATGGCCACGATGCCGCGTGCACGCCACATCGTGGAAACAGCAACTGTGAAGCTACGTCGCTCGACCGGAATCGATGACCTCGCGCCAGCGCACCGACTGGACCGCCTGACATCAGGACTTTTGTTGTTTACTAAGCACCGTGAAGTCCGCGGCGCCTATCAAACGCTCTTCGCCCGCCGCGAAGTACAAAAGACCTACAGCGCCATCGCCGACTACAAGGACTTCCACACACCAGTGCTCTGGGAATCACGCATGGAGAAGACGCCCGGTGAAATTCAAGGAAGGATTGAACAAGGCGATATCAACGCCATCACCAGCCTGGTGGCAGTCAATCCGCTGACGTCGGATGAGCAACAGGCCATGGATGACATCCACGGAAAGCAACAACAGCTCGCGCGTTATACCCTCGCCCCCAAGACAGGTAAGACACATCAGCTAAGACTGCACATGTGGGCTGCAGGCGTCCCTATTCTAGGAGACCCTGTCTATCCCATCATTTATCCTGTTGACGCCGAGGACATGAATATCCCAATGCACCTCACCGCCGCGCAGCTGGAATTCATTGACCCCCTCAGCGGCAAACCCCGCGAGTTCCACACCACATTGACCTTTTAACAGAACCAGTGTCCTCTATATGGGGGCTTTCCCACCAACCCAAAAGAGCCAAAACGCACAAGAAGGAAGGCTAGGAAGAACATTATGTTCTTCCTAGCCTTCCTTCTATATTCAATTGTTTTTTGTTTTATGTCGGCGGTAACTTACTCTCCCACACCCTCCCGGGTGCAGTACCATCAGCGCGGGCAGGCTTAGCTTCCGGGTTCGGAATGGATATCCGGGCGTTTCCCTGCCGCTATGGCCACCGACAAATCATCGGAACAATCAGTGTTCTGATGCTATGGGTGTTGTGTCAGATACTGCATAGTGGACGCGTTGCACGGCTCAGATAATAATTATCTGTCGTGTTCTTATTTTTTTGAGTATTTTCTCGTTACGATTGCGATACCAAACCAGTCACAGCGTGACTTATGTGTTTGGTGTGTTTGTTTGTTGGTGTATTAGTACCAGTAGCCTTAACATTTTACAATGCGTACAGGTCTGGCCTATCAACCCTATAGTCTGTAGGGAACCTCAACAGAAACCTCATCTTAAAACAGGCTTCCCGCTTAGATGCTTTCAGCGGTTATCCCTTCCGTACGTAGCCAACCAGCAATGCTCCTGGCGGAACAACTGGCACACCAGAGGTACGTCCGTCCCGGTCCTCTCGTACTAGGGACAGCCTTCTTCAAGTTTCAACGCGCGCGGCGGATAGAGACCGAACTGTCTCACGACGTTCTGAACCCAGCTCGCGTGCCGCTTTAATGGGCGAACAGCCCAACCCTTGGGACCTACTCCAGCCCCAGGATGCGACGAGCCGACATCGAGGTGCCAAACCATCCCGTCGATATGGACTCTTGGGGAAGATCAGCCTGTTATCCCCGGGGTACCTTTTATCCGTTGAGCGACACCACTTCCACAAGTAGGTGCCGGATCACTAGTCCCGACTTTCGTCCCTGCTCGACCTGTCAGTCTCACAGTCAAGCTCCCTTGTGCACTTACACTCACCACCTGATTGCCAACCAGGCTGAGGGAACCTTTGGGCGCCTCCGTTACATTTTAGGAGGCAACCGCCCCAGTTAAACTACCCACCAGGCACTGTCCCCAACCCAGATCATGGGCCAAGGTTCAGGTATCCAATCCGATCAGAGTGGTATTTCAACAACGACTCCACACCCACTAGCGTGAATGATTCACAGTCTCCCACCTATCCTACACAAACCGAACCGAACACCAATACCAAGCTATAGTGAAGGTCCCGGGGTCTTTTCGTCCTGCCGCGCGTAACGAGCATCTTTACTCGTAGTGCAATTTCACCGGGCCTGTGGTTGAGACAGCAGAGAAGTCGTTACGCCATTCGTGCAGGTCGGAACTTACCCGACAAGGAATTTCGCTACCTTAGGATGGTTATAGTTACCACCGCCGTTTACTGGGGCTTAAATTCTCAGCTTCGAAACCCGAAAGTCTCTAACCGGTCCTCTTAACCTTCCAGCACCGGGCAGGCGTCAGTCCATATACCTCAACTTAACGTCTTCGCATGGACCTGTGTTTTTGATAAACAGTCGCTTCCCTCTATTCTCTGCGACCCACCCAAGCTCACATAGCAAGTATGCTCACTTTGGTAGGTCCCCCTTCTTCCGAAGTTACGGGGGCATTTTGCCGAATTCCTTAACCACAGTTCACCCGAACGCCTTAGTATTTTCAACCTGACTACCTGTGTCGGTTTAGGGTACGGGCCATATACACACATCGCTAGAGGCTTTTCTCGACAGTACAGGATCACCAACTTCACCAATAAAGGCTACGCATCACGCCTAAACCATTATGAGTGACGGATTTACCTATCACTCGGCTTGCACGCTTACACCAACAATCCAATAAGTGGCATGGCTACCTCCCTGTGTCACCCCATCGCTTGGACCACATTTCAGGCCCCACGCACGCACACACACCAACAATCCCGAAGGATAAAAGGCACATGCTTGTGGGTGGTTAGTATCAATGCTTTACCACGGGCGCGCATATACGGGTACCAGAATATCAACTGGTTGTCCATCGACTACGCCTGTCGGCCTCGCCTTAGGTCCCGACTCACCCTGGGAAGACGAACTTGACCCAGGAACCCTTAGTCATCCGGCGGAACAGATTCTCACTGTTCAATTCGTTACTCATGCCTGCATTCTCACTCGCACACAGTCCACGCCTCCTCACGGTAACGCTTCAACCCATGCACGACGCTCCCCTACCCAAATATCAAAAATATTTGCCGCGGCTTCGGCGGTGTGCTTGAGCCCCACTACATTGTCGGCGCAAAACCACTCGACCAGTGAGCTATTACGCACTCTTTCAAGGATGGCTGCTTCTAAGCCAACCTCCTGGCTGTCTTCGCGATCTTACATCCTTTTCCACTTAGCACACCCTTAGGGGCCTTAACCGGCGATCTGGGCTGTTTCCCTCTCGACTATGAAGCTTATCCCCCACAGTCTCACTGCCGTAGAACACATTGATGGCATTCGGAGTTTGGCTGATGTTGCTAAGATGATAGTCCCGCTCAACCAACCAGTAGCTCTACCTCCACCAAGCTACTACGACGCTGCACCTAAATGCATTTCGGGGAGAACCAGCTATCACGGAGTTTGATTGGCCTTTCACCCCTACCCACAACTCATCCCCGCAGTTTTCAACCTACGTGGGTTCGCGCCTCCACGACGTCTTACCATCGCTTCACACTGGCCATGGGTAGATCACCCCGCTTCGGGTCCAGAACATGCCACTGAAACACCCTAGTTAGGATTCGGTTTCCCTACGGCTACCCCACACGGGTTAACCTCGCGACATGCCGCTGACTCGCAGGCTCATTCTTCAAAAGGCACGCCATCACCCAACAAAAGAGGCTCTGACGGATTGTAGACACATGGTTTCAGGAACTATTTCACTCCCCTCCCGGGGTACTTTTCACCATTCCCTCACGGTACTCATACACTATCGGTCACACTGAGTATTTAGGCTTACCGGGTGGTCCCGGCAGATTCACAGCAGATTCCACGAGCCCGCTGCTACTCGGGCACCACAACACACACAGCATACTATCTTCACCTACAGGGCTCTCACCTTCTACGGCCGGGCATTCCAACCCACTTCACCTAACAACACACTGCGCGCTTTGTACTGGTAGATACAAAAAATCATGGCCCCACAACACCGCATGCACAACCCCTACCAGGTATCACATACACACGGTTTAGCCTCATCCACGTTCGCTCGCCGCTACTAGCAGAATCATTATTATTTTCTCCTCCTGCAGGTACTAAGATGTTTCACTTCCCCACGTATAACCCCCACACCAGCTATGAATTCACCAGTGGGTACCTACCCATAACGATAGGTGGGTTTCCCCATTCGGACATCCTCGGATCAACGCTCAATTGACAACTCCCCGAGGCTTAACGCAGCCTTACACGTCCTTCATCGGCCCAGCATACCAAGGCATCCACCATGCGCCCTTAAATAACGAACACACACCCCACAACCAACAACCACCAAAAGATGACCACCAGAAATGGGGGTGAACAACCGTAACTAAAAAAATACTAAACACACACCAACAACCAACACTCGAAAGCATCAGCATTGATGTGCCGTTCTCACAGAAAAAATAAGAAATTACACACACCACACAAACCAACAAGGATAAACCCCACAAGCTCATGTGGTGGATGCTCGCGTCCACTATACAGTTCTCACACAACACCCCACACCACCATCAACAACCACAGTGTTAACCACTCGTGTGTGTCTCAAATCTGGTGTGAGCACCAGGACCAACCCACAAAAAATGGATTGTTGTCCCAGACACCCAACAGTGTGCCAACGCAATAATCTAGAAAAAGATTGTCCGTGTATGTATTTAAAAAGATTCTGTTACCGGTCTCTTCGACCGGCGGTGTGTTTCCACTCCGATTCAACAAGTGGCATGACCACACTCGGGTCATCAACCACCAACCCAACAAACCTCAAGAAACTACTCAAGATGCGGGTTAAAAAATAAGCTCCTTAGAAAGGAGGTGATCCAGCCGCACCTTCCGGTACGGCTACCTTGTTACGACTTCGTCCCAATCGCCGATCCCACCTTCGACAGCTCCCTAACAAGTTTAGGCCACTGGCTTCGGGTGTTACCAACTTTCATGACGTGACGGGCGGTGTGTACAAGGCCCGGGAACGTATTCACCGCAGCGTTGCTGATCTGCGATTACTAGCGACTCCGACTTCATGGGGTCGAGTTGCAGACCCCAATCCGAACTAAGGCCGACTTTCAGGGATTCGCTTCACCTCACGATGTCGCTGCCCATTGTATCGACCATTGTAGCATGTGTGAAGCCCTGGACATAAGGGGCATGATGATTTGACGTCATCCCCACCTTCCTCCGAGTTAACCCCGGCAGTCTCTCATGAGTTCCCACCATAACGTGCTGGCAACATAAGACAAGGGTTGCGCTCGTTGCGGGACTTAACCCAACATCTCACGACACGAGCTGACGACAACCATGCACCACCTGTATACCGACCACAAGGGAAAGACTATCTCTAGCCCAATCCGGTACATGTCAAGCCCAGGTAAGGTTCTTCGCGTTGCATCGAATTAATCCACATGCTCCGCCGCTTGTGCGGGCCCCCGTCAATTCCTTTGAGTTTTAGCCTTGCGGCCGTACTCCCCAGGCGGGGCGCTTAATGCGTTAGCTACGGCACAGAAGACGTGGAAGCCCCCTACACCTAGCGCCCACCGTTTACGGCATGGACTACCAGGGTATCTAATCCTGTTCGCTACCCATGCTTTCGCTCCTCAGCGTCAGTTACTGCCCAGAGACCTGCCTTCGCCATCGGTGTTCCTCCTGATATCTGCGCATTTCACCGCTACACCAGGAATTCCAGTCTCCCCTACAGCACTCAAGTTATGCCCGTATCGCCTGCACGCCCGAAGTTAAGCCCCGGGATTTCACAGACGACGCGACAAACCACCTACGAGCTCTTTACGCCCAGTAATTCCGGACAACGCTTGCACCCTACGTATTACCGCGGCTGCTGGCACGTAGTTAGCCGGTGCTTCTTATCTACCTACCGTCACCACAAGTGGCTTCGTCGATAGCGAAAGGAGTTTACAACCCGAAGGCCTTCATCCCCCACGCGGCGTCGCTGCATCAGGCTTGCGCCCATTGTGCAATATTCCCCACTGCTGCCTCCCGTAGGAGTCTGGGCCGTATCTCAGTCCCAATGTGTCCGTACACCCTCTCAGGCCGGATACCCGTCGCCGCCTTGGTAGGCCATTACCCCACCAACAAGCTGATAGGCCGCAGGCTCATCCCACACCGCAAAAGCTTTCCACCACAACATCCAAGAAGTGGTCATATTCGGTATTAGACCCAGTTTCCCGAGCTTATCCCAAAGTGCAGGGCAGATCACCCACGTGTTACTCACCCGTTCGCCACTCGAGTACCCCAGCAAGCTGAGGCCTTTCCGTTCGACTTGCATGTGTTAAGCACGCCGCCAGCGTTCATCCTGAGCCAGGATCAAACTCTCCACAAAAAATGCGTATAGCATCTAGGCGAGAAAGCCTAAACCAAGCAAAAAAAGACAAACAACACACACAAAGCGCTTAAACCAAATGTGTGAAGCTGACCAAAAATTACTACATAAAGAAATCAACAAACCCAACCAGAACAAACCAATTGAGTAAGGTAAAAAGTGTTTATCCTGTATCACTACAGACAACAATTACATCGATATTCAATATGCACCGTTAAAATATTTAACTATTTTCAATGACACCCAATTAACGACAAGTGACATCCGGTACACACCAACAACCAAACACCCAAAAGAGTATCTAGCCCAACATAATCCTCATCCACACAACACAGACAAAAATAATATATCTAGTACATTGGCACACTATTGAGTTCTCAGACAACAACCACACCACCACTTGCAGCCCACATCCAAGATGTGTCACAAGATAAATGAATGGAAAGTCAAAAATCTATTTTGATTGTCAACGGCTGTTTTCCTACCGCCATTCTCACCAGAACTTCAAGCTCTGTGCGGGGCGTTGTCGGTCTCGCTGACTCACATAAAGTTACACGCCACCCCAACACAGCACAAATCCCCAGCACAAACCACATAAATGAATGTTTTAAGTTGTCTGAAAATGAACCTAACTCGTCGTTGATGCCATTCCGAACCATTTGGCCAAGCCGCCAGACTCCAGCCTGGCTCTCTTTGCCATTGTTGGAAGTAAGAGTCCTCCCACTATGTATCCCGCAATCGCTGCCATTTGGGGAACCAAGTAGATCTCCCGCGCAATGCCGACGATCATGTAGACCTCAAGTGCTATCGCGCCGACTGCGACCGGAACTGTCACCTTCCAGCTTGGCGATGTAGTTAATCCAAGTGAGACAAGTGCAAGGATCAATAGAAGATAGACCGCACCAAGGGAACCGACTATCCCCCAACCTGGAACGACGAGGCTTACAACTATGAGCAGTCCTGGAATAACCGCATTAATGACAATTGTGTGATGTGCCCAAGATTCTCTAGTGCCCCCGAAGACCACATATTCACGTAATGACGTAGTGAGAGTGTCCTCGAAGGTCATGAACAGCATGACGGAGCCAATCACTGCCGCGATCGAAAGGGTATCTGCCCATTCGTTTCCCCAGATGGCGTGCACCGCCCAGTAAATCAGAGCAGTAACCGCGCTTAGAATCGCTATGAATCCCCAAGCCCGTACCTGAGGCCGAATGAGTAGTTGACCCTCGATTGTCGGTGGGAAACGTCCGTCTTCGGTTCTGCCGCTCGATTGCGAAACAAGCCCCGCCTTCCTAACGCTTTGACGTTGCGGAATATCAAACGTCTTGACGATTAGTACGGCGGCGATCACCAAGTATCCAGCAACAAAAGGCCAAGGCAACCCTGCAATCAGTACGGCTATTAGTACGAACAGCACGCCTCCGATGCCAATTTCGATACGACGTTGGAAGTTGTATTCGCGCTTACTCAATCCCAGGAGCCAAAACGCATCCCCTTCTGGCCCCGTCAGTGTGAGCAGGCCAATTACTGCAAATAGGAAATAGTACATATTCGACCCGGAGCTTACGGCCACTGACAACATCACAAAGAGAAACAGTCGGAGTGCCCATTTGGGCTTTTCGACGAGCTCCCACATTAGGCGGGCGTTCATGCGATTCCCTCCTCACCCAGGGCGAGTACTGCTCGTTCGAGGTTGACTTCGCTGGCGCGTACATCGACTTCACCGGCGGCGTCGAAGACGTTGTCGGGGCCGAGCGCAATCGCGTCGACGATGACACGGTCACCGAGGGCAGTCGATTCGCGGGTTAATGGCTTAATCTGAAGGCGATTAAGCAGGCGGTCCACGTTTTCGGGATGGCCGGTCAGCTCCAGGATGCCGTCGATGAGCTCTTCTACTGAGCCATGCTTCATGCCGTTGAGCATGAGCACAGTGTCCAAATGCCCGGATAGCTCATTGAGGTGGTGTGTGGAAATGACGATGGTGCGACCGTGCTCTTCTCGCAGTACGTCGTAGAAGACCTGGCGTTTTTCAACATCGAGGCCGAGATAGGGTTCATCGAGAAGCATGAGCTCACAACCTGAAGCTACTGCCATGATGATGCCCATCGCGGACTTTTGGCCACGTGACAACGCCGAGTAGTTCTTGGACGGTAACTCAAAGCGGTCCTGGAGCTCATCGGCACGCTCAGCATTCCAGGTACCCCACCGCGCTTTACCAAGGCGCATCAGCTTAGCGATGTTCCAACCATCTACCAGGGGGTTATCAATACCCATCAAGATGGTGCGGTCCATAACCGAACGATTATCAAACGGTGCCTCACCGAATACCTTGAGGCCATTCGATGGATGCTGGCCTGCAATTTTGCGCAAGAGTGTGGTCTTGCCAATGCCATTGGGTCCGACTACCCCGTGGGTAAGACCCTGGCCCAGCACGTAACTTTTGGATTCAACAATTGCGTTCATGGTCATTCCTAACCGGTTGGAAGTGGCGGTCATTTGTAGAGGCCTCTGCTTTCAGCGACTCTTTCGATGAGATCAAGAAGTGCTGCACGCGAGTAGTTCAGCCGCACCGCCTCATCAATAAGTGGGGCAACGTAGTCGGCCGCAAACTCGCTGCGGCGTCGCTGGCGAATAACTTCTATTGCCCCTTCGGCGACAAACATGCCAATCCCGCGGCGTTTATCCAGCACCCCAACATCAACCAGGAGATTAAGCCCCTTGCGGGCAGTTGCCGGATTGATGGAGTGGAAATCAGCGAGCTCATTCGTCGAAGGTGCCTGGGCGCCCTCAGTAAGAACTCCGTCCACAATCGAGTCCTCAACCAATGAGGCGATCTGCCTAAAGAGCGGCTGAGTTGAGTTATCCATAGCCATAGTTTCTGTGCCTGTCTGAAAAATTGAACAGAGCCAACCACGTCGGTTGGTTACTGATGTAACTAACCGTACAACCAAGGCTTAGAGTGCGCAAGGGTTTGCCTATCTTCCGACATAAATTCAGGTGCCAAACCACGCGCTTTCTCAGGACAAATGGAAATAACCAGCAGATTCAAGTCAGGATATCGACGTAGTGTTACAGATGAGGCAAACTAGAAGAATACAAACAAAATTAGAATCAAATGAACGGAATTTAGGAGCCATGCTTGAACGCACAGTTGTCTTTGTTGACACTTCTTACTTATTGGCCAGCTTTTACAACTCATGGGAAATCGGAGCACGCGCCCAGTTAGAAATTGACTTACCCGAGGTAGTAGCCACTTTGCGCTCAATGATTGAGAACCAAATTGGCCACCCTGTCCACCGCCAGAACTGGTATGACGGCATTCCAGATACCGGCCCACACCGCTACCAGCGCGCACTGCGCACCTGTGATGGCGTGCAGCTTCGCACGGGCCAGCTCATTGAATGGGGCGAGCGCCGTACCCAAAAAGCAGTAGACACCCGTCTTGTTGCTGACATGGTTGTTAATGCCATGAACCAGCACTTCACAGACTTTGTTCTGGTCTCCGGTGACGCAGACATGATTCCAGGTGTGAACGAGGCCGCCAACAATGGCGTGCGCGTGCACCTTTATGGTTTCGGCTGGGATTCCATGTCCTCTGCCCTGCGCCACGCATGTGACACCACCACCATTTTGGATCCGCGCGAAGACTTCCATGACGCCATGGAAATCCAGGTGCTGGAAGGCCCTATCTCACCGGTTATCCCAGATGTGGCAGATGAAGAAGAAGCGACCTCAACTGATGAACTCCCTGATCGTGACGAATGTGGGGAACCTTCGGAAGTAGAGGCCGCTTTTTCGTCCACCCCTCATATACCTGAGGCGGATGAGAACATCGGCGACGGTGAGCCAGCGGTGTCCACGACACCGAGCCCAACGCCAACGCCTGGGCGAACACCAACTCCGAGCCCAGAATCCGTTCCTTCGGCCACACCGAATCCGGATCCGCAGGTTCCGGAAACACCAGCCGAGCCAACCGAGCAGGTTGAGCACGCTGACCAGGTAGAACTGGCAGACCAGGTTGAGCAGGTTGAGCCGTTTGAATTAGGTGAAGCAAGCGTTGAAGATACGGATGACGCTGATGCCGCTGATGACAGCAGTGACTCGGATTCATCAGGCATCCCGAAGCCATCGGCGGCACCGAAGCCGTCAATGATGGCGCCGCGCCGCAAGCTGCGCTCGCGTTATGTCCCACTTCCGGAAGAGGTGTGGTCTTCCTCCGGATTCCAGACCCCATTTGACGTGGGCCAACAGTACGCGAGCTGGTGGTTTGAAAATGCAGCATCCGCCGACCAGCGCGACCAAGCGCACGTGCTTTCCGGCGGTGGGCTCCCACCTGAGATCGACCGTCCGTTGCTGCAGTTTGCGTGCGAGACTCTGCACGAATACACGCTGACTGAGACGCAGCGTGTAAATCTCCGCGACGGTTTCCACTCCGGCATCCGTGGTGTGCTCATTAACATCACCCGCAATGGTTAATTGACGGCTTATGACCGCCAATTAATGCTTGGTTGTTAGCAGCCAGACAGATTAAAAGCAGCGAGGCCAGGATTTAAATGTCCTGGCCTCGCTGCTTTGTGTGTTTTCTGTGCTCTTTAGTGCGTCTAAAGGGCGCGGATGCTACTTGGTGTCATCGGCCGGCTTGTCATCGACAGCCTTCTTTGCCTCTTCGAGGACCTGCTCGATTTCGGCGTCGTGGACATCGCCAGAAGGCTTCTTGTCCTGCGAGTCACTGGCAACCTCTGGCTCAACAACTTCATTCTGTGGCTTTTCTTCGGACTTAGCCGCGCCGTCGCCGGCGGTGAGCTGCTTATCCTTGGCCATGGAAGCTCGGATTTCATCGAGGCGGGACTTGGCTTGCATGTCCTCGGTGGATTCCAATGCTTCCTGGATGCGGCTGCCGCCGGTGGCCTGGTACAGCTCCTGCGCACCAAGCGCGTTGGAGTAGCGCTTCTCAATCTTTGCGCGCACCGAATCCAAGGTCGGGGAGTTGCCGTCCGGAGTCAGGCTATCCATGGAGCTGAGCGTTTCCGCGTTCATCTCTTGCATGCTTGCCTGGTCTGCCTGCGCCATGAGCTGGTCAACCTCAGCCAGCTGCTCACGCAAACGAGCCTCAGACTGCTTCTGCTGTTCCTGGGCCTGCTGAGCAGCCTGGGTGGCTGCCTCGTGCTGGGTCTTGACCTGCTCAATTTCCTGATCGGTGGACACCAGCTGAGCAGCGACAACCTCGGCTGCATTGTTGTATTCCTGCGCCTTGCCGCTATCGCCCTCGGACTCTGCCTTGTCTGCCAACTCGAGTGCGCGACGCACCTGAACCTGCAGGTCATCCTGTGACTTCAACAGGCGGTTCATGCGCAGTTCTAGCTGGCGCTGATTGCCGATAATCTCGGATGCAGACTCAGTAATTTCCTGGTGGCGCTTCTTCGCGCCCTCCACAGCCTGCTTAATCTGTACCTTCGGATCGGCATTCTCGTCGATTTTTTGGTCGAAGGAAGCCATCAGATGCTTCCAGCCCTTAGAAAATGGGTTAGCCATAGCCCGCTTCACTCCTTGCAGATTCGTTTAATAATTAGAAAGACGCTTTCTAGCGAGTGTAGCGATACTCACAAGAAAGCGTCGAGTGCACAGGGCAATCAAAGGTTCTAGTTAGCCCTCATTGTTCTGCTGAGCAACCTGCTCACGCACAGCATCCATGTCCAGGTCACGAACCTGCTTAATCAGGTCTTCGAAAGCTGCAGGAGGCAGTGCGCCAGCCTGGTTAAACACCTGGATGCCATCGCGGAACACCATCAGGGTAGGAATTGCCTGAATCTGCAAAGCGCCAGCTAGTTCCTGGTTGTTTTCAGTATCAAGCTTGGCAAAGGTGATGTCCTCGTGCTCATCAGAAGCCTTGTCAAAGACTGGTGCGAAGCGCTTGCAAGGACCACACCACTCAGCCCATGCGTCAACAATGGTGATGCCGTCACCAATGGTGGTTTCTTCAAAGTTTTCCTTGGTGACTTCTACGGTCGCCATAATTTTCTCCTCAGGGTTTAAAAATTTCGTGCTTCCTATATTGGTTCAACGGTACCGAAAGACGAAGTACTCCCGCGCCGCACCCCTTGCACGATACCCTAGGGGGGTATAAGGTGAGGGGTGGAACGGAAATCTACAGCACTTAAAAGGAGACAACATCATGGCAACCAAGAACTACACCGTTGAAGGCATGACCTGCGGCCACTGCGAAATGTCAGTGAAGGAAGAAATCGGCGAGATCACGGGCGTGACTAGCGTTTCGGCCGACCACACCACCGGCCAGGTCAGCGTTGAGGGTACAGATTTTAATGATGAGCAGGTCTCCGCAGCCGTTGCGGAGGCAGGTTACAAGCTGGTGTAGCAAATATGTCCACCACACACATTGACCTTGGCGTTACGGGCATGACCTGTACGTCGTGTTCTTCGCGCGTGGAGCGCAAGCTCAACAAGGTCGAGGGCGTGACCGCCACGGTCAACTACGCCACTGAGTCGGCCTCGGTTGAATATGATTCCACGTTGACCGGACCGGTTGATCTAATCAAGGTCATTCAGGGCGCAGGCTACGACGCCTACGATGCCAACCCGCCGGCTGCCGATACAGATCCTAACGCGCCTGCCGGTTCCTCTGCGCAGACCCCTGCAGACATCGCCCGGGAAGAAGAAGCCGCGAATCTTAAACGCTTGACCATTATGTCAAGCGTATTGTCACTGCCGATTATGGCGATGTCCATGATTCCTGCGCTGCAGTTTGATTACTGGCAGTGGGTCAGTGCCATTTTGGCGACCATCGTCTTTATTAACGGTGGCGCGCCTTTCCACAAGGCAACCTGGACCAATATCAACCACGGTTCATTCACCATGGACACGCTGATCACCATGGGCACCTCGGCGGCGTATTTCTGGTCGTTGTACGTCATGATTTTCGGCCACGCGGGCATGCCCGGCATGCGCATGCATATGGAGTTGGTCTCCAACAACGCTGAGATGGACCATATTTACCTCGAGTCCGTCGGCATGGTCATCACCTTCTTGTTGCTGGGCCGCTATTTTGAAGTCAAGGCTAAAGGTCAGTCTTCGGAGGCGTTGCGCACTTTGCTCAACATGGGCGCGAAAGACGCATCATTGCTCGTCAATGGCAAAGAGACCCGCATCCCCATTTCCGAGCTTGCTATCGGGGATGTGTTCGTGGTTCGCCCTGGTGAAAAGATTGCTACTGACGGCGAGGTCATCGAAGGCTTCTCCGCCATTGATGAGTCCATGCTCACCGGCGAATCTGTTCCCGTGGAGGTCCAGGAGGGCTCGCGGGTAACCGGTGCTTCTATCAATACTTCCGGCAAGCTGGTGGTGCGTGCTACCCGTGTTGGTTCGGATACAACGCTTGCGCAGATGGCGAAGTTGGTGACAGAAGCCCAGGCATCAAAAGCTCCCGTGCAACGCCTGGTCGACCGTATCGCGCAGGTTTTTGTCCCTGCCGTCATCGTCATCGCGCTTGCAACGCTGGTTGCACACTTGATGTTGTCCCAAGGTGTCGCCCCGGCCTTTGTCGCGGCTGTCGCCGTGCTGATCATCGCCTGCCCGTGCGCGATGGGGCTTGCCACACCAACCGCAATTTTGGTTGGCACCGGCCGCGGCGCACAGCTGGGCCTGCTGATTAAGGGTCCGGAAATCTTGGAGTCCACCAAGAAGGTCGACACCATTGTTCTGGATAAGACCGGCACTGTAACCACCGGTGTGATGAGCGTGTCCGAGGTCGTTACTGCCGAGAGCCTCGACGAATCCACCGTGATCTCCTATGCCGCCGCCGTCGAGGCAGGCTCGGAGCACCCGATTGCCAAAGCCATCGTGAACCACGCCGGCGAGCATCCCGCCGCTACAGCTTTCCAGTCCCAAGCCGGAATTGGCGTCACCGGCACCGTGGACGGACACCGCGTCGCCGTCGGCCGTCGTCGCGCTGGCCGCATGGACGTAAGCCGCAAGGCAGTTAGCAGCGCAGGCGATGCTAACTTGGGCACTTTGACGGATGCCTTCACGAGCGCTGAAGAATCTGGTGGCACCCCGATTGTGGTGCGCATTGATGATGACATCGCGGGTGTAATTACCGTACGCGATACCATCAAGGACACCTCCGCCGCCGCGATTGCGCAGTTGCAAGAGCTGGGATTAACTCCTTATCTGCTCACCGGCGACAATGAGGGCGCCGCGCGTGCTGTGGCACGTGAGGTTGGTATCGACCCAGCGAATGTCTTTGCTGGTGTGATGCCCGATGAGAAGGTCTCCAAGGTCATCGAACTACAAGAAGCGGGCAAGACTGTTGCGATGGTCGGCGACGGCGTCAATGACGCTGCCGCTCTTGCCCAAGCAGACTTGGGCCTCGCGATGGGCGCTGGCACCGATGTTGCCATTGAAGCTTCCGATATCACCCTGATGAACTCGGATCTGCGCTCCGCAGCTTCCGCTATTCGCCTGTCGCGCAAGACGTTTAGCACCATCAAAGGGAATTTATTCTGGGCATTTGCCTACAACGTGATTTTAATTCCCGTTGCTGCAGCCGGCTTCCTCAATCCCCTATTTGCGGGCCTGGCCATGGCTTTTAGTTCCGTATTCGTTGTGGGTAACTCGCTGCGACTGCGAGCGTTTCAGGCAGAATAGGTTTTAGCCCATTAGGCCGAAACCTAGGGCTTTGTTTATCATCATCGTCCATGACCCGGACAACAACATCACAACTATCGCGCAATGAGCGCCTAGACCGGCTGCCGGTAACGCCCAAGCACAAAAAGCTGCTGTGGGGTTCCGGTATCGGCTGGGCACTTGATGCGATGGACGTCGGACTCATCTCCTTCATCATGGCGGCACTCGCCGTGCACTGGAACCTTGAGTCCACGCAGACCTCCTGGATTGCCACCGCCGGATTCGTCGGTATGGCACTCGGCGCGACTTTGGGCGGGCTTTTGGCCGATAAGTTTGGCCGCCGCCACATCTTCACGCTGACCTTGCTGGTCTACGGCATTGCCACGGGTGCTTCTGCCCTTGCCACCGGTCTTGGCGTGCTCATCGCGTTGCGCTTCATTGTCGGCCTTGGGCTGGGTGCAGAACTGCCGGTTGCATCCACCCTGATCTCCGAGTTCGCCCCACGCAATGTGCGCGGCCGCATGGTTGTGCTGCTCGAAGCTTTTTGGGCTGCGGGCTGGATTGCTGCCGCGGTCATCGGAACGTTCGTAGTCGGGGCATCGGATAGCGGATGGCGCTGGGCGCTGGCCATCGGCATGGTTCCTGCTCTCTACGCGCTCTATGTGCGTATGGCGTTGCCCGAATCCCTACGCTACTTGGAAGCCAAAGACCGCCACGACGAAGCCGAAGAGGTCGTCAGCACCTTTGAGGCTTCTGCCATCGCCGATGGCGCAGTACTTAATGATGCCCCCGCGCCGGCTGAAGTCGACGCCGATCCCACCGATACCTCCATTTGGTCCCCCACCCTTCGCGCGCGCACCGCTGCGCTGTGGGTCATCTGGTTCTGCATCAACCTGTCCTACTACGGCGCCTTCATCTGGATTCCATCGCTGCTGGTGACTGATGGCTTTACCCTCGTGCGCTCATTTACCTTCACGCTGATTATTACCCTCGCGCAGCTTCCGGGTTATGCCGCGGCTGCTTGGCTCATTGAAGTCTGGGGCCGGCGCATCACCCTGGCCGCCTTCCTTGTTGGCTCTGCCTTCTCCGCCGGCGCTTTCGGCATGGCGGACACAGAAGTTACCATCATCGTGGCCGGTTGCTTCTTGTCCTTCTTCAACCTCGGCGCATGGGGCGCGCTGTACGCGATTGGCCCGGAGCTCTACCCCACCCATATTCGCGGGCGCGGTACCGGCGCTGCGGCGGGATTCGGGCGCA
This sequence comes from Corynebacterium casei LMG S-19264, assembly GCF_000550785.1. NCBI lineage: Bacteria > Bacillati > Actinomycetota > Actinomycetes > Mycobacteriales > Corynebacteriaceae > Corynebacterium > Corynebacterium casei. The sequence continues at coordinate 2,981,733 of NZ_CP004350.1, forward strand.
TTGCCTCCATCATCTCCCCGCTGATTGTTCCGCCTATCCTCGCCGCTGCGGGCGCACCATGGCTATTCGTGCTCTTTGCTGCCGCTTTCGCGATTGCCGCCATTGCTGCGTTTACGCTGCCCGAAAACAAAGGCAAAGCACTCGCTGACTAGCTGCGGAAAGCCCGCGCGCTGCGCTGTCTGCCGCTCAATTTGTGCGATATCGCGCGGCAGGTTAGCCAAAATTGTCGTGCTGTTGGTGCGGTCAATTGAAATACTCATCGTCCCTCCTCACAGGTCTACTTATTGTCTTGTGAGATTCAGCATGACACCTTTGACCTGCGATTTCACCGATGGCTAGGCACAACTAACTGTGTGCGGCCTAAGATTGGCAAGCCTCACAACACCACCGAGCACCTCGTCTACCAGCACAAATAAATCAGCCCGCCGCGTGAGCCTTCTTTGAGGAAGGAATTCACGCGGCGGGCTGTGACATATTCCACTCTATCCGTGCGCCATGTTGACGAACTTCGAGTAGTGCAGCTGGTGTGCAACCTGCACAGTATCAATCGGACCACCACGGTGCTTAGCCAAGATAATGTCGGCCTCACCGGCACGCTCATTATCGCGGTCTTGCGAGTCAGGACGGTACAGCAGCATAACCATATCGGCGTCCTGCTCCAGCGAGCCCGACTCACGAAGGTCAGCCAACTGCGGCTTTTTATCCGTACGCGCTTCCGGACCACGGTTCAGCTGTGAAATAGCAATGACCGGAACCTCAAGCTCCTTCGCCAACAGCTTCAGCTGACGCGAGAATTCCGAAACCTCCTGCTGGCGTGATTCCACTTTCTTACCCGAGCTCATCAGCTGCAGGTAGTCCAGCACCACCAAGTCCAAGCCACTTTGCTGCTTCAAACGACGCGCCTTGGTCCGAATCTCCATCATGGTCAGGTTTGGTGAGTCATCAATGTACAACGGCGCATCCTGAATCCGGTTGAGAGTATCCGTCAACCGCTCCCAGTCCTCACCGGAGACCTTGCCGGAGCGCATATCTGACAACTTCACCTCAGACTCCGCCGAGAGCAAACGCATCACAATCTCCGAAGCACTCATTTCCAATGAGAACACCGCCGAAGGCTTGTTGTGGTGCAATGAGCATGAGCGCATGAAGTCCAGCGCCAGCGTCGACTTACCCACACCAGGACGTGCCGCAATAATAATCATCTGGCCCGCGTGCAAACCGTTTGTCAGATTGTCTAGATCGATGAATCCAGTTGGGACACCGGATTCTAGACCGCCGTTGGTTTGCAGGGAGGTCAGCTCATCAATAGTCGGCATAATCAGGTCACCAATGACCTTGTAGTCCTCGGTGGTCTTCTTCTGTGCAACCTTGAAGACTTCCTGCTGGGCCAAGTCCAGCACCGTTTCAATCTCGGCGTCCTCATCGCCGTTAAAGCCCAGCTGGACCACGCGTGTGCCGGCGTCCACCAGCTTGCGCAGCAGCGCCTTCTCCGCCACGATTTCCGCGTAGTAGCGCGCATTTGCCGCCGTTGGCACCGTCGCCAACAATGTGTGCAGATATACTGCGCCACCGATGCGCTCCAAGTTCTGCTGACGGTCCAGACGACTAGAGACAATCACCGGATCAATATCGGTGCCATCGGAGTACAAATCCAGCATGGCACTGTAGATCAGCTGGTGCGCCGGATAGTAGAAATCTTCCGGATCCACTTCATCGATAACCTCAATGACAGAGGACGGCGAGAGCAACATCGCGCCCAGCACGCCTTGCTCGGCGTCTTTATCGGACGGCGGTTGCCGGAACTCGCCATAGCGCTGCGGATTTTCTAGCTCATCACGCTTGCCATATTTGCGTCGGCCGCCGCCGTAGTTGTTGCGCTGGTAATTGCCTCCCGGGGCATCGAAAGACTCCGGCGGCTCAGGCCCAAACTCTGGTGCTGGCTCTTCCGGTGGCAGGTAGCTATCGTCATCGAAGCTTGCTCCCATACTCGATGTCATCGAAATACCCCTTTTCTTAAATTCAAACGCCCTTTAAGGCTAATACATCCAACCGACTTGCCCTAGACGCTCACAATCAGCCCCGCCCCCTGGGGACAATTGCACACAGTTATCCACAGGCACCTGTGTAATTGCCAGGTAAACAGCACATTGCGGCCTAATAGGGCTGGGAATAGCTTCAGATCACTTCTTAGACCCACCTACCAGCGAAATACATTTGCGCAGGTCAGGTTAAGTTTCAGGCGTCTAATTATGCATCACAAAGCATGCGAAAACCGTGCTACCAGTAGGTTTTCCAAAGCGGCGAAATGCGTGAATCTGATATGAACGGGGGTAAAACACTCCACAACTCGGTCGAGTTATCCCCAGAAATCCGAAGTTATCCACAACCAAAAACGCGCGCAGGCCTTGATGGAACTCCCACCTCACATAGGAGTGACCACCAAGACCTGCGCGCAATGCTGTTGTCGTTGGGTCTATAAAATTCTAGAAATTATGACCGTCGAACGCGCCAATTAAATTAGGCAGCGACGACCGAGAAATTAATCTTGCCGAGAACGTCAGCGTGCAGCTTGACCTCGACCTGGTAGTTGCCAGTCTTCTTGACTAGGCCCTTTGGCAATTCGATGATTCGCTTGTCCAAGCTAGGGCCGCCAGCCTTCTTGACTGCGGCAACAATGTCTTCAGCGGTAACAGAACCGAAGAGCTTGCCCTTGTCGGAGGTCTTAACCTCGACAACGACCTTCTCCAGCTGCTCGAGATGAGTGCGGACCTCACGTGCATGGTCCAGATCGCGGATTGCGCGAGCTTCCTGTGCACGCTTGATGCCTTCAATCTGCTTCTCAGCGCCGCGGGTAGCAACAATTGCCAAACCGCGTGGAAGCAGGTAGTTACGTCCGTAACCGTTCTTAACCTCAACGACTTCGCCTGGAGCGCCGAGGTTATCAACGGCAGCGGTGAGGATCAGCTTCATGATCCCTGCCTTTCACTTATATGTTTTAAGTTGAATGTTGATTAATCGCTGACAGTAAATTTAGAACGGGGGCTCGTCATCTCCGCCGAATCCACCAGCTGGTGGAGCGGAGTTCCAAGGGTCATTAGCTGGCTGAGACTGACCACCGGGTGATTGGTTTCCACCAAATCCACCCTGGTTGCTGCTCTGGCTTCCGCCGCCTTGGTTTCCACCAAAGCCGCCTTGGTTGCCGCCGGCTTGTCCGCCACCCTGGTTTCCACCAAAGTTGCCGCCTTGTCCACCCTCACGTGGATTACGAGCAACTTGTGCAGAAGCGTAGCGTAGCGATGGCCCTACCTCATCAACGTCGATTTCAAAGACGGTACGATTCTCACCCTCGCGGGTTTGGAAAGAACGCGACTTCAAACGACCAGTGACGATAATGCGCATGCCCTTTGTGAGGGACTCTGCGACATTCTCGGCTGCCTGGCGCCAGACGTTGCACGTCAAAAACATAGCCTCGCCGTCTTCCCACTGATTAGTTTGGGAATTGAAGCGACGCGGGGTGGACGCTACGCGAAAGTTCGCGACTGGTGCACCCGACGGGGTAAAACGCAGTTCTGGGTCAGCAACAATGTTGCCAACGACCGTGATATTGGTATCGCCCTGTGCCATGGTATTTGCCTACTCCTTGAGAATCGGATGAATGAGTTTAAGCCCCAGTATCCGTTATTTGCTGTCGGTGCGCAGAACCTTGGTACGCAGAACAGTGTCGTTCAGGCTCAGGCGACGGTCGAACTCCAGTACGGTCGCAGACTCGCACTCAAGATTTACGACAGCGTAAACGCCCTCTTCCTTCTTGTTGATTGGGTACAGCAAGCGACGCTTGCCCCACACATCAACGTTCTCAACCTTGCCGCCCTCAGAGCGGACGGTTTCGAGGAACTTGTCTAGGGACGGGGTTACAGTGCGTTCATCTTGGCTCGGATCCAAAATGATCATGACTTCGTAGTGACGCACGGACCTCATCACCTCCTATGGTCTAGTAGTTTCGGCCACATCACCTTTGCGGACGTGGCAGGAGGGTACGTTGCGTCAAGCAACCACCCCAGCGTACCGTATGGGCGTCCGGATCAGAAATCCCCTACACCAGCACAATTGCGCCACCAAATCACATCCATGTAAGTCTGACATGGATGTAAGTCTGACGTGCACGCAAGCCTGTCAGGCACGTAACTCTGTGGTTTCTAGTACCCGTGAGACGTCGCGGCATAAAACACCGCGCAGATTACCGGAATGATGGTTAAGCACAGCAGCGCCAAAAGCCCCAGCGCCAGCGGCACCCGGCGATCTTTGCCGCGCTGGAAGGTGTAGTAAGCGCTAAGTACGCAGATGAACCCGATTCCGATTGACACAATTCCGACCACGGTGACAACACTCATGGCCTCCATTATTGCCCACCAACGCAAAAATGCCCCTTTCAGAGAAAGGAGGCATTTTCGTCTTAGTAGAAAAGAGGGCGCTTTAGCCAAACATGTCCTGCAAGTCGCCGATGACATCATCAACGCTTGGGACCTGCGGTGCGGCAGGTTCTTCGCCACCGCCGGTATCACCGCCGCCGTCGCCGCCGCCAGCGTCAGATTCGCCAGTGCCGGTCTCGCCGCCACCTTCGCTGTCACCGTTGCCGTTGCCATCGCCGTCTTCTGCGTCGTCGCCTTCGCCTTCAGAGCCGGAATCTTCGTCTGTTGATGCCGTTCCGCCCGTGCTTGGCGTGGAGTTCCAGGTCGGATCCCACGCGGTTGCGTTAGACAGGTCGTTGGAGCCGTAGCGCACTGGGGTGGCTTGCGGGAAGGACTCCCACTCGGCATCGGCAAGCGATGTGTCCAGGATCTGCTTCCAGATCTGCGTCGGTGCGCCGGCACCGTACATCACGCCGCCCCACGCGTTGTTGATTGCTGAAGCATTATCCGCGGTACCAACCCACACGGCTGATGCCAGCTGCGGGGTGGAACCAATCATCCAGGTGTCCTTGTTCAAGCCGGTGTCACCCAACTGGTGGGTACCGGTCTTGGACGCGGATTCACGCCCGCCAGCCAGTGCACCATTCGACCACGCCGCAATCGGCTTCATCGCCTGAATCACGTTGTCCGCAACCTGCTCAGACACGCGGCGCTCACCTACGCTGGTGGGGTGCTCATAGAGAACCTCACCAGAGTTGGTTTCCACGCGCTGCACGAAGTAAGGGTCGTGCCACACACCACGGTTGGTCAAGGTTGCCATCGCCACAGCCATATCCAGCGGGCGGGTCTGGTATTGGCCCAGCACGATGCCCTCATATGGCTGCGCGCCGTTTTCGGTCAGGGTGCGCTCCACGCCAGGCAGGGATTCGGCAACACCCAAGGAGTACGCCATGTCCGCGGTGTCCTGAGTGGTGTTTTCCAAATCGGCCTGCAGGCGCATAAAGGAAGTGTTGTAGGAGTTCTTCAATGCCTCTTCAATAGAACACACGCCACAGGAGTTGTTGTTGACGTTGCCAACGGTGACATCGCCAACTTGGTATGGGCCGGAAGAGTAGTTTTGGCTCAGCGGAATACCCTGTTGCAAGGCCGCTGCCAGCGCCATGATCTTAAAGGTGGAGCCGGTCTCAGTTGGGCCATTGGCATAGTCCCAGCCCTCGGCTTCATCGCCGCCGAAGTAGCCCCGCACAGCGCCTGTCGATGGATCGATGGTCACCGCCGCCGCCCGGGCATCTTCTTGCAGTGGGGCAAGGTTGGAATCAACAGCATCAACGCTGGCATTTTGCACCGTCGGGTCAATCGTGGTGGTAATCCGAAGACCACGGGTGTTGACCTGGTCCTCAGTGATGCCAACTTCTTCGAGCTCCGCAATGACCTGGTTCTTAATATGTGCATTTGCGCCGGTGGCCTGGGTGTACGCAGAAACGCTCGATGGTTCCTCAGTGTGTGGGAACTGCATGCCAGCGCGCTGCTCAGCAGGCAAAGCCTCAATTTCCACCATGCCGTCGAGCACGTAATTCCAGCGTTCCTCGGACTGCTGCGCGTTGACTGCTGGGTCCCAGTTGCTTGGGGCCTGAATAATGCCGGCGAGCATCGCACCCTCTTCGACGGTGAGGTCTTCGACATTCTTATCGAAGTAGGCCACCGACGCCGCCTGAATGCCATAAGCATTACGCCCGAAGTAGACCGTATTTAAGTAGGCATTGAGAATGTCTTCCTTCGGCCACTCATTGGTCATCTTTATGGAATAGACCAGCTCGCGAGCCTTACGGATATAAGACACCTCGTTGCCCACCAACGTGTTTTTCACATACTGCTGGGTAACGGTTGAGCCGCCACCGGCAGAATCATTGCCAGTGAGCTGGCCGATGACAGCGCGGGCAAAGCCGGTGAAAGAAAAGCCCGAGTTGGTCCAGAACTCACGGTCCTCGGCAGCAAGCACTGCGTTTTCAACGTGGTCCGGAATCGCCTCCAAGCTGACCTGGGTGCGGTTGCCTTCCGGCGGCACAATGCGCGCAATCTGCGTGGAATTATCGGAAGCATAGATCGAAGAAATCTGGTTATTAGCCAGCTCTTCCGGCTCCGGCACCTCATACTGAGAGTACGCATACGCGAACATTCCGCCCGGAATGGCGATGCACACGGCCACTACGATCAGCACAATCCACGGCCAGCGGCGTGTGGCTTTCTTTCGCCTCCGCCTACCGCCTGTGGACGGGGTCGCTTGATTTTTATCGCTCACCTAAACGCGCCTTACTTCTATGTCTTAATCTTCGGGTCTAACTCTACTGCGATACATGCACGTTAACACTTTCCGTAGGCAACTTCGGACGTTAAAAGATGGTTCCACCGGCAAGCAAGGCAGACCTCAACGGTGTGGACAGTAAACTCTAGGCCTTCCGCAACGAACTCTGCGATTTCTTTCTCGCTGCGTGCACTACCTACGCGACGGCCCAAAACCTCGCCATAAACCCACTTGGTGTTGCGCAACTTCGCACCACACAAAGGGCATTCGCGTGCCGATGCAACCCCGTGGTGGGTTGCGGCCGCGCGCAATAAAAAGTCCGCATCGCACACATCGGCCTCACTCAGCCGGCCCGCGCGCACCTCACGCAAGGCTGCCGCTCGTTCCCACTCGTGTGAAACTTTGTGTTTATACGCCACCGAAGGTGTTAAACCACTCACCATAACCACCTTAATATCGTCTTCTTTATCGATCCACCTCGCGGCAAAGTAGCACTTGAGAGCGCCAGATCCCTAGGGTTGGGAGTTCAAGGCTTAACCAAAAATCTTTTTCAAGGAGCAGTGCCTAATGGCCTCTAAAGTAAAGGTTGCCATCGTTGGTGTTGGCAACTGTGCAACTTCTCTCATCCAAGGCGTGGAGTATTACCGCAACGCATCAGTCGAGGAGAAAATTCCCGGCCTCATGCACGCCAAGTTCGGTGACTACCATGTTGGCGATATTGAGTTTGTTGCTGCCTTCGACGTGGATGCGGCCAAGGTAGGCCAGGATCTTTCTGATGCCACCCGCGCTTCCCGCAACTGCACAATCACCATCACTGAGCTCGACCACATTGGTGTCACGGTGCAGCGCGGCGTGACCTTGGATGGTTTGGGCAGTCACTACTTGGAGTCTATTGAAGAATCTGACACTGAGCCTGTCGATGTCGTTCAGACACTCAAGGACTCCGGTGCTGACGTTGTTGTCTCCTACTTGCCAGTGGGTTCGGAAGAAGCCGATAAATACTACGCGCAGGCAGCTATCGATGCCGGCTGTGCTTTCGTCAACGCCCTGCCTGTCTTTATTGCCTCCGACCCCGAGTGGGCGAAGAAGTTCACGGATGCGGGCATTCCTATTGTCGGTGATGACATTAAGTCCCAGGTTGGTGCCACCATTACTCACCGCGTGATGGCGAAGCTTTTTGAAGACCGTGGCGTGCGCTTGGAGCGCACCATGCAGCTCAACGTCGGCGGCAACATGGACTTCAAGAACATGCTTGATCGAAACCGTCTGGAATCCAAGAAGATTTCCAAGACCCAGGCTGTTACCTCTAACCTGCAGGACTCCCCGCTCGCGGGCAAGAAGGCCGACCGCAACGTGCACATCGGCCCGTCTGATTATGTTGAGTGGCTCGATGACCGCAAGTGGGCTTATGTCCGCTTGGAAGGCTCCGCCTTCGGCGAGGTTCCACTGAACCTGGAGTACAAGCTAGAGGTATGGGACTCCCCGAACTCCGCGGGCATCATCATTGATGCTGTGCGCGCGGCCAAGATTGCTCTCGACCGCGGCATCGGCGGCCCAATCCTGCCGGCGTCTGCCTACTTGATGAAGTCCCCACCGCAGCAGATGCCCGATGATGAAGCACGCGCTGCCCTCGAAGCTTTCATCGTCGGTGACGACGCTTAAAGGCCAACGCTTTAAGAGCACGCAGGTTACCCCCTAAACCCACGTATTTCGGGCATGTTCCCACGAGGCGAATGCCCGAAATGCGTGGGTTAGATTTTGCTTAAAATATTTTATGGTTCAAAACCAAACTTTTCGCTTCATTAACTACCAAATTGCAAAAGCTACCGTTATTCTAGTTTTATGACCGAACCTAATAACTCCCCGTCCACGCTGGAAGACGCACTCGACGTCGCTGCACAGATTCAGCCAGCGCTTAATAAATTAGTTGTTATTTTCCAGCGCACCACCGAGGGTGGCTCGTTGACCACCTCGCAAGTGTCCATTATGAATCAGCTCAAGGCGCGCGGCGCAGCCCGTGTTAGCCAGGTTGCTGCCGCTGAGCTTATTCGCATGCCCACCGCATCCAATGCGCTGTACCAGCTGGAGCAGCGTGGCTTTATTGAACGCACCCGCGATGAAAAGGATCGCCGCGGCGTCATGGTGCAGCTGACCAAGAAGGGCCTTGCCGAGCTCGATGAGGTTAGCCAGGAACGCGCCCAGGCACTCGCAGAGATTTTGCGCTGGTTGGATGCTGATGGCCTCCAGACTGCGTGCGAGGTTTCCGACCTAATCAATAAGCTCGCGGAAATTTACCGCCCGACCCAGGATTCACAGAAATAGCGTTGTCCTTACTAGGATAAAGGTGCACAAAAACTTCCTCTTATCCTGACGTTGTTTCTTTATGCCACAAAAATCAGAAAACCGCGCTTTTCGCATCCTCATTTCCTGGACGCCTGCCTCCGGAGGGACTGAGCCGATCCAGTATGCGGCTTGGCTAGCGCGCACCACGGACATCGAAGTGCGCGTGCTCTCCGCGTTCGTGCAGCCCTGGCATGAAGTGTCGCTGCAAAAGCTCGGCGGCAAATATAACGAGTGGTTTGAACAAGAGGCCAAGGCCTGCAAGCAGGCGGTAAAAAACACGCTGCAGGCTGCAGGCATTCCCCGCGAGTACTGGAATAAGAATTATTCCGTGCTCATGGATGGCCCATCTAAGCCGCACCTGCTCACCCAGGCAGCCGAGGATTTCGACGCCGATTTGGTATTGCTCGGCTCCAACCAGGGCGCGGCCAAAGGCCGCTTTCTGGCTGGCTCGACCGCCGATAGCTTGCTGCACTACTCACCCACGCCGGTGGGGCTAAGCCCGCGCGCAGCGAAGCTGTCTAAGCACGGTGTCACGCGTCTTAATTTTGCGCTGACAGAAGAACAAGGCATTGATGATGTGCCAGCGCTTTTCGATGCCGCCTCCCTTGCATCCCGGTGGAATGTTCCCTTGCGCATCGTGGTCTTTTCTTCCAACGGCCTGGTCACAGCACCTATGAATGACAATCTCGATGTTGCCCTCGAGCTGACCTCGCAGTGGCGCGAGCATTCTTTGGGTCTGCTTGATGTCGCGCGTGAGCAGGTTGTAGCGCAGTTCCCCGAGCTTGAGATCACCTCTGAGATTGGCTCCGGTCAAGGTTGGCGCGCTGCCGTGGATTCCATGAAGTGGAAGAAGGGCGATCTCATATGCTTGGGTTCGGCCCCGATGGGCCCGATTGAGCGGGTTTTTATCGGCTCACGTGCTACCGAGTTGCTGCCGCATCTCTCGGTTCCGATCATCGTGTGGCCTTCGCGCAAAGCGAGCTAGTAGGGTCAAAGATATGAGCGCACGTCGGTTTGATTTCACTGGTCCAGATCACCCTGAAAACGATCTGTCCACGGATGCAGATTTCACCAATGTTCCGCGTCCCGAAGCGCACTCTTTCGATGAACTCGCCGATGAACCAGACCCGGCAGAAATCGCTCGGCTCAACCAGGAATCCACGCGTCAGGCTATTCGGTTTACTATCACGATTGTCCTGATTTCTTTCGCCATCGCGCTCGGCTCGGTGCTGATTTTCCGGCTGATTGGCGGCCCGGAGTGCACCGCCGGCGAAGCGGTGTGGTTCTGTTCCACCACCCAGCGCGTTATCTGGATCATCGCCACCTCGATCACGCCGATAGTGGGCATGCTCGGCGCAGGAATAATCCTCGTGCGAAAACTCCGCAGCTACCTTCGCTGGCGCCCATGGATGGGCGCGTTTTGGGTCATGGTTCCGCACTGCATGTTCTGGATGCTACAAACCCTGCTCGAGCTCTCCAACGTGCTCAGCGCCTAAGCCTGCTCGGCGGCTGCAAGCTCAGCTGCGACCTGCTGGCAATCCTCGCGCCCGCAGTTGGCGGTGCTGGTGTGTGCGGCGCAGTCATCACAGAGCAACACTTGCTGGCGGCAGGTGTCTTCATTGACGCAGTTAACAAACGTATTAGTGCCGGTTCCGCACTGCACGCAGTGACCTAGCTGGATAAATCCCGGGTCATTGACGCCGGCGCCGAATTCGTGGTGCATGCGCTTGTCAAAGACGTACATGGAGCCTTCCCACAGGCCGTCATTGCCAAATTTCTCGCCGTAGCGCACAATGCCGCCGTCGATTTGGTAGACGTCTTTGAAGCCACGGTTTTTCATCAGCACGGATAGAATCTCGCAGCGGATGCCGCCGGTGCAGTAAGACACGATCGGGCGGTCTTTCATCCAGTCGTACTCGCCGGATTCAATTTCTTTGATGAAGTCGTGCGTAGTTTTCACATCGGGCACCACGGCATTTTTAAACTTGCCGATTTCGGCTTCCATCGCATTACGCCCATCAAAGAACACGACGTCATCGCCATGCTTTTCCACGAGCTCGTTGACTTCCTCCGGCTTGAGGTGCACGCCGCCACCGATGACACCATTGTCATCGACCTTGAGCTCACCCGGTGCGCCGAAGGCGACGATTTCGTCGCGGATTTTGACCGACAGACGCGGGAAGTCTTCCGCATCCCCGTCGGACCATTTGAAGGACATCTTTCTAAAACCAGGGTATTCCTTGGTTTTGCGCACGTATTTCTTGCACGCCTCCATGTCACCGCCGACGGTGCCGTTAATACCGTGTTCGGAGATCAGGATTCGCCCCTTCAAGCCCAGGGATTCGCAGAGGTCGCGTTGCCACAACATGATGGCTTCTGGGTCTTTGAGAGGGGTAAAGCTGTAGTAGAGAAGAATTTTGCCGATGCTCACGCGCATTAGTCTAAACCTGCGTCCACGCTTTGTGGAATCGCAGGTTCAGACTCCTACCTTTTCTGGTAGAGCGCCTTTTTGCGGGCGAAGACCGGGTCGGAGGTCACGAGCACGCCGAGGTTGCGGAAAATGCCCTCGTCGACGGAGCCCAAGATGGTGGTGGTGTGCACGTCGCAGCCGCGCAGTTGCTTAATCACATCAAGTGCCCGGCGCGCGTTCTCGTCCTTAGCGGCGGAGACAGACAATGCAATGAGCACTTCATCGGTGTGCAGGCGTGGGTTACGCGAGCCCAGGTGCTTGGTCTTGAGCGTTTGGATTGGCTCGATGGATTCTGGTGAGAGCAGCAGCGTTTCATCATCGATACCGGCGAGGTACTTCAGTGCGTTAAGCAGCATCGCGGCGGAGCAGCCCAACAGCTCGGAGGTGCGCCCGCGGATGATTGTGCCATCGGCAAGCTCAATAGCGGAAGCGGCGTCACCGGTTTCTTCGGCGCGCATCCGCGCTGGTGCCACCACTCGGCGGTCGGTTTCTTTGATACCGGCCTTGGCCATGACCACGGCGGCACGCTCAGACCAGACGTTGTCGAGGCCAGCACGGGCTTCATCAACAAGAGTCTTGAAGAAACGGCGGATGATTTCCTGCTCGCTGGCCTTGCGGCAGACTTCATCATCAGTGATGCAATAGCCGACCATGTTCACGCCCATATCCGTCGGCGACTGATACGGCACATGCCCGGTCATCTTCTCCAGCAGGGCGGACAGCAGCGGGAAGGCTTCGACGTCGCGGTTGTAGTTCACCGCAGAATCGCCGTGGGCTTTGAGGTGGAAGTGGTCAATAACATTCGCGTCATTGAGATCCACCGTCGCTGCTTCATAGGCCAGGTTGACAGGGTGCTCAAGCGGCAGGTTCCATACGGGGAAGGTTTCGAACTTGGCGTATCCAGCTTTCTTGCCATCGCTAAGCTCGTGGTAGACCTGCGATAAAGCGGTGGCCAACTTGCCGGAGCCAGGGCCCGGCGCGGTGACAACCACCAGGTCGCGGCTAACCTCGGCGTACTCGTTGCGGCCCAGGCCCTCTTCGGAGACAATCAGGTCTGTATTAGTTGGGTAGCCCGGAATCGTGCGGTGCTTGGACACCTTCAAGCCCAGGCGAGTCAGGCGTTCGACCAGCGCGACGGCTTGTTCGTTGCTGTCTTCGAACTGCGTGATCACCACGTTATCGACCAAGAAGCCGCGCTCGCGGAAGATATCAATCAGGCGCAGGACATCATCTTCGTACAAGATGCCCAGGTCCGCGCGGACTTTTTGTCGCGCGACGTCTTTGGCGTTGATGCACACCAGAATCTCAACGTCGTCTTTGATGCGCTGCAACATCGCGATTTTATTGTCTGGGGTAAAGCCCGGTAAAACGCGAGAGGCGTGCATGTCGTCGAAAAGCTTGCCTCCCATTTCTAGGTAAAGCCGGCCTCCGATTTCTGCACGCCTGTTGTTGATGTGTTCGGATTGCAACAAGATGTATTTCTCTCGGTCGAATCCTTGTGCATGCGTCATATAGTGTGCCTTTCTCGTGCTCGCGGTCAATGAATGAATGTACCGGAAAAACTTATAAACTATTGAATATGCCTGAAGGACATGTAATTCACCGTTTAGCCCACGCGTTTAATCAAGATTTTCGCGGTGTGGAGTTGGAGGTGTCGTCGCCGCAGGGCCGTTTTTCGGAACAAGCTTCGCAGCTCGACGGCCATCAGTTGGAGCGAGCAGAGGCCTGGGGAAAGCATCTTTTCTTACTATTCGATGCCCCCACGCCCGAGTCAATCATCTACATCCACTTAGGGCTGATTGGGCAGTTTTTGTTTGAGGACCCAGATTCGCGCCGTGGCCAGATTCGCCTTCATATTTCGAATGGGCAGCTGGCTGCAAATCTCCGGGGCCCGCAGTGGTGCCGCCTGATTTCAGAGGCTGAATATGAAGCGGTGTTGGCGAAGGTGGGCTGGGACCCGCTGCGTGAAGGTACGGATCCTGCGCCATTGCGGGCGAAGGTGCAGCGCTCCAAACGGGCGATTGGTTCATTATTGATGGATCAGAAGCTGTTTGCGGGTGTGGGTAGTATTTACCGCACCGAGGTGTTGTTCCGCCAGCGCATTGAACCGGGCCGCGCAGGTTCGGAGATTTCCGATGAGGAGTTCGCTGGCATCTGGTCGGATTTGGTGCAGTTGATGGACTACGGCGTAGAAGTGGGCAAGATTGATACCGTTGCCGACGAACACACGCCGGAAGCCATGGGCCGCGACCCGCGCAAGGATGACCACGGCGGTGAGGTATACGTCTATCGCCGAGCAGGGCTTGACTGTTATGTCTGTGGCACGCCGGTGTCTTCACGCATTTTGGAAGGCCGCAAATTGTATTGGTGCAAAACATGTCAAGCTTAAGCCCCGTGTATTCGCTTGCTACCGCGCGCGCTGCTGAGAAGGTGCTGTTGCAATGCGAACAAGAACCCGATGAGTTGATGAAGAAGGCTGCGGCAGCCTGCGCGCAGGTCGCTGCGGCGATGATTCCGGACTCATCCCGCGTGCTGATTGTGGCTGGGCCCGGTGGCAATGGCGGCGACGGTTTATTCGCCGGCACCCACTTGGCGCTGGCCGGACATACGGTGCATGCGGTGCTCACCGCGGACAAGGCCCACGAAGCGGCACTGCGCACGTTCGAGGCTGCCGGTGGACAACTGAGGGTGGATGGCGAATATGACTTGGTCATCGATGCCGTTGCCGGATTAGGTTCCACCCGCGCCGCTTCCGAGGAAGTTATCAACCTCATGGCACGTGGCAATCGCGTGCTGGCTATTGATTCACCGACCGGGTGCGGCACCGAGGACAGCGTCATTGCCAATGCCACGATTACCTTCGGCCACGCGCGCACCCCGCACGCCCGATACCCGGAATGCGGCGAGGTCCTCATCGCCGATATCGGCTTGCGCGAGGAATTTGAGCAACACGAGCCGGAGTCTTGGACCAGCTTTGAGCCCAGCCAAGACATCACCTTATGGCCAACCGAGCTAAGCGAATTACCTGAAGGTCTGCGCCGGTTGGCTGATACCGGCCCAATTCCGAATCTGATTCCCGGGATTGCAGACAACAAGTACACCCACGGTGTCACCGGTATCGCCGCGGGCAGCACGAAGTTTCCCGGCGCGGGCATCTTGTGTACGGCCGGGGCTTTGCGCACGACAACGTCGATGGTGGTGTCCATCGGCGACTCCTCTGCTTTCCCGGAGGTAGTGCCAGCGCGCGATGTCGCCTCCGCCCGGCGCGTTGATGCGTGGGTGGTGGGCCCGGGCCGCGGCACTGATGACGCCGCGCTCGCAGAGCTTGAGGCCATCTTGGACACTGGCCTGCCAGTGCTTTTAGACGCCGATGCCATCACGCTGGTGGCCAATAACCCGCACCTGCACACCAAGCTGCGTGGAACAGTGCTCACCCCGCACGCCGGCGAGTTCGCCCGCCTGGGTGGAGACCAGCAAGAACTTTCCGATACCTGGGGGTGCCACATCTTGCTCAAAGGACGCATCACCACGATTACCTCGCCCGATGCGCTACCGGTGAGTGTTAATACGGGCAATTCTTTTGCCGCAACAGCCGGCTCCGGGGATGTATTAGCAGGAATCATCGGTGCGCTCGTAGCGCTTCCGGAGCTCCCGGAGCATCCGGAGGAGCGCCCCGCTAAAGGCACTATGCAGCGAATGTTGCTTTCGGCGGTGGCTATTCACGCCCACGCCGCAGCGCTGGCGGCCAAACAGCCCGAAGGCTATGCGCCCACCACCGCGAACCAGATTGCGCAGGCTATTAGCCGGGCAATCGCGAAACTTAACGCGCGGAGTCTTTAAACCCGGCGGTCAACAGCGCGAAAAGGGACGTGACGCCGATATCTGCGGGCAGCAGATAGTGCGGCCACGGCCCGAGGATGCTCAGCAGCGAATGGCCGTTGGGGTGCGCGGCGATAAACCCGTAGTTGCTGCCAAACAGCCGGTTGAGCGCGGTGGTGGCCACGACCCACACCTGGGTCATGGCGACGGTGCCGGCGAATCCTTTCCAGGTCAGCTTCATGCCGGTGGCCAGCAGCGCCACGGGGATGGCCAGGGCCACGATGTGGAAGAACCAGTAGGTAGAAAACCGCAGCCATTTCGGTTCAAAGTAGTAAGGCAGGTCAGGCGATAGCATCGCCTGCGGGTTAAACACGATGCCCCAGTAGGTAGATAGCTGCAGCGCGAAAGGATGGCCGGTGATCAGCGCCAGAGACATGATGGGGCGCAAAACATCGCACATGTGCAGCGGCAAAGTCTCGCGCACATCGCGTTGTTTCGGATCCAAAGAAACAAGCCCCCACAGCGCACCGAGTACACCGAGCACCCAGCCGCTGACAACGCGGGCTTTCTTCAACGTGCCCAGGCGTTCATAGTGCTTGGCCGCCATGATGAAAATGCCGGTGGTGATGATGGAGACCACCAGCATGGAAAAGTGCAGCGGGCGGAATTGGCGCATGCGCTCATAGCGGGATTCTAAAGGGTTCACCCACGACAATGAGCGCCACGGTTCTTCTAAAACCGGGCGCACATTAGCCAAAGGTGGACGCGTCATACTAGAGCATTAGCTTAGCGATTTCCCCCGCCCGCCATCACCTGAGGGGCCACAGATACCTGGCCATCACGGACTTCGACTGCGTTATCGACGTATTCCAGCAGGGAACGGTCGTGGGTGACCATCACCGTTGCGGTGTTAAGTTCCTTGGTCAACCGTGAAATCAAGGACATGATCTCCCGGGAGAGGGAGGAGTCGAGGGCGGAGGTGGGTTCATCGGCAAGCAAGAGCGCTGGATCGGCCATGAGAGCACGGGCGATGTTGACGCGCTGGCGCTGACCACCGGATAGCTGTGCCATGCGGCGAGTACCCATACCTGATAGACCAACAAGGTCGAGCAGTTCATCAGCGCGCTGTGGGCGCATGCGCACCCCGCGCACATGATCCATAATCAGCAGCTGCTCACGGACGGTGAGTGAGGCAATCAGGTTGGCTTGCTGGAAGATGATGCCAATGTTTTCGCGGCGCGCGGTGGAACGGGTCTTATCATCAGCGCCGGTGAGGTCAATGCCGGCGACTTCGACGTGGCCCGAATCCGGGCTGACAAGTCCCGCTGCGACGGAGAGCAGGGTGGATTTGCCGGAGCCGGATTCGCCGATAATGGCGGTCAGCTCACCGGGGCGGGCCTGCAGGTTCGCGCGGTCAAGGGCGGTGATGGTGGACTCGCCATCGGCATAGGTGACGGTGGCGTCTGCAATGTTGAGTGCAAGGTTGTCAGTAGTCATGGTTAAGCGTTTCCTCCGAGAGCAATCATGGGGTCAGTGTTGGATACTTGGCGGGTGGCGAGCAACGCTCCGAGCATGCCGAGCACCCAGATGCCGACGGTTGGGAGCACGACGGTGGCGACGCTGAGTTCAAAGGGCAGCACGCCGGCAGCCAGCGCACCGAGGCTCCAGCCGATGAGCCCGCCGAGGCCCGCTCCGATGGTCAGCACCACAGCGGCTTGGCCGAGCGCGTCTTTGAGCAGGTAGCGCCCCGATGCGCCGAGGGCGCGCAAGATGGACAGGTCGCGGGTGCGCTGGATGGTCCATACGGACAAGAATGCGACGGTGACCAGCGCGGAGATGACGTAGAGGAAGGCTTGCATGGTCAGCAGCGAGCCTTGTTCGGATGAGTAGGAGGCAAGTCCGTTGAAGGAGTCTTTCAAGGACACCGCATCCGGCGCATCGGCGTCGGAGGTGAGAAGGACGGTGCCGCGGACATCGGCAGGCGCATGCGTGACATCAGCCCAGGTCTGCGTGCTGGTCCAGATGACTGGGGAGTGTGAATAGTACAGATCGGGCACGATGCTTGTTACCTGCTGGTCTTGGCCGGCAAGCTGCACGGTATCGCCGATGGCAAGCCCCAGGTCTTCTGCCGTGGATTCGGCGACGGCCAGGCCTTCGGTGATGGTTTCTTCCGTGCCGGGGATGGTGGTGCCCTCCGGTAGGCCGAACAGCCCAACACCGGCGGCGGTATCGGCGGATTCCATGCGGGTTTGCCCCACGCCCAGCGCGGTTGTGTCCTCGTTGCGTTGAAGGTCTTCATTGGTAATAGCCGATTCGGTGAAAGACGGCTCTTCAGAAGTGAAGATGACACCAGCCGGATTGAGCGCTTCCAACGCGGAGGTGTTTTGCTTGCCCAGGCCTCCGGTGAGGCCAGAAAGCATGACGAGGAGGAGTGTGATCATCCCGACGACGCCGGTCATGAGCGCGAACCGGCCGCGGGCGAATGCGATATCCCGAATACTTAAGAACATAAGGTTCATTGTGGTTTGCGCAGGCCAGGATGTAATCGGGGTACTAGTTGGTTCTTAAATCAACCGACTGGTTGATTCCCTCTCAACCTCCACGCGCATAGCCTAGTGGGGTGAGTTATGAGGATTTGAATCCCCTATTGCGGGTTCTGGATGGTTTGCGGGTGGGCCTGCACATCATGTTTGCTTTCCTATTGGGCTTTGGTGTGTTGCGCTCGCTTATCGATGCCTCGCTTAACCCCGCCGTCCCGCTGTTTTCCGTGTTGATGGCGGGTCTTTACATGGCCGGCACCGTGAATGAGCGGCACCGTGCGAAACAGGGCAGGGAGATTCCTGCGGCCGCGAAGTATGCATGGCTGGCGGGCATTATTGTGCTGTGGCTTTTGCTGCTGACGCATTCGCAGGACTTTTTGTGGCTGGAATTTCCGCTGGTGTTGTTAACGTTGCATATCGCGGCGTTGGTACCAGCACTGATTACGGCGCTGGGTTTGTGGCTGGTGGCTGCGTTTGTGCCGCTGTGGCTGCACCCTGAAACCTGGGGCGTGGCAGCAGCGGTCGGGCCGCTGATTGGCACGGTCTTCGCGGTGGCGATCTTCTTTGCCTACCGCGCGCTGCACGCAGAAGTGCAGCATCACCGGCGGGTGGCGCAGCAACTGCGCGCAACCCAAGAGGAGCTGGCTGCAAGTGAGCATCAGGCTGGCCGGCTAGAAGAGCGCGAGCGCCTGTCGCGCGAGATTCATGACACGGTCGCGCAGGGTTTGAGCTCAATTATTTTGCTCGCGCGCGCCGGCAAGAATTCCGAGGAGCCGGGCAAGCAGCTGGACACGATTGAGGAAGTCGCGGTAGAAAACCTGGCTGAGGCTCGCCGCTTTGTCCGCGACTTGGCCTCCCCGGATGTGCAGGCCTCCCTGCCCCAGGCATTGCGCGCAACGGTAAACCGCATGCGTGCGCGTGGTGAAGCATTGGGCGAGTCCACAGAGTTTCGCCTAGAGTTCGCCGGTGCTAGCGAGGAGTCCACACCGGGGAGTGCGCTGCCGGGGATTCCGCAGCCCATTGCCGCTGCGGTGTTGCGCTGCGCGCAGGAGGGACTATCGAATGTGGTCAAACATGCCCAGGCTGAAATGGCCGTGGTCACCCTCGGTGTCTTCGGGGATGCGGTGACCATTGATGTGGTGGACAACGGCGTCGGTATGAGTGATGCTCAGCTTAAGTCGCAGCAGACGGGCAGCTTTGGGCTGGCGGGTTTGCGCCGCCGGATTGAAGGTGTGGGTGGCACCATGGACATTGAGTCGCATCCAGGTTCTGGCACTGCCCTGGCGGCGCGGCTGCCGTTGACGAGCGAAAAGGAGAACTAGATGGCTATCAAAGTCATGCTCATTGATGACCACCCGGTGGTGCGCGCAGGTCTGCGAGCGATATTGGATTCCTTCGCTGATATCGAGGTCGTCGCTGAGGGCGCGAGCGGCGCGGCGGTAGAGCAGCTTTTTGATGCCTCCGCACCAGCTGTGGATGTGGTGGTTTGCGATATTCAGATGCCTGGTGTGGATGGAATCTCAGCAACCCGGCGCGTGCGCGATGCCGGTGGTCCCCCGGTGTTGATTTTGACCACCTATGACACGGAGGCCGACATCATCGCCGCTGTGGAAGCGGGTGCATTGGGTTATTTGCTCAAGGACTCTCCCGAGCAGGTACTTCATGATGCTGTGGTTGCCACCGTTGAAGGCCGGCGCACGCTCTCGCCGGAGGTCGCGGGACTGTTGGCGGAGCGAGTCGGCCGACCGCAACAGGCGTTGACGGGACGTGAGATTGAAATCTTGCAGGCCCTAGCTACCGGTGCTTCGAATAAAGAACTGGCGAAGCGGGCGTTTATTTCCGAAGCCACCGTGAAGACGCATCTGATTCACATCTATCAAAAGCTCGGAGTGGATAATCGCACCGCTGCCGTGACCGCCGCGCGCGAGCGCAAGCTCATCTAAGTATGATATTTCAGGCCCAGCAGTGCCATGCCGGCCAGCAGCATCGTGAGCAAAATGCCGGTCAGGCGCATCAGGCCCGGGTGCTCGCGGCGCGGGATGAGCGCCATCGCACCGGCGCCGAGCACGCCGCCGACAGTGTTAAAGAACAGGTCATCAATATCGGAATAGCCGAGCGCGAAGACATACTGTGTAATTTCAATACCGACTGAGGCTGCAAAGCTGGCCACAACGGCAGCCAAGAAATTCTTGGTGCGCGCGTAGATTCCTGCAGCAAACGACATAAACAACGCGATGTTGCCAATGGAATTGGTCCAGGGGGCGTACCAGTAGTTGGGGCTATCGAAGCCATCGAAAAGCTGCATGTCAATGCTGCGCACTGCATGCGCTGCACCGTGGACCAACCCTGGAATCTCAACAAAAGGCTTGCCCAGGGTGACAACGGCGATAACCACGACAGAAAGGGCGATCACGAGTGCGGCGGAAATAGAACGCGCGGGCGTGATCACCTGTGGTGGGCGTGTGGTTGTTGAGATCATGGTCCACTCAACCTAACAGTCGGATCTTAAAAGATACTGGCAGGATTCTAACGAGTTGGCCACGGCATCCAAATCGACTGTACGTAGGATGACAATCATGGACGCAATCATTGTGGGCGCAGGCCAATCTGGCCTGGCCACGGCCTATTATTTACACAAAGCCGGCATCGAGTTTGTGATGTTAGACGCACACGAGCGCGCAGGTGGGATGTGGCCCAATACTTGGCCATCCTTGACGCTATTTAGCCCAGCGGATGCTTCGAATTTGCCGGGGAAGTTTATGCCGTCCTATCCAGGTTTCCCGCCGGCTTCACACGTGGCGGAGTATCTCCGGGACTATGAGGAACGCTATGGGTTTGACATTCTTCGCCCTGTGCACGTGGACCATGTCACCCATAACGGACAGTTATTCACCGTGCATGCGGGTACTCGGATGTGGAAAAGTCCCGCGGTAGTCGCGGCCACAGGGACATGGAATGCTCCTTTTGTCCCTTATTATCCGGGCTCATTTGCCGGTACTCAGTGGCATGCACGGACGTATCCTGGCCCGAGCCAATTCCAGGGAACGAAAGTCGCGGTCGTTGGTGGGCATGATTCCGGTGCGCAAATTGCGGCGGATTTACTCAACGCCGGGGTTGAAACGCAATGGTATACCCGCCGCGAGCCGCGCTGGCTTCCCGATGACGTTGATGGCCGGGTGCTTTTCCAACGTTCCCGCGCCCAGATCCTTGGAACAAGCGCACCACAGCGGCAATTCGAGGGCGATATCGTCATGGTTCCACCGGTTCTCAAAGCACGCGATGAAGGACGCTTGCGGGCCCGGCCAATGTTTGAAAGCTTAGATGAGATAGATGCCCAGCATTTAGTGTGGGCAACTGGGTTTCGACCCGCGCTGAAACCTTTCCGGCACCTGCTTAATAAAAATAGCCAACCACTAGTGGAAGGGCTCCACTTGGTTGGCTATGGAAATTGGACCGGGCCTGCCTCCGCAACCTTAGCCGGGGTTGGCCCCTTTGCTAAGAAGGCAGCTGCGGAAATTGCAGGCAGGCACCGAAAAACTTATGCGTGAGCGTGCAAACTCTTGTCTTGGATTCCGTTTGGAATCATCAACGCACCAGCCAGGGAGACCAGGGTGATGGCAATGGAGTATGCCGCAATCGCCATGGAGGTTCCGTAGGTGGAGTAAAGGATTTCTGCGAGCATCGGTGCGAATGCGCCGCCGATGATGGATCCGATTGCGTAGCCAATGGACACACCGGAGAGGCGAACCTTGACTGGGAACATCTCGGCGAACAGTGCACACATTGGGCCGTAGGTTGGGCCGAGCAAGAAGCCTAGGACGACAACAGCAATCGCGAACATGACGATGTTGCCAGTGTCGATGAGCAGCCACATCGGTACACACCACACAGCAAGCGCGATGTAGCCAATGATGAAGGTGCGCTTGCGGCCGAACTTGTCGGAGAGCTTGCCGAAGTACATGGTGGATACCAGCCACGCGCCAGCACCGATGAGGGATACCGCGAGCACTGGGGTGCGCTCATAGCCGATGTATTTGGTGCCGTAGGAGATGAAGTACGCAATCAGGAAGTAGCCGATAGCGTTGTTTGCCGCGAAGATCATCGCGCACTTGAGAACGGTGCGCCAGTGGTTCTTAAACAGCACAGTCAACGGCGCGGAAGAATCCTTCTTCAGCTCCTGCATTTCCTCGAAAGCTGGGGACTCTTCCACCGCGCGGCGGATGAAGTAGCCAATGACAATCAGGATGACCGAAGACAGGAACGGAATACGCCAGCCCCAGGCGAGGAACTGTTCAGTGGTGAGCACGCTGGAAAGAATCAGCATGAAGATGGTTGCCAGCGCCATGCCGGTAGGCACACCGATTTGTGGGAAGGAGCCGAAGAAACCACGGCGTCCCAAAGGTGCGTGCTCAACGGTCAGAAGTGCTGCGCCACCCCACTCGCCGCCGGCGGACATACCCTGCAGGATACGCAGGAGAACCAGCAGGATTGGCGCTGCGATGCCGATGGCGTGGTAGGTAGGCAACAAGCCCATAAGCATGGTTGCGATACCCATGCCCAGCAGGGTGATAACCAGCACCGGCTTGCGGCCCATGCGGTCACCGAGGTGACCAGCAAGGATTGCGCCGAGCGGGCGGAAGAGGAAGGAAATACCCAACGAGGCCCACGAGATGATCTGCGCGAGTGAGGGGTTGTCATTGCTGACTGGGTCGAAGAACTGCGCAGCGAAGATCAGGCCTGCCGCCTGGGCGTAGATGAAGAAGTCGAACCACTCAATAGTGGTACCAACCATCGAGCCGGCCAGAACACGCTTGTGCTCTGATGTCATCGGCTGCGGCTGTGGTGAGCGTTGTGTTGTAGAAGCAGTCATGTCCTACAAACCTCCGTGGAGTCGGCAACGAAGCCTTCATTGGACCTCGTTGGGGAACAGTGGGATGTTAAAGCGAAGGGGGTTCTAGCTATTTGTTGCGGTTGTCAACAAGGCGCTTGGCCTTGCCGTCACCGGAATCAACCTGGTCTTGGATAGCAACCTCGACGGTGATGCCGATACGTTGCTTGATCTGCTTGCCCAACCAGTCACGCACCAATTCGACGTCGTGCTCGGTGGTCTCAGGGTCACGCTCAACTAGGAGGGTGAGGTGATCCATGCGGCCCTTCTTGGAAAGCACGCACTGGTAGCGCGGGCGCAGTCGGTGGTCCTCGGTGATGATTTCCTCGAACTGGGAAGGGAAGCAGTTCACACCGCGCAGGATGATCATGTCGTCATTTCGCGCGGAAATGCGGTCCAAGCGGCGCATGGAACGCGCGCTGCCTGGCAGAATGCGGGTGAGGTCATGGGTGCGGTAGCGAATGATTGGCAGCGCTTCCTTGGTCAGGGTGCTGATCACCAGTTCGCCGTACTCACCGTCTGGGAGTGGTTCCAGGGTCTCTGGGTCCACGATTTCTGGGTAGAAGTGGTCCTCCCACACAGTCAGACCGTCTTTGGTTTCGATACATTCTTGTGCGACACCTGGGCCCATGACCTCAGACAAGCCGTAGATGTCGGTGGCATCGATACCGAAGCCCTCTTCCAGCTCCTGACGCATGCCTTGGGTCCATGGCTCGGCGCCGAAGACTCCCACACGCAAGGAGGTCTCACGCGGATCCATTCCTTCCTTCTTCATGCGGTCCAGCAGGGTCAGCATGTAAGACGGGGTGCCCAAGATTGCGTCTGGTTTGAAGTCATGCATAAGCTGGATCTGACGCTCAGTTTGACCGCCAGAAGTAGGAATAGCGGTTGCACCTAGGGCTTCTACACCGTAGTGCGCGCCAAGACCACCAGTGAACAGTCCGTAGCCGAAGGTGACCTGAACCTTATCCGATGGGCGCAGACCACCCGCGCGGAAAGAGCGGGCTACCAGCTCAGACCAGATTTTGATGTCGTTGTGGGTGTAGCCCACAACGGTGGGGCGGCCGGTGGTGCCCGATGATGCGTGGATGCGCGCAATCTGGTTCTGACGCACGGCAAACATACCGAATGGGTACTCGGCGCGCAGGGTTGATTTGTCAGTAAATGGGAACTTGGCCATATCGGCGAGTTCTTTGAAGTCATCCGGGTGCACGCCGATCTCATCGAACGCACGGCGGTAGTGCGGGACGTTGTAGTACGCGTGGCGCAGTTCGTTTTTGGCGCGCTGGGTTTGCAGAGCGACGATTTCATCGCGGGATGCGTACTCAATGCCCATCTGGGGGCCGTGATTGTCGGAGAAGATATCAAAAGTGGCGGTCAAGGTATTGCCTTTCTTACCGGGAATGTCTGGGGGTCCACACCCTTGAACCAGGCTTTCCCACTGGCTGTGCAGAGAGCTGGATGTCATCTGAAATTTTCACCACAACGCGGTCTTAGAAGATGTCGCAGACTCTGACCAGATATCCGCGCGCGCAGCGCCTTGTGTGTGGTTGAAATTCAAGTAATTCAATTACTGACTTACCAATCGGTCAGGTAAATCATGTGATGTAGCGTACTAAGTCCCCGTGTTATCTGCAACACAATAAATAATCTTTTTTAGCTACATCGCAGTTTTGTTTACAAAACCTTGCCGCTCACTGGGCAAACGTCCCCAACACTTATCCCCCGATCTATAGCCCCGCCAATACATAACCCGCCCGCTAAGCAGCGCGGAGCCGCATCCCAAGCCGGTGCGGTGCAAGTGGCATGGCTCTTGCACTGACCCCCACACACTAGTCGCGCACTAGTCGCGTGCTGCGCCCCCAAAAAGCAGCACAACGGCGTGACGTGCAATTTCATCAGGGGACAAGCGTCCGCCTGGCTCATACCATTCGATAACGGAGTTGACGGTGCCGAACATCAGGCGCGTAAGCACGCCAGTGTCCAAATCAGAGCGCACCTCACCGGAGGCTTGAGCGGCATCAATGAGCGGAATAACGCGGCGGGTAAATTCGCGTCGACGCTGCAAGGCACGCTTTTCCAGCTCGGAGTTTCCACGCAGGCGCAGCAGCAAGGTCACCGCCTCTTGGTCATTGCACAGCACCGCGATGGCGCCGTGAATCAGCGAGCGAATCCTCTCCCCAGCGGAGGCATCACTAGCAATAGCTTCATCAACCACCGCATCCAGTGAGTCCTGCGCGCGGGTGACCGCCGAGTCCAAAATCTCCTCCTTGGAAGAAATGTGGTGATACAGCGCCGACTTGGAAATGCCCAGCACGCTGGCAACATGGCCCATGCTGGTGGCTTCATAGCCGCGCTGGTTAAACTCACGCACCGCAGCATCGATGACATCATCGCGGGAATAGCCTGGGCGGCCGCGGTGGGTGGAGGATTGGACTTGTACAGGAGGGTTCACACGCACCATTCAAGCAAAGAAAACAACAAATTAATAGCGCCGTAAATCTTGCGGCAAGCATATGTGCTGTACAGCGCGTTTTAGTTACTGAACGGCCAGTCATTAATTCCGCCACACCGCGCACAAAATGTATGTAAACTCGCCATCACCACACTCTTGAATCGCCCGTTTCCCGCATGCGCCCGTGCAGAGTTTTCCTGCAAGGAGCAACTCATGCATAAGATTTTGGCCCCCGGCGTCGCCGAGGAAGAACAATTCGCACACGTTCGCAACATGTTCGCCGATGACTTGGCCACCGCGAACCTGGGCATCACCATCACGCACGTGTCCATAGGCCGTTGCGATGGCCACTTCACCATCACTCCAGAAATGTGCAACGGACACCTCACCGCGCAAGGCGGTTTCTTGTACACCTTCGCTGATTCCCTGTTTGCCGGCGCGTGCAACTCCCCTGGCGAAGTAGCCGTGGCCGTACACAACTCCATTCATTACATGGCGCCGGCATTTAGCGGCGATGAAATCCACGGCACTGCTGAAATCAAGCAGCACTGGGGCCGCAACGGAATCGTGGACGTGCAACTAACCAAAGACGGCAAGACCATCGCTGAATTCCGCGGCACCTTCCGCCAACTTCCTGGCAAGCCCGAAGCCGAGAGTCCCAGTAGGACCCGAAGAAGCTTCGGCATCCAATAACAATTTCTTCTCAAATATTGACGTGGGTCACATGTGGCCATATACTGACCAACCATTCAGTAAGTATTTGAATTTCTGTAGCTCCACATCCCCCATGACTCAAGGAGGGTTGCCCACCATGACAACCGCAGAACGCTCCCTAACTTCCGTCGGCGAAGATGACGCCGCCGGCCAGAAGCTTTTTGAAGAACTGATCGCTGCTGACTCCCGGATCGAACCAACCGACTGGATGCCCGCGGCATATCGCAAGACCCTGGTGCGCCAGGTCTCCCAGCACGCTCACTCCGAGATCATCGGTATGCAGCCGGAAGCCAACTGGATTACCCGCGCACCATCGCTTAAGCGCAAGTCCATTTTGATGGCGAAGGTTCAAGACGAAGCCGGCCACGGCCTCTACCTGTATTCCGCGGCAGAAACCCTGGGCACCTCACGTGATGAGATGGTGCAGCAGCTTCTCGATGGCACTGCGAAGTACTCCTCCATCTTCAACTACCCGGCGCGCACCTGGGCTGATATCGGCGCCATCGGCTGGCTGGTTGATGGTGCTGCCATTGTTAACCAGGTTCCACTGTGCCGCGCTTCTTATGCTCCTTATGGCCGCGCGATGGTACGCATCTGTAAGGAAGAGTCCTTCCACCAGCGTCAAGGCTGGGAGATCCTCTACGAATTGGCGCACGGCACCGAGGCACAGAAGCAGATGGCACAAGAAGCCATAAACCGTTTCTACGGCCCGGCACTGCAGATGTTCGGCCCACCAGATACAGATTCCCCGAACTCCCAGCAGTCCATGGAATGGAATATCAAGCGCTTCTCCAACGACGATCTGCGTCAGCGCTTCGTCGACATGATTGTTCCGCAGGCAGAGGCTTTGGGCTTGCACTTTGAAGACCCAGACCTGAAGTGGAATGAAGAACGCGGCCACTACGACTTTGGCGAGCTGGACTGGGATGAGTTTAAGCAAGTCATCAAGGGCGAAGGCCCATGCAGCGTGCAGCGTATGCAGCGTCGCCGCCAGGCACATGAAGACGGCGCCTGGGTTCGTGAGGCTGCTGCAGAATTTGCCAAGAAGTACCACGGCGCCGAATCCGCACTCTCGGCCTAATCCCCTGATATTTAAGGAGTCACCCCATGACTGAAAACCAATGGCCAATGTGGGAGGTCTTTGTTCGTTCCTCCCGCGGTCTGTCACACGTTCACGCTGGTTCTTTGCACGCGCCTGATGCCACGATGGCCCTGCGCAATGGCCGCGATTTGTACACCCGCCGCAATGAGGGCAGCTCCGTATGGGTTGTACCATCCGAAGCGATTTCTTCCACCGACCCAGATTCCAAGGGCGGCTTCTTCGAATCCGCAAAGGGCAAGGCTTACCGCCACGCTACTTACTACAACAAGAGTGAAGGAGTGCCGCACCTATGAGTGGATTCGCTGCTGCAGATTCTGCCACCACCCAATCTTTGGGTGATGCAATCTCTGCTGAAGATATTCGCACCTCCGGCATCAAGGCCGAGAACCAGGTCGCGCAGTATGCTGCCATGCTTGGCGATGACGCCCTGATCCTCGCCCAGCGCCTCGGCTGGTGGATCTCACGCGCCCCAGAGATGGAAGAAGATATCGCACTCGGCAATATCGCACTCGATTTGATCGGTCACACGCGCTTTTTCTACACCTACGCGGCCAGCGCGTGGGATAAGACCGAAGATGACCTGGCGTATTTCCGTACGGAAGAAGAGTTCCGCTCAGCACGTCTGGTGGAGCAGGAAAATGGCGACTTCGGACAGACCATCGCTCGGCAACTGCTTTTCTCCCACTACCAGTACGCGCTGTACAGCAAGCTGCAATACTCTGCTGATGAGACCATTGCTGCGATTGCCGCGAAGGCTATCAAGGAAGTGGAATACCACGTTGACCACTCCAACCAGTGGATGCTGCGCCTAGGTCTTGGTACTGAGGAATCACACCGCCGCATCTCCGCTGGCATCTACTACATGTGGCCTTACCTGGAAGAACTTTTCGAGGACCTGGAACTACACAAAGAGTTGGCCGCACAAGACATCGCAGTTCTGCCATCCAGCCTGCGCGAAGAGACCTTAGAGCGCATCACCCACGTGTTGGAGAAGTCCAACGTAGAAGTGCCGAAGGTTTCTCCTGCTCGTTCAAATCAGCGCACTGGTCGCTTTTCTGAGCACCGCGGCTACATTCTGGCCGAGATGCAATCGCTGGCACGCCAGCATCCTGGCGCAACCTGGTAAAAGGAGGTAACTGCCATGTCTGCCGCAACATCCCCCCACCCTTTTGAAAAGCCCACTGTAAATCCCTCTGATCACCCACTGCGTCCCGCCAATGAAGCGGATGCTGCGGTGTGGGATATTGCAGCGCGGGTTCCGGATCCAGAAATCCCAGTTATCTCCATTGCTGACTTAGGCATCCTGCGCGATGCAAAGCTGGTCAGTGACGAAGCTATCGTCACCATCACGCCAACTTACTCAGGATGCCCCGCGATGGACCACATCACCGCCGATGTCACCGATGCCTTAAAGGCCGCCGGCTTTGACCAAGTCACCGTTGACCTAGTGCTGCAACCCGCGTGGACCACGGACTGGATGACCGAAGAGGGCCGGGAGAACTTGCGCGGATATGGCATTGCACCTCCTACCGGCAAGGCTGCGAAAAGTGGCCCTATTCCTTTAACACTTGCTGCGCCGGCACCGATTCCGTGCCCGCACTGTGGGTCTAAAAATACTTCTAAACTCGCCCAATTTGGTTCGACTTCCTGCAAGGCGCTGTACAGCTGCCGCGACTGCTTTGAACCTTTCGATTACTTCAAGGTGCACTAATGACTGCTTCGCTGAACCCTGTGAAAGAGAATTCACAGAAGAACAAGAAAAAGAAGGCCACGTTCAACACGTTGACGGTCTCCAAGGTTCGTCCGCTTACCGATAATGCGGTGGAAGTCTCCTTCGATATCCCCGAAGAACTTCAGGATGACTATGACTACATTCCCGGCCAATACGTTGCGCTGCGCGCGATGATTGATGGCCAGGAGCACCGTCGTTCCTATTCCATCTGTGATGTCCCACGTCCTGGGCGTTTGCGCGTTGCTATTAAGCGCGACCGCGGCGGTATCTTCTCCACTTGGGCTAATGACACCTTGGAAGCGGGCACGCAGATTGACGTGATGAACCCGCAGGGTGCGTTCGTATCCAAGACCCACCTGACGGGCTTGAACAACCCAGAGGTCATCCGCGAGGAAATTTCCAAGATTGATAACCCACACCTAGTGGCTATCGCCGCGGGTTCTGGCATCACACCCATCATGGCGATTGCGCAGACCGTGCTTTCGGAAAGTGAAGACTCCACCTTCGAGCTGATTTTTGCCAACAAGGGCGGCAGTGAAGTCATGTTCGCTGAAGAAATCGGCGATCTTAAAGACAAGTACCCAACCCGTTTCGCCGTGCACCACGTGCTCTCCCGCGAACAGCGCGTCAACCCACTGTTTTCCGGACGCATTGACTCTGAGAAGCTTCAGCTGTTGCTCGACAACGTGGTTCGCACCGAAGCCATCGACGAATGGTTCCTATGCGGCCCCTTTGAGCTAGTCCAGTTGGTGCGCGATGAACTCAACGGCCGCAAGGTCGATGAGCAGACCATCCGCTATGAGCTGTTTACCACCGGCAAACCCACCGGCAGCCAGCAGCAGACCGGCCGCCACGTGGTAGCTGACCCGGACGGCAAGAATGTGGAAATCGCCTTCAACCTCGATGGCTTATCCGGCAAGGTGGAATCTCCAGAGTCCGCGAATGAAACCCTGCTCAACGCCACCTTGCGTGCGCGCCCCGATGTTCCTTTCGCCTGCGCCGGTGGTGTGTGCGGCACCTGCCGCGCCAAGCTGGTTGAAGGCGAAGTCGACATGGCAGAGAACTTCGCGCTGGAAAAGGATGAGATTGAAAAGGGCTACATCCTCACCTGCCAGTCTCGCCCAAAGACTCCGACCATCACCCTAGATTTTGATGCTTAAGGCGGCTGTGCATGATTGATCTTAAATTCAACGAGGACAACACCATCGCTGAGGTTGTCCTCAACAACCCGAAGGCCATGAACTCTCTGGCGCCGGAAGACCTCACTGAGTTGTCCAAGGCGTACTCGGAGGCAGAGAAGGCCGGCGTGCGCGCGCTTTTGCTGCGCGGTGAGGGCCGCGGCTTCAGTGCTGGCCGCAATATCAAGGGCCTCGATCCGCGCGATGATGACGCCACTGATTACCTCGCCAACAAGGTCACCCCGGTGCTCAAGCAGATGTCGGAATTCCCCGCACCCACGTTCTCTGCGGTGCACGGCGTGTGCCTCGGCGTAGGCCTGGGCCTGGCCATTGCCACCGACATTGTTTATGTCGCCGAGGACGCCAAGTTCGGCTCGCCCTTTGCCAACCTGGGCGCCACGTTGGACTCAGGCGGGCACGCGTTGTTCGTCGAGCGGCTCGGCGCACACCGCGCAATGGATTTGATTGTCACCGGTGACATGATCTCTGGCACCGAGGCAGTATCGACAGGGTTGTTCTCACGCGCAGTGCCTGCCGATGATCTCCTGGAGTTCACCCGCGACAAAGTCCAACGCGCAGCCCACGGCGCAACCCAAGCTTTTGTGGCTTCAAAGAAGCTCGTGGCTGATATCCGCGATTCCAAGACCGGCCTATGGGACTCGGTTCATGATGAGAATATCGCCCAAGGCGCACTGTGCTCTTCCGATGACTACCTCGAAGGCTTTTCCGCCTTCAACGAAAAGCGTCCCCCGGTCTTCAAAGGCAATTAAAACCTGAAAGCGCCGCCCCCAACACAAGGCCGAAACGCATCACCGCAACTTGAACTTCTTAAGGATGACACATGACTGAATCTGATTCGCACGCATATCTGGTCTCAGGGTTTAGAACCCCAGTGGGCAAGTATGGCGGTGCGCTTTCTTCTGTCCGCCCGGATGACATGATGGCGCTGACCATTAAAAAGACCGTCGAGGAAGCAGGACTCGATCCAGCGGCAGTGGATGAAGTCATCATCGGCAATGCCAATGGCGCGGGTGAAGAAAACCGCAATATTGCGCGCATGGCATGGTTGCTGGCCGGCTACCCCGATACGGTTCCGGGTATCACCGTCAACCGTCTGTGCGCATCAGGTATGTCAGCGATTGCGCTGGCAACAGCCATGGTCGAATCAGGTCAAGCCGATGTTGTTCTCGCCGGTGGCGTGGAATCCATGTCGCGCGCACCGTGGGTCATGGAAAAGCCCACCACGCCTTTTGCCAAGCCAGGGCAGGTTTTTGATACTTCCATCGGCTGGCGTTTTGTCAATAAGCAGTTCGCGGGCATGGACAAGATGACTTACTCCATGCCGGAGACCGCCGAAGAAGTAGCAAATGTGTTTAATATCAGCCGCGAAGACGCCGATGCTTTTGCGGCACGCTCGCATGCTCGCGCTTTAGCTGCCATTGAAGCAGGCAAGTTCGATGCGGAAATTGTTCCGGTGGAAGTCAAAGACCGCAAGGGCAATGTCACCGTTGTGGACACCGATGAAGGACCGCGCCCGGGTTCCACCCCAGAAGTTTTAAGTAAATTGCGTCCGGTCACTTCCCTTGGTGAGGTCACCACTGCAGGTAACTCGTCCACGCTCAACGATGGCGCCTCGGCGGTGATTGTGGCCTCGCAGCGCGGTATTGAAAAGCTTGGCCTTAAGCCACGTGCCCGCGTGGTGGCGAATGCGGCACGCGGCCTGCAGCCAGAAATCATGGGCATGGGACCAGTACTCGCGACGCGTGAGATTCTCACCCGCACCGGTTGGGACTTAGGCGAGGTTGACGCGGTGGAGCTCAATGAAGCCTTCGCCACGCAGTCTTTGGCGTGTATCCGCGAGCTCGGCCTGGATGAAGAAAAGACCAACGCGTGGGGTGGCGCGATTGCGCTGGGCCACCCGCTGGGTTCTTCGGGCTCGCGCATCACGTTGACGCTGCTCAACCGCTTAGAAACTGAAGGCGGTACCCGTGGTATCGCCACCATGTGCATTGGCGTTGGCCAGGGCACCGCGATTGCGATTGAGAGGGTCTAATGACTGATATTCAGACTGTTACGGCAGATTTCACGGCGCTGAAGATCACCGAAGAAGACGGCTTTGTCATCGCGCGCATGAACCGCCCAGAAGTACGCAATGCGATTGATGAAACCATGGTTGATGAGTTTCACGCGCTGTGTGCCCTGTTAGAACGCGAACCAAAGATTCTGGTGATTACTGGCTGCGTGGCTGAGACCTCCAAGGGGCCACGCGGAATTTTCGCCTCCGGTGCGGATATCGCGCAGCTACGTGAGCGCCGCCGCGAGGATGCGCTGCGCGGGATTAACTCAGGCGTGTTTCAACGGATAGCGAAGCTACCCTCTCCCGTCATTGCGGCGATTGATGGTTTCGCTCTCGGCGGCGGCTTGGAGCTCGCACTTGCTGCGGACTTCCGGATTGCCACGCCCGGCGCGAAGTTCGGCCAACCTGAGGCGAACCTCGGCATCATCGCTGGTGCCGGCGCACTGTGGCGGCTCAAAGAGGCCGTGGGCAACCCGCTGGCCAAAGAAATCTTGATGGCCGGACGCGTGCTCAACGGCGAAGAAGCCCTGCAGTCACACCTGGTCAATGAGCTTTTCGCACCAGAGGAGCTTGACGCCGGGGCACGCGCGTGGGCTGAAAAGATTGCCGCACTGGATCCGCTGGCGGTGCGTTTGTCCAAGCAGCTTTTTGATATGCCAGCGGACGTCCACCCGGCGGTGGACAACATCGCGCAGGCGGTCCTGTTTGAGTCCGAGGCCAAGTTTGACCGCATGCAGGCATTTTTAGACCGCAAGAAGAAATAGCGCGACATAGTCGCGAAGATATAAGGAGAAGGGCGAAGTTATGGCTGTACCTGAAAAAGTTGGAGTACTCGGCGGCGGACGCATGGGCGCGGGTATCGCGCACGCGTTTCTCGCGGCCGGCGCGAATGTCAAGGTTGTAGACATCAATGAAGACGCGGTCGCTGCGGCAGAGGCGCGAGTGGAAAAGGCTATTCAAGGCTCCATCGACCGCGGCGCAGAAGGCACTTTTGAGTCCTGGGCGAGCCGCCTGACACTGTCCACCGATGTTTCAGAGTTCGCGGGCTTTGACCTGGTGGTTGAGGCAGTTCCAGAGTCCATGGACCTCAAGACCACAGCATTTAGCAATATCGCTCAAGCAGCGCCGGAGGCAGTCATCGCCACCAATACCTCCTCGCTGTCGGTCTCTGAACTGGCAGACACCGTGGCTAACGATGTTATTGGCCTGCACTTTTTCAACCCGGTTCCAGCATCCAAGCTGGTTGAGGTTGTGGTGGCAAAATCCACCCCGAACGCACTGGTGGAGACCGCCAAGGGTTGGGTGGAGGACCTGCGCAAAACCGCAGTGGTGGTCAATGACGCGCCTGGTTTCGCGTCCTCACGTTTGGGCGTTGCCATCGCTTTGGAGGCAATCCGGATGGTGGAAGACGGGGTGGCATCAGCACGCGATATCGATAATGCGATGGTGCTGGGCTACAAGTTCCCCATCGGCCCGCTGGAGCTAACCGATATCGTCGGCCTCGATGTCCGCCTGGGTATCGCCGAATACCTAAAGTCCACCCTGGGCGAGCGTTTTGCCCCACCGCAGCTCATGCGCGATATGGTCTCCCGCGGTGAACTGGGCCGGAAGTCCGGCAAGGGCTTTTACGATTACTCCGACGACTAGAAACCGCTGTTATTGAGAAAGTCTTAAGAACTTTTCTCAATAACAGCGTTGGTGATACGCGCCGTGCACAAGCGGCGGCCGGATTCATCTTCAATAACAACTTCATGACTGGTCATGGTGCGGCCTAAGCGAATAGCGGTGGCGGTTGCAGTGACCAACCCGGCATACCCCGAAGCGTGATGGGTGGCGTTGATATCAACACCCACGGCAACTTTGCCCATGGTGGATGCGTGGATAACAGCGGCCCAGCTTCCCACTGCTTCAGCCAGGCTTGCCATGGCCCCGCCGTGAAGCAGGCCAAGGGATTGCCGGTTGCCTTCAATAGGCATGGTGGCAACAACCTTGGTGGCTGATTGCTCAATGACCTTCACTCCCATCTTTTCGTCAAGCTCTCCCAGCTCAATCGTCCACTGCTCATACTTTTGCATTCTTCTTCTCTCTTCTTTTTCTTCGTAATATTTTTAGAAAGGCAACCATGACTTCTACTAACTCTGCTGCAATTGTTCCAAGCTTTCTCACTGGCCGCTGGCTAACGCCGGATAATCCTTCGAAGGTCACCGATGTTGCTGACCCATCCACGGGTGAGATTGTGGCGCGAGTATCCGCAGAAGGTTTGGATATTGCCGCCGCTGTTGATTATGCCCGCACTGTTGGCCGCAAGAACCTGCAAGAGCTGACCATTCATGAGCGTTCTTTGAAGATCAAGGAACTGGCCATGTTTTTGCAGGACCACCGTGATGAGCTTAACCAGCTTGCACACAAAACGGGCGCGAATAAGCGGGACAATTTCGTCGACGTTGACGGCGGCATTTCTACCATGTTCACCATTTCTTCCAAGGGCCGCCGCGAGATGCCGAACTCGCACGTGGTTACTGATGGTGAGCCGGAGGTCTTTTCCAAGGACGGCTCATTTATTGGCCGCCATATTTACACCACCATTCCGGGCATCGCG
The DNA here is from genome assembly GCF_000550785.1 of Corynebacterium casei LMG S-19264. Lineage (NCBI taxonomy): Bacteria > Bacillati > Actinomycetota > Actinomycetes > Mycobacteriales > Corynebacteriaceae > Corynebacterium > Corynebacterium casei. Next base: position 3,016,361 of record NZ_CP004350.1, read on the forward strand.
GTGCAGATTAATGCGTTCAACTTCCCCATCTGGGGCATGTTGGAGAAGTTCGCGCCGTCCTTTATTGCTGGTGTGCCAAGCATTGTGAAGCCGGCAACCCCAACCGGTTTTGTCACCCAGGCGTGCGTACGCCTGATGTTGGAGTCGGGGATTTTGCCAGAAGGTTCGCTGCAGCTGATTTCTGGTTCCGCACGCGACCTGTTGGATCACTTAGATTTCCGCGACCACGTGGCCTTTACCGGCTCCGCACAGACGGCGAATGCGCTGCGCTCGCACACTAATGTGCTGGAGGGTGGCATTCAGTTCTCCGCTGAGGCGGACTCGCTCAACGCTGCGATTTTGGGCACCGATGTCACCGAGGATGCACCGGAGTTTGAGGCTTATACCAAGGCCGTGTTCAATGAGATGACCTCGAAGGCGGGGCAGAAGTGTACGGCGATTCGCCGCGCGATTGTGCCAAAGGGCCTGGTTGAGCCATTCATCGCAGCCTTGTCGCAGCGCCTGGAGGCCAAGGTTGTGCCAGGAGATCCGCGCGATGAGAATGCCACGATGGGTCCATTGGTTTCACTCGAGCAGCGCGATGACGTGGCATCGGCGGTGCACAAGCTTATCGATGCCGGCGGCGAAGTTGTCTACGGCGGCGCCGACAAGCTCGAGGGCGCATTCTTCGCGCCTACCATCTTGCGTTTCGACGACGCCAAGGCGGAAGCCGTGCACTCAACCGAAGCCTTCGGCCCGGTTATTTCCGTCATTGGCTACGACGAGCCAACCGATGCAGTGCAACTCGCTGCGAAGGGTTCTGGTTCGCTGGTTGCTTCTGTTATTACTCATGATGATGAACTGGCTGCACTGTATGGTCGCGGGATTGCTGCTTACCACGGCCGCGTGCATTTCTTGGACCGCGTGGATGCAAAGACTTCCACCGGCCACGGTTCCCCACTGCCACACCTGGTCCATGGTGGCCCGGGTCGTGCCGGTGGCGGCGAAGAGCTCGGCGGTATCCGCGGTATCTTGCACTACATGCAGCGCACCGCGATTCAGGGCAGCCCGGACCACCTGACTGCTGTGACTGGTCAGTGGCACCGCGGCGCGGCCGTTAACCGCGTAACCCGCGAGGATGTCATCAACAGCACCGGTGTTCACCCATTCCGTAAGGACCTGGCCACGCTGAAGATTGGTGATCAGTTCGCCTCGGATCTGCGCAAGGTCACCCTCGAAGAAATCCTGGCTTTTGCGAAAGACACCGGCGATACTTTCTACGCGCACACCGATGAAGAAGCCGCCATGGCCAACCCCTTCTTCCCCCGCCGCGTCGCACACGGCTACCTGCTGGTGTCCTGGGCCGCCGGCCTCTTCGTCGAACCTGCACCAGGTCCGGTCCTTGCAAACTACGGACTAGAAAACCTACGTTTCATCGAGCCAGTTACCTATGACGATTCCGTTCGCATTGAACTGACCGCCAAGCGCATCACCCCACGCGTCACCGATGACTACGGCGAAGTCTGCTGGGACGCCGCCCTCTACAACCAAGACGACGTCCTCGTCGCCTCCTACGACGTGCTGACCTTGGTGGAAAAGGTGGACACTATCTACGCGCAGAAGTAACCGCGAAACCCTTTAACAGCAGTACTGCATTTTATGCAGTACTGCTGTTTATGGACTAGCTCGATGAAAGGAAAATATCGGGGACTGGCATTGAAGAAGAATCGCTACCAGTTTCTCCTTTGGCTGATCATATCGCGACGTGCAATTAAGCAACTGTGCTGTTGTCAGCACCGCTCCAAGTGAAGATCCACCGTCAACGGGTACAACAACACCGATATCGGCTCCTACTGAATTGCTGAACCAGTACCTGGTTCCATCCGATGAGAGTGGATAAACGCCAATGACAGACTCAAAGGCAGCAGGATACGACACCACTTTTTCTAGTCCACTTTGAGTTGACGCGATAACAGCAATGTTGCGCTCATCTGCGGCTTGAATCGCACTTTCGAGTTTCATGCTTGCCTTTTCTGAAGCCAAGCTAATGTTGATAATGTCCGCGCCTTCATCAATCGCAATATTCACCGCATCAGCGATGCTGTCAGGGCTAGCTTGCCCAAAACTCCCGACCACATCAATAACGAGGATGTTGGTTTGCTGTGAATAAGCTTCAACAAATGATTGAAATAAGCCGTCGAAATGTTGTCCTGGCTCCCCGTCCGGATTCAGCACGATGATTTCTATATTGTCCGGACGAGAGAGACCATCATCAATAAACACAACTTTTGGCACTGACGATGCAGTTGAGGCAGTGCTTGACGATCCCGACAAGAAGTAAGGTGCAATAAACGCACCAAATAACGAAATCACCACAGCCAGAACAACTGTCCAACGCTCAACTACGTCGAGCGTAGAGACGAAGGGAAACTTCACTTCTGAAAGTCGATCCCTTTAGCTGTAGCGGCGATTTCAGCCACCCGATCGCCATCAGGATGTTCCTCGAAATCCTTTAAATCCTCGATCAAATCATTAGGGTTACCATTTTGGTGCCTATTCCAAAACGTCACTAGAGCTGTAGCAGCTAGATCAATTGATCCTGGAAGATAGACAAGAGCTAAAACATATTCGCTCACCAAGTATTGAATTCTCTCGAACTCCACACTTGCCGGAAGAATTTTAACGGCTTCTTGAATAAAATCGCTTACCTTTTGCCTATTTTCGTATTTCCAATCGTACGAAACGTCAGCCCATTCCTCTGCAGAAAACTGGTTAAACAAAGACACTAGCTTGGCTTCATCATTGTTTTGTGCAGCTTCAATAGCAGCTTCAAAATCAGAAATTTCCATTAACAACTCACCCAACCATTACTAATATGACCGTTATTTGCATATGTGACAACAATCGTCTGGTTCTTATACTTCCATACCGCCTGCTTATCACCTTTGCGCTTGCTGTGGACCCCTTCTGACATGGCACGGCTCATCAACTCAGCGATCTGTTCACGAGAATGCCCGCCGACTCGGTTCCAGCAATGTTTCGGCTTCATAATATGGTTCCACTTATTAGCGTTTCGGCTCAGCAAGTAAGATTTTGCAGCCTTTTTGACTTGGGCTTTTCCGTACCAATTAAGGGCTGCGCGAAGACCAGCCCGTGCTAAAAGCCCCAATATGACAAGAGCCGGCACAGCTTGAGTTGTAGCAGATTGACCATCGATAAGAACTGATTGCGCAGTTGATTGTCCCGTAAGCGTTGCTACAAAATCATCCGGCGATTGACCAGTTACAGCGAATTCTTGAACATCAAAAATCTCAGAGAAATGCTCACCTTCGGACACGCCGCTTACTTCAACCGTAAGATGACCATCTTCGCTTAGGTGGGTGGTTACGGTCGCATCAAGATCATCCTCGTCGACATTGAAATCCACGCTATCGCCTTGAGCACCGGGGACAAGGGTGCCTCGTAGCTCGTCGTTACTGGTCTCTAGCTTTCCGTCAATTTCTTCTGCATCCTGTGGCTTGTGCGCATTTGCGCCACTAGGAGCCTGGAAAGAAGACATGCCGAAATTGGAAGACTGTCCCATCGCCACAGGTGCATTCAAACCTGAAAGCGTGAGAGCTGCGATAGTAGATAATGCAACATACTCGTGAAACTTTTGCGACAACATAGAGCCCTTCTATGAAACTAGTAGTTCAGGAGTGTGACAGCTTTTAAGCAGCCAAAAATCATGCTACTGAGTAAATTCCCGGGAATGGATAAACTTTCAAAAATTGGAATCTCGAGACCCTAGATTTCGACGGACATGGAGCGACGCTAATGGTATAGCCTTTGCCGGAACTTGTTCCCTCGCTTCGCCTCCTCAACCTCGGTCTAGTTCTATTAGCAAAGGTAGTTGAGCTAAAGGAAGATCTTTGGCGCCACATCCTTTTTAAACTCTGGACCATATTTCTTCGAATCTCATATGCGTCTACCGTTTCCACGCCGAAAACAGGCAAGTAAAGAATGACCTAAAACGGGTGGGTACTTTAGTACCTTTTGGCCGTCATTTCATCAATCAAGTTCCGAACGGCAGGAATCAATCGGGCAATCCTGAGAATCAACGCGTCCACCAACCCATCACGAAAACATAGATGAAGGAGGCAGTCCACGAAGGCCACGACGTTGGCCACTCCGACCAAAAATCTTGTCCCCTGGAGATATAGCCGCGGTCACCATCTACGCGCAGAAGTAGCAGCACAGCACGCAAAGACAACTGAATTGCACTAAAGCACCGGACAGAATTCGTGAAGTGGCTTACATTGAACTTCAAGACTGTTACACAACACATCTTTGGAGGAAGCTCATGGCTGAGCAGAATTACGATTTCATCATCGTCGGTGCGGGTTCATCAGGAAATGTCATTGCGCGCAGGCTTATCGATGCCGGCCGCAAGGTCGCCATCATCGAAGCCGGACCTTATGACACCAACCCGGATATCACCAAGGTTTATGACCTGGGCAGGCTATGGCACAGCGAGCAGGACTGGAACTACCGCACCTTGCCACAATCACACGCCAACAACCGTGAGCTACACATTCCGCGCGGCAAGGTCATGGGCGGTTCGCATGCGCTCAACGCCACTATCTGGGTGCGCGGTGCGAAAGAAGACTACGACACCTGGGCATATCTCGGCAGCGATGGCTGGTCTTGGGATGACGTTCTTCCGGTGTTTAAGTCCATTGAGAACTACCCCGATGGCGATCCGGAAACCCGCGGCCGTGACGGTCTGCTGGATGTCCGCAGCGACTATGAAACCAACCCACTACAAGACGCCATGCTGGAGGCCGGCCAGCAAGCCGGCATTCCGCTCAACGAGGACTACAACTCCGGCAACCCCGAAGGAATCGGCCGGATTCAAGCCAATGTCCGCGATGGCAATCGCTTCAACACCTGGCATGCATATCTGAAGCCAGTTGCAGATCATGACAACCTCACCATCATCACCGACGCCAAGGTTCAGCGCGTGATCATTGACGGTGACGCGGTCACGGGCGTGGAGATAAGGGGTGAGGGTGGCATCGAGAAGCTATATGCACATGAAACCATCCTGTGCGCCGGCACGCTGAACTCCCCCGAAATAGTCCTGCGCTCCGGCATTGGCCCTGCTGAGGAACTCGAAGCACTGGGTGTGACCGTTACCCATAATCTGCCTGGCGTGGGCAAGAACCTGCACGACCACGTGCTATCCCCGGTCATTTTTGAAGCAACCGAAAATGAAATCCCAGCTTCTGCTGTGCTACCTGCCGAAGTGCACGTATTTACCAAGTCCACCCCAGGCAAGTCCGTGCCGGATACCCAACCGCTGTATTTCTCCATCCCGATGTACAACGAGGACATGGAAGGCCCCGCCAACGCCTTTACACTCATGGGCGGGCTGTGTCCGGCTTCCCGCGGCGAGCTAACCCTAACTGGACCAGAAGATGATGACCCGATTGCACTCGACCTGGGTGTGCTCAGCGTGCAATCCGATATGGATGCGCTGGTAGCGTCCGTCAAGGAATCCCGCGAAGTCGGCCGCCAAGAAGCCCTGGCCGAATGGGGCCAGTAGAAATCTACCCCGGCGCGGAGATTTCCGACGATGACCTGGAAGACTACGTGCGCCGCACCGTGATTACCTATCACCACCAGGTCGGCACCTGCAAGATGGGCATCGATGCCCTCTCCGTGGTCTCCCCACGTAACCTGCGCGTTTATGGCCTAAGCGGCCTCCGCGTTGCCGATGCCTCCATCATGCCGCTGGTTCCCTCCGGCAACACCAACGCACCAACCATCATGATTGCTGAGCGCGCCGCACAATTCATCCTCGATGAGGTGAACTAGCGTCTTCCTCGGAGGCAGGTCTTACCGGGCATTGAAGTGTCCCCCAAGGCCTACTCAAATTAGCTTAGTTTTCCAAGAATTCCACCTATTCGGACACCCCACTTAAGTTCGCGAAGTTCTCCAACACGAATGGTTAATTAACCTCTCCTTTTTAGAAAGGACACTGCTCGAAGCCGACGCAGTGAGGAAGAACCGCCACTGATCATAAAGCTGAAGCCGAGAAACACTAATGCACCCGCCCCAATATTGGGACCATCGGGCAGGGTCTCTACGAATCGAACCATTAGTAATCCCGCCACAATATAGGCAATATCAAACCAGAAAAAGTGCACTTTGATAAATACCAGTGGAATACCAATTGGAATCGCAATTACCCCACTCGCGAACGCCAGCACAGCCAAACCATTGAGATCAAAGAACTGATCCTCTGGAAATACAAAGACCGATATCAATCCGATGACTGCGATTAACGCCTCGGGAATGGGCAGGGCAAAACGTTTCAGTTGATATAGTCGCTTTTCAGCCGGTCCCATTATTTCACCTCAAACTGTTCAACTGAGTCTTATAAGTGACACTCAGTGCATAAGTCCAATTTCTAACCTGATTGATGATTGACCAACGACAATTAGCCCGTATTCGTTTCAATGACTGGACGCGGAAACAGAAGCACTATTTAGAGCGCGGTTTCTTAGCGAAGCGCGACGCTAAAATCCTCCGCAGCGTGTGTGAGCATCCGCTGATGACACAAGCTATGCCCACCAGCAGAATTAAGCCTTCACCAATGTATGCCCCATCCGGCAGCCCAAGAATGTATCTGTACGCCAATACGCCTGCGACAACATAGGCGAAGTCGAACCAGAAAAGCCCACCTTAGCTAAAAGCAGAGGAATTCCGATAGGAAGGGAAATCACCGCAGACGCCAGAATCATGCCGCCAAAAGTATTGATGTCAAAATACTGGTCCTCAGGAAAGAAAACCAAAAGAACTATACCGATAAGTATGAGCAAGACTTCCGGAATCGGCCAAGCGAACTTTCCTTGGCGAGATAGACGCTGCTCCCTTTTTGTCATAGCATCCCCTAACCGTTGATAGCCTCAATAAACACTAATGCATTTTGGGCTATATATACCTTCATTTGTTAAAGCCCATCCGCAACAAAGCGACATCTGGGATTGAAGGAAACTCAGCACCAACCGAGTTCTACTGTGACATGATTACGACTACCTCACTACTTCCTGTCCGGGCTCTTTAGATAGATCTCATAGTCTCTCCGAACCTTATAACCATGGCACTCAGCTTCTATTTCTCTAGAAAGAGCATCACCTTCCTGTGCCCATGCATATTTATCAAATCCTTGTTTCCATGTTTCTGCCTGTTCTTCAGGACCATCCGCATAGTTGTTCCGCCATGATTCGAGCCAATCATAAAGGCGTTCTTCAAGACCTTTGCTGAACATAAAGTTGCGTGGAGTGGGTGGCCAGCCTCGGTATGTTGGAATAGGCGGGTTGTCGCACCACAAACCCCACTCCATTCCATATTCGGGTAGCAGCGATATTATGTTCTTAACCAATGACGACACTCCCTCCATTGGCCTCCTCCGTCACCATCGGTCAAGGCCGTGTGAATCCTTTTCGTGTTACACCAGGCTGTTACATAGCTACGCGTCTTAGTCCAAGTGTTATACCTTGTTCGCCCGTAGATACCAAGTCTAATCGGTTCGAAAGATTCAGACGAGAGCAATGTGTGGGCCACACAAGTTTGAAAATCTGTCCAATTTTGCAGACTGATATTGGGGTTAATGGAGGGCTAATACATCTCAGCCGGATGGGTAGCAAGGCTTTAGACTATTAGTCATGATGGACAATGAATACGCTGCGCTTGGTTTTTCCTACGACTCCTTTGATGATTTGATGTACGATCTCATGGAGGAGACCTGTGGAAAGGCCCTCGTGGTTCCTGGTTTTGAGGGTGTTGTGGTCTATCAGGACCCGACCGGCCCGCGCATGGCCGCGTTTAAAGATGAGGAAGGCTGGCGTACCACTCCAGGTTTCTTGACCGACGCCCCGATTGATGCGACCGCCTACCGTGCCGGTGATTTCATCACCCACGTCGCACTTCACCGCGCGAATAACGGTGAGGTTTTCACCAACGTTATTGCCGCAAGCGATGAGTTCTTCGCGCTGCCTGCCGGCAATCCTGCTGGCGGCCAAAGCGTTCTCACTTCCCAAGGTGCGTTGAGCGCCTGGGCGACAGACTACGAGCTTTTCGATGACACCACCGCCTGGGCCGCCTCCGACAAAGCCTTTGAATCCAAAGCTGCCGATGGCACTAGGCAGACCACCCCGAACATGTTGTTTAGCCCGTCCGCAGAGAAGTTCCACAAGAACCTCAGCCCCCGCGACTTGAGTCCTTATGCCAAGCTCGTTGGCGAAATCGCTTCTATTAAAAAGCGCACCAACCAGCTGACTAAGCAGACCTTCCTCATCGCGAGCATCGACTACCCCGCGGGCGAACTACCAGTACTGCTTCCCGGCGACGCCACCATCAAGACCGGCAACGTATTCGACGGCACCGTCTTCCTTTCCTTCGGCGCCGGCTTCTGGGCCAGCCGCGACAAGAAGTAGCGTGCACCAAGCACAACCCGGAGCAATTTCTCCAACTCTCTTTATTCAGGGCATCTCTAGCGGTAGGCTGCAATTAACTAACCACCTACCGTTGGGGGAATAAAGTTATGGGGCTCGCTGAATTCGCACTTCTCTTAGGGGTTATTGCCGTTCCAGTGGCAATAATCTTCTTAACTGTCTTAGCTGCCTTGTTCGTTTTCTCTAAGGTCAAAGAACGCAACGATCATCAGGCTTAAGCAGACATAAAAATGAGGCTATGGGTTCAACCCGTAGCCTCATTTTTGCGTGCACCTTACAGCGCTGGTGTTGGAGATGTTGCTTAGGAAACACCTTCGGTGACTCGCGCGCGGGAGTCGGCGGATGCGGCTGGTTCGGTGGTGACGGTCTTTTCAACTGCTGGGGACTTCGGGATAGCCACGGTGCAGATAACGCCGATGATCGCGACACCAGCGAACATACCGAATGCCCAGGTTGGGCCGAAACCGGCGCCAATCATGAGACCGGTTGCAACCGGGCCGACGATTCCGCCGAGACGGCCGAAGCCGGCACACCACGCAACGCCAGCAGCGCGTGCCGAGGTATCAAAGTAGTTGGACGTCAGACCGTAAGTCAGAACCTGAGTTCCCAGCACGCCAACGCCGGCGATGACGATTGGGATGTACGTCAAGAACACGTTGTTGGTAAACGGCAGTATCATCAGTGAGATAGCCGCGAGGGTAAAAGTCACGGTGATAACTGCCTTTGCGCCGACGCGGTCAGCGACCTTGGAGGCGAGCAGGCCACCGACAACCGCGCCACCGTTGAGGAACAGCAGGGTGTACATCGAGTGCGCAGACGATGCCCCGTTGTTCTCCATGATCACGGGCAGCCAGGTGTTTAGGCCATAGGTGGACAGCAGTCCGACGAAGCTCATCGTGCCAATGAGCAGCGTGCCGGGGAGGTACACACGGGAGAAGATTGCGGCGAAGCCTGACTTACCGGTTGGGTTCTCCGCAGAAACTGCCGGAGTTCCGCTTTCAATAGCGTCGCGGCTGACAGGCTTGGTCAGGAACTGGGATTCTGGCAGGCCAAATTTAGTGCATAGTTCCTGTGCACGCATGGACTGACCGGTGGCAACAAGCCACTTCGGAGACTCTGGGAGCAAGAACCATGCTGCAGGCAGCAGGAAGAGAATCGGGGTTGCGCCGATAAGGAATAGCCCACGCCAGCCGATGGCATCTTCCAAAGCGAGCGCCAACAGCGAAGCCATCACGCCACCGGCGGGGACACCGGAGTATGCAATGGCGTTGAAGAAATTGCGGCGACCAGCTGGTGCGAACTCAGCGACGATCGCGCCGCCGGTCGCGACGATGATTCCAACGCCCAAGCCGGTGAAGAAACGCAGTGCACCGAAGGCAAAGACGGAGGTGGTCAGCGCAGTCAGACCCATTCCGATGGAGAACCACGCGATGGCGGTGAGAAATACTCGACGGCGGCCTAGTCGGTCACCGATCGCGCCGGCGGACAGTGCACCGATGGTCACACCGATCATCGCCCAGGAACCCAAGGTTCCGGCGACGCCAGGGCTGAGCTGACCAATCTGCGAAGGATCCGCCAACAGGTTTGGCAAGACCGCGCCGTAAATAACAAGGTCATAGCCGTCAAATAGGATGGTGATAGCTACAATGGCGAGCACGCCATATACTGTTCGTTTATGCGCAGGCGACTCCCATATTTGGGAAGACGCTTGAGGCTTTGTAGAGGATGTGGTCATCGCTGCTCCTTTAAAAGTGTGGCCACAGGGAAAGTGAAAAACGCCAATGTGTTCTTTCACATAAACCAATCAAACAGCGAGCCAGAGCATTCGTCTTTAGGGCAATTCCTACATTCCACCGCGGGTCGGCCGTACGCTAGTCGGACGTACCAACAGTCGGATCAGCCGATTACTTTGGCGACCATTTTCCAAATCGGTTTCTGACGGGATAACTAGAGCCTCCCAAAGCAGAAATTACGCAATACCCGGCCAGAGCTCGTGGAGATGACAACCAAGCCCGACTAATTTGCGCCACATGTTGGTCGCACAACAATACAAATCAGCGGAGCCAACTCACTCAAGAACACACTACCTTCGATAATTATCAAGCTCACCTCGGATTTCTCAATCACCATCCTGCGATACATTCACCATGCATTGACTGGAAGTTTTTCGGCTGCACACTAACCGAAACTCGCCAACGAGTGACAAAAGTAGTGCTTTGAACAGGGACGATCCCCTGCCGCGTGAATTACCCTAGCCTGTAATAGCTCCCCCGGGGCCGGGGAATTCCAGCCAGTCAATTACTTAGGGCAAGCAGGCATTTATTAAATTGCAGTTATCGAATTTCCCAAAAGTTGGACCCTTAAATGGTGTACTTTTCGTCCTTAGGCATATCTACATAGAGGGCCGGGCCCGGGATGGAACGGCGGGGCTGGCTATCCCAAAATTAGTACTCCTATTACTCCACGTATTGCGGCATTAAAATCTCATAAACCGTCACATACTGCAAAAGCGGAGATCGTTCAACGCCCTTTCGCCATTTGATTGATCTACACGCACGCGACCACTAAACGAAACGGTCCAATCGAACACTTAGGTCACTATTTGATAACATTCCTAGCATCTATTGCCAGCGTATTTTATCTGTGCGAAGGTTGCCTTGCGGAGCAAAGTGCTCCCCTCGCCGAAAGGAAATATCACCGATGCAAAAAGCTTTACGTACCGTGCTCGCTTTTTGCTCGTTGGCACAATTGGCACGCACACACCAGTTGCCTTTGCCAAAGAAGACCCCATTAAAGCAGGAGAGCGGATTAGCAATGAAGTTATGAGTGCCCCTAACCCAGAAACTGCAATCAATGGCCTCTCTCAAGCCGAACGAGAGACGTTTGAACTATACAACACGCCAAGTGACGTTGAGACTATTGAAACTGAGACCCTTCAGGCCGCAACCATGGCCAACAAGTATTGTCGAATAGATGGTGTGACATTCGGCCAGAAAGCCATTCTCGGAAATACTCTCTACACTTGGTGGCAAAGAGTCGAGATTTGCGGAAATCCTGGTGTTCAAATTGACGACGTAAGGATTCTAGAAGCAGGTGGTGAGACAAAGACTCCCACCTGGTCATACGACGGAAACGCAAACACTCCAACGGCCTACGCAACAACTGGGGGACAATGGACTTCGAGGTCCTCAGAATCTTTTAGCCAAACGAGGCTCAATCGACGCACTGAATGCGTAACTGCAACAATTGTCCCTTCGGGTGAATACAGAGCAACTAGCACTTGCTAATACATCGGAGCACCGTGTCAAAGATTCAAAGTGTAGTAGCAGTACTTTTCGTATGCATCATAGCAGCGGCATTTGGCTTTCCCTATTTGTTCCCTGTAACTATCCTAGCCGCTTTCTACTCGTACTCTGTGGGGAGAAAGAAACCAAACGAGCGGGATAATTGGAAAATACCCTTTTGGGCTTCGGTTATCACCTCAATTATTCTGATTGCCGATATCCTCTGGTTCCATCCTTCGGAGATAGTCGAACCAACCCAAACTCCTTGGGAAAGTTCAGACTGGCAACCAAAAGAATAGAATTTAGGCATTCAACTACTAAGGAATTTTTGCGGCTGCGTGTAATCTCGTAATAATAAATCCTGAAAGTCCCGGCCGAGTTCGTCTCGCCGGGATTTTAGTGGTGAAGGCTAGGCCTGCAACAGGGATTTTTTAGGCTACGCCTTCGGCAACCTTGAATGGTGCGCCGGTGATTTCCTTGAGCTCTTCCAGGGTGACCTCAGGTGCGAGCTCAACCAGGGTGAGGCCTTCTTCGGCATCGACGTCAAAGACGGCGTGGGTGGAGACAATCTTGCCCACGCACTTAGCGCCGGTCAAAGGCAGGGCGCACTCGCTAAGAATCTTCGGGGTGCCCTTCTTAGTCACGTGGTCAGTCATCACGATGATGGTTTCAGCACCGTGGACCAGGTCCATTGCGCCGCCCATGCCGCGGACCATCTTGCCTGGAATCATCCAGTTAGCCAAGTCGCCGTACTGCGAGATTTCCATCGCGCCGAGGACGGCAACGTCGACGGAGCGGGAGCGGATCATCGCAAAGCTAGTGGATGAGCTGAAGTAGCTCGCGCCCGGCGCGGCAGTAATTGTCTCCTTGCCGGCGTTGATCAGTTCCGGATCCATCTGCTCTTCGGTGGGGTATGCACCCACGCCGAGAATGCCGTTTTCGGAGTGCAGGATAACTTCCTTATCCGCAGGAACGAATCCGGGCACCTTGGTTGGGATACCAATACCAAGGTTGACGTACTGGCCATCTTCTAGTTCAGCAGCAACGCGCGCCGCCATTTGATCATGTGTCCAAGTCATTAGCTCTGCACCGTCCTGTACTCAATTCCTGTTTCCTGCTCGCCGACCACAACAACGCGGTCCACGAAGATGCCTGACAGGTCAACTTCTTCTGGATCCAAAACATCCACGAAGTGCTCCACCTGGGCGATGGTGACCTTGCCGCTCATTGCTGCATCTGGGTTGAAGTTCTGCGCGGTCTTGCGGAAAGACAGGTTGCCGTAGCGGTCACCCTTGTGCGCGTGGACCAGCGCGAAGTCGGTGCGAATGCCGGTTTCCAGCACATAGGTTTCGCCATCGAACTCGCGAGTTTCTTTGGGCTGGGAGTACTCGGCAACGGAACCGTCAGAGTTATAGCGCATGGGCAAGCCGCCCTCTGCAACCTGTGTGCCCACACCGGCGATGGTGTAAAACGCTGGAATACCTGCGCCACCAGCACGCATACGCTCAGCCAAGGTGCCCTGCGGAGTGAACTCAACGGTGAGCTCACCCGCCAGGTACTGGCGTGCGTACTCCTTGTTGAACCCAATGTAGGAACCGATGGAGTGCGTAATGCGGCCATCTTCCAGCAGCAAGCTCAAGCCGAAGCCATCAGCACCCAAGTTATTGGACACGATGGTGAGGTCATTTGGACCCGAAGCGCGTAGGGCTTCGATGAGCACGGTAGGAATGCCTACCAGCCCAAAGCCACCGACGGCGATCGAGGATCCCGAAGAAATGTCTTGCACCGCCTCTGTGGCGGAATTAGTCCTTTTATCAACCATGTGCCACATGCTACACTCAAGTTCATCATTAGTACAACGGTTCGCAATGCGCACATTTATGGTGTGTTCAGCAACCCTGGAAGGAGAGTTATGACTAGTCCCTCAAGTGACTTTGTTCAGTCTTTTGCGCGTGGACTGATGGTGATCCGGTCTTTTGACGCCACCGCATCTTCACAAACCCTGTCTCAAGTGGCTGCTGCCACCGGCCTATCCCGCGCGGCAGCTAGACGCTTTCTTCACACCTTGGTGGAAGAAGGCTACGCCGTAAATAATGACGGCCAGTTCACCTTGACCCCGCGCGTGCTGGAATTGGGCTACAGCTACCTATCCGCGCTGACCTTGCCTGCGCTGGCGCAGCCGCGGCTGGAGAGCCTATCCGCGCAGGTGGGCGAATCCTGTTCGATGTCGGTGCTTGATGGCACGGATATCCACTATGTCTCGCGCGTGGCGGTGCGCAAGATCATGACGGTCAACATCACCATCGGCACGCGCTTTCCAGCCCACTCCACCTCGATGGGCCGCGTGCTCCTGGCCGGGATGCCAGATGCAGAAATCCGCAGTTTCTTGGACTCGGTGCCGCTGTCACACGGACTCACGCCGCGTTCATTGACGGACAAGGAGCAACTATTCGAAGAAATCATTGCCGTGCGCAGCAAGGGCTGGGCACTAGTAGACCAAGAGTTGGAACTTGGCCTGCGTTCACTGGCGGCGCCGATTACAGACGCTGAAGGAAAAGTGGTAGCAGCCATTAACATCTCCACGCAATCTGCAGTGAGTTCCGTTAATGAGCTGACCGGCAATTACCTTCCGGTGTTGCTATCTACCGCAAGCGAGATTTCCCGCGACCTGGTCATGGCCAGCAATTAATCCCTAGCTTTAAATACCTCTAATAAATGAAGGAGTCTTCAATGACCAACCAGAACGATAATGACATTGTCTTTTGCTCCCCACTGCGCACTCCAGTGGGACGCTACGGCGGAGTATTCAAGGATGTTCCGGTAGAAGATCTGGCTACCACCGTGGTCGATGCCATCGTGGAGCGCACCGGGACCACCGCCAAGGACGTAGATGACATTATCTTGGGCCAGGCGAGCCCGAATGGTGCAGCACCAGCACTTGGTCGCATCGTTGCGCTGAACTCGGCCTTGGGCAAGGAAGTACCGGGCATGCAGCTGGATCGCCGTTGTGGTTCGGGCCTGCAGGCACTCATGACCGCGGCCGCACACGTGGCTATGGGCGCGGCTGATCTCATTATCGCTGGTGGCGCGGAGTCTATGTCGCGCACCGAGTACACCGTTGATGGCTCCATCCGCTGGGGTGTCAAGGGCGGCGACATGCAGCTGCGTGACCGCCTGGCTGAGGCACGTGAGACCGCTGGCGGCAAGAACCACCCAATTCCTGGCGGCATGATTGAAACCGCTGAGAACGTTCGCCGCGAGTACAAGCTCACGCGCGAAGCACAGGACCAGATGGCAGCAGCATCGCACGAGCGCGCGCTGAAGGCACAAGCAGAGAACTGGTTCGAGGAAGAAATCGTGCCAGTCACCATTCCTGCCAAGAAGCGTGGCCAGGAGCCAACCGTCGTGACCGCCGATGAGGGCCCACGCGAGGGTTCCACCCCAGAAAAGCTTGCTTCGCTGCGCTCTATCCGCGGCAAGCAGGATGAAGAAGCAACCGTGACCGCGGGTAACGCATCCTCGCAAAACGATGGCGCCGCAGCGATGATTGTTACTACCCGCGCCAAGGCCGCTGAGCTAGGACTTACCCCGCTGTTAAGCCTCAAGGGCTGGGCTGTTGCAGGTGTCGCGCCAGAGACCATGGGCGTTGGCCCAGTTCCAGCAACCAAGAAGGCACTGGAGCGCACCGGCGTCAGCTTGGATGACCTGGATGCAATTGAGCTCAACGAAGCTTTCGCGGCGCAGGCACTCGCTGTGCTGCAGGAATGGGACTTAGCGTGGGATGATTCCCGCCTGAACACTTGGGGTTCGGGTATCTCCCTGGGTCACCCAGTTGGCGCGACCGGCGCCCGCATGCTGGTGACTTTGGCGCACCGCCTCAAGCGCGAGGGTGGCCAGTTGGGTCTTGCCACCATGTGCATCGGTGGCGGTCAGGGCATGGCAGCAGTTGTAGAAAAGGAAGGCTAAAAACACATGGCACAGTTGCACTTTGTTGAATACGGACCACGCAAGGCGGAGACTCCACAGGGCACCTTGGTGTTCATCGGGTCGATTGCCTCCACGGTTGATATGTGGTTGCCGCAGCTCGATGCGCTTTCCGATGTCTTCCGCGTCATCGCCGTCGACCACCGCGGCCACGGCCACTCCCCTGTTATTGAGGGCCCTGCCTCCATTGCGGATCTGGCAAGTGACGTGCAAGAAACCATCGAAAAGCACGGCGTTGACACCTACGGTGTTGTCGGCCTTTCCCTCGGCGGCGCGGTTGCGCAGTACCTCGCGGCTAATGATCCGAAGGTCACCTCGGCAGCCTTTTTGTGCACGGCACCGAAATTTGGCACTCCTGAATCCTGGCATGAGCGCGCGCGGACCGTGCGTGCAGATTCCACCGCCGCGCTTGCCGATGCCGTCGTGGGGCGCTGGTTCTCCGAAGGCTGGATTGCCGAAAATCCAGCATCGACCGCGTTCTACCGCAACATGATCGCCACCACCCCGGCCGAAGGCTACGCGTCTTGCTCTGAAGCTTTGGCTGACTGGGACTTTGCGGGTGAACTCCCGAAGATTTCTGTTTCCGTGCTGGTTCTGGCTGGCGCCGATGACCCTTCTACCCCACCTGAAGTGCTCAAAGGTATCGGCGAAGCAGTCAGCGGCGAATCCACTTACGTGGAAATCAAGCCCGGCGCGCACGTGCCCACCATCGAGGCACCGCAGGAAGTCACCGATGCCCTGCGCGCGCACTTTACGCGCTGGAGCCTCATCATGAGTGAGAGAAAGTCTGCAGGATAAACGCGCCTGCAGGCTTTTTTCTGGTTTACTCGCGTAGAGCTTGGGCGAGCGCTGCGGGGAGTTCGGTGCGGGTGCGGATGCGTAACTTGCGGTAGATACGCGTGAGGTGAAACTCCACGGTCTTGGGTGAAAGGAAGAGCTGCGCGGCGATTTCCTTGTTGGTCAACCCGCTGGCGGCGTGATGGGCGACTTCTAATTCCTGCGTCGTTAACGAAGACACCGAATTTTGCCGCGGACCCAACCCTCCGGCACGCCGCTCGCGGTTGATCTTTTCTACATACGCATGCGCGCCCATGGATTGATAGACCTCGGCTGCGCGAGCTAGGTAGCCATCCGCATCCCGGCGTCGACCCAGCCTGCGTAGCGCCTGGCCAAAGGCAAAAAGCGTTCTGCCCTGATAGGGGCGCATGTGGGTATTAGCCATCATTTCGATGCATTCTTCATATAACTTGACGCCCCGGTCAGCCTCACCCAACACCAACGCTTGATGGGCACGCTCAGCGACCAGGCGCGCTTTGAGACCCAGATTATTTACGCGGTTAGCATCTTCTTCTGCAATGCCAAGAAGCTCATCTGCTTCTTCCAGGCGCTTGGTTTTTAGTAGCACGTGAACTGCTAAGTCGCGCCATGGCCAAAATCCGGGCTGGCTAATAGTTTGCTTCTTATCTAACTCAATGAGTTGGTCTGTCGCACGGACAGCATCAACCATCTGGTTTTCCCGCAAGCCCGTGACCACGCGTGTAATCGCAGCAGGAACTTTCTGAATGACAAAGGCATCGTTGCTGATGATCAAACGGTTTCGGTAATCCGCAGCGATGGAATAATCACCCCGCAGTTGCGAAATGATTGCACCAGTCCACAGCAATAACGGATCAAGGAGGTCAATCCCGAAGTAATCGGATTGGAACAGTCCCTTTTTCACCGTGGCGAGCGCATCATCCCATTCACCGAGTAAAAACTCCGCGCGCGCAAGCCACGCAATCTGCCACAAATCGATACGGGTTGCGCCTTCTTCGCGTGGAAGCTGCTGAAGTTCTTGTCGGGCAGAAACCGGATCATCGTTGGCCAGTTTGACCCAGCCCACCACCATATGACGGCGTTGGGCTAGCACTTTGGACTCCCCTGGCATCACCGGCATGTCAACATTTGCTCCGGTCAGAGCTACTTTCGCGACGTTGGCGATATAGCTTGCGGACAAGGCGGGCTCTGATTCAGGTCCGCCCCATTTCACCGCTTCTTCTGCGGCTTCAAGAACGCCCTGCAGATTCCAGTTAGCAATTTCCGCCAAAGCTTTATACCCAGCTAGCTGCGCGCGTACGGCATCGGGAGCGCTTTTTTCTAAATCTGCGTTGCTAAACCGTGCCATGGCTTCGTTACGCCGTCCTTGGTGGATAACCAAGTACCCCAATAAAGAATCGCGCCACATATTCGGCGCTCGGGTATCCAAAGTGCGGGCATGATGCGCTACCGCACGGATATTGGACGAAGAAACTAAGGCTTCCATCTGGTTGAGCTCATATTGGCGTTGGTGGGCTTCAGTGGCAGCCAATTCAGAAGCTAATTGATAAAACTGCGCGGCCTCCTTCCAACGCCCCGCGCTGCCCAGGCTATCGGCAGTTTTTGCAAGCTCGGTGGAAACATTTTCATCGTAACTGTTAAGGCTTCGCGCGCGGTGCACTAGTTCCTCAGCGGCTTCCCCATGTTCAAGTACATGGACGTGAAAATCACGCCACTGGCCAAGCACCCTAACGCACTGAAGTACAACCTTCACGAGGATTAAACACAAAAGCCCGGGCATCACCGCATCTAAACTGCAGGATGCTCGGGCTTTTGTTTTGTAGGTAAGCTGCCTAGCTGCTTCCCTACTTCACGACCAGGTTAACCATGCGTCCAGGAACGTAGATCTTCTTGACCACGTTCTTGCCATCGGTCAGCGCGACGATCTTTTCATCGGCAAGCGCGGCTGCAAGAACGGTGTCCTGGTCGGCGTCGGCGGGGACAGAGACACGCGACTTGACCTTGCCCATGACCTGGATTGGGATTTCAATCTCATCGTCCTTGAGCCACTTCTCATCAAAGGTTGGGAAGTCAACGAAGGTGATGGTGTCCTCGTGGCCGAGCTTGTTCCACAGCTCTTCGGCGAGGTGCGGTGCAACCGGTGCCGTCATGATGATGGCTGGTTCAATCGCGGCACGTGGAACACTCTTGCCGTAGTTCTTGGTGAGGTAGTTGGTGTACTCAATCAACTTCGCCACAGCAGTGTTCGCGCGTAGGTGGTCGTAGTCATCACGGATACCGGCGATGGTGCGGTGAAGCTGCTTATTGTCTTCATCGTTAAGCTCTGCGTCCGAAACCGTGATTTCACCGGTGGTCTCATCGACGACCAAGCGCCACAGGCGCTGCAAGAAGCGCTGCGCACCGACAACATCCTTGGTTGCCCATGGACGAGAAGTGTCCAAAGGACCCATGGACATCTCGTAGACACGCAGGGTGTCCGCGCCGAATTCCTCGCAGAAATCATCCGGGCCAATCGCGTTCTTCAGCGACTTACCCATCTTGCCGTATTCCTGGTTGACCTCTTCGCCGTTGTAGAAGAACTTGCCGTCCTTCTCCCCTACCTCGGCTGCTGGTACGTAGATGCCGCGGGAATCGGTGTAGGCATAAGCCTGGATATAGCCCTGGTTGTACAGGCGACGGTATGGCTCCTTGGAGGTGACATGGCCCAAGTCATAGAGCACCTTGTGCCAGAAACGGGAGTACAGCAAGTGCAGCACGGCGTGCTCCACACCGCCGACGTACAGGTCAACGCCGCCTGGATCATTCGGGCCATGAACATCTGGCTGTGGGCCAGTCCAGTAACGCTCATTTTCAATATCTACTACTGCCTCATCATTGACCGGATCAATGTAGCGCAGCTGGTAGAAGGAAGAACCTGCCCACTGCGGCATGACATTCGCGTCACGGTAGTAGGTCTTAGTGCCCTCACCCAGGTCGAGTTCAACCGCAATCCACTCCTTGGCCTTCGCCAATGGTGGCTGTGGCTCGGAATCAGCGGCATCAGGATCGAAAGACACTGGCTGGTAGTCCTCGACCTCTGGCAGTTCAATCGGCAGCATCGACTCAGGCAGCGCGTGCGCCTGGCCATCCTCGTCGTAGACGATTGGGAAAGGCTCGCCCCAGTAACGCTGACGCGCAAAGAGCCAGTCGCGCAGCTTGTACTGGATCTTCTCAACGCCTAAGTCCTTGGACTCCAACCATTCAATGGTCTTGGCGATGGCATCGGACTTGCTCAGACCATTGATGTCCAGGCCCTCATCGTTCGCGGAGTTCACCACGGTGCCTTCACCGGTGTATGCCTCTTCGGTGATGTCGCCACCGGAAACAACCTCGGTGATCGGCAGTTCAAACTCAGTAGCGAACTCGTAGTCACGGGTATCGTGCGCTGGCACAGCCATAATCGCGCCGGTACCGTAGCCCATCAGCACGTAGTCACCGATGAAGATTGGGATCTGCTTGCCATTGACCGGGTTGGTGGCATAAGCGCCGATGAATACACCGGTCTTTTCCTTGTTTTCCTGACGCTCCAGCTCAGTCTTAGACGCGATGTCCTTCAGGTAAGCCGCGATAGCATCCTGCGGGTTGCTCTTGCCATAGGTCCACTTGGTGTTGATATCCGCACCGTAATCTTCGGTGCTTGCCAGTTCCTTCACCAGCTCGTGCTCAGGAGCCAGCACCATGTACTCAGCACCAAACAGGGTGTCAGGACGCGTGGTAAATACGCGGATGTCGTGGCCCTGGGCATCGAAAGTAACTTCTGCACCGCGGGAACGGCCAATCCAGTTGCGCTGCATGGACTTGACCTTGTCCGACCAATCCAGCAGCTCCAGATCATCCAACAGGCGATCGGAGTACGCGGTAATGCGCATCATCCACTGGCTCAAGTTCTTGCGGAAGACTGGGAAATTGCCGCGGTCAGAACGGCCATCAGCAGTAACTTCCTCATTCGCCAAAACCGTACCCAGACCCGGGCACCAGTTCACGGTGGAGTTAGACAAGTAAACCAGGCGGAACTCATCGACAGCCTTAGCCTGCTCAGCCTTAGACAAGTCGTTGTAAACAGCACCATCCTTGGTGGTGCGGGTGCCTGCTTCTAATTCAGCGATCAGTTCAGAAACCGGGCGTGCCTTGTTCTGATCCTCATCGAACCATGCGTTGTAAATCTGCAGGAAGATCCACTGCGTCCACTTATAGAATTCCGGATCCGTAGTAGCTACCGAACGGCGCTGGTCATGACCCAAGCCCAGCATGCCCAGCTGACGACGCATGTTTTCAATATTCGCCATCGTGGTCGTGCGTGGGTGCGTACCAGTTTGAATAGCGTACTGCTCCGCTGGCAGACCGAAAGCGTCATAACCCAAAGTGTGCAAAACGTTCTTGCCCAGCATGCGGTTATAGCGCGCAAAGACGTCAGTTGCGATATAACCCAGTGGGTGACCAACGTGAAGACCCGCACCGGAAGGATAAGGGAACATGTCCTGGACAAAGAGCTTGTCCTTCGGCAATGGCTTATCGGTGGCTAACTTCCCTACTGGGTTGGCAGCATCAAAAGTGCCGTTATCAATCCAGTACTTCTGCCAGCGCTGTTCAATCTCAGTCGCCAGTTCCGGGGTATAGCGGTGCGTAGTGGTTTCACTAGGGTTCGTCATAGCATCACAGTCTAGTAGGTCAACCCACCAGCAGCGTAAGTTGGATACTTCTCCCCTGCGCTTAGCCACATCATGATGTCGAGTCCATCACATTCAGGTCGCTCGAACGTCCACCCCGGCGCACTGAATGTCCTGGGCCAGGACGACGATGGTTTCTCCGTCATGATTGAGGGCGGCGCCATTGACTGGACTGGTCACGCTAACCAGTCCGCGCGTGAGATTGAAGAAATGCAGGACTTCAACGCTTCCGTTGACGCTGCTATCGAGTGGGTCAAGACCAACTCCAATTGGGAAGAAACCCTGTTGATTGTTACCGCTGACCACGAAACCGGCTACCTCTCCGGCATGAATGAGCCAGAAGACGGCAAGTGGAACGTCATGGCCGGTGACTCGTCTACCCTGCCAACTCACGAGTGGTACTCCGGTAACCACACCAACCAGGTAGTTCCTTTCTTCTTCAAGGGCGCTGGCTCTGAAGACATCATGAGCCAGGTCAAGGGCACCGACCCGGTGCGCGGTGACTACATCGACAACACTGACATCGCAAAGCTAGCGAAAAACACCTGGTGGACCAACGGCAGCAACACCGGTGGCAACGACGATGACGACAAGAAGCCTGTTGCTTCTGGTTCCAGCAACGCTTTCTCTGGCCTTGCGGGCGCGGGCATCATGGCTGCTGTCATTGGCGCGCTGGTAGCACTCGCCCAATCCGTGGGCGTTGTCTCCATTGACACCTCCGCGATTGACCGTTTGATCCGTCAGTTCAAGTAGTTCGCAATCACCAGTTTTTGGCTGGTGGTTTAATGGACTGCATGAATGCACGCGTTGCCTCCACCAATATTGCCGTCCCCCGCGACAATGCGGCTGGTACTTACAGCCGCACCGGGATCGATAAGCAGCCGGCCGAATCCATCTCTGTGTTCGCGCCCGGGCCCAACTACGGCGACGGCTCCGGCGTGACCGGAGATTTTATTGGCGATGACCAGCACCACGGCGGCGCACACAAAGCCGTGTATGCGTTCTCGCGCGAAGAGCTGGACTTTTGGCAGGATGAGCTAGGCAGAAAGCTTGTCGATGGCTCCTTTGGAGAAAACCTCACCACCCACGGCATCGACCTGGGTGGTCTTGTCATCAATCAGCGCGTTCGAATTGGAACCGCGGTTTTAGAGGTCTCAGTCCCCCGCACCCCGTGCGCGACTTTTGCTGCATGGCTGGAGGAAAAAGGCTGGGTGAAAAAGTTCACCGCACGCGGCGACTGCGGTGCTTATTTTCGAGTTATTTCCCCAGGCACTATCACCCCGAATGACGAGATAATTCTTGAAGAAGCTCCTAGCCACGGAGTCACCATGGCTGAAGCTTTCGCCGTAAAGATGGGCGCCAAAGAAAACCTAGAAAAAGTGGTGAATGCCCATTGTTTACCTGGGCATCACCACGAACAGCTTGCACGCCGTTTAGAGCGGGTAAATTAGCCGTTCACCACGTGTGGGTAGGCAAGGCCCTTGAGGCCTTCTACGCCGAACTCAACGCCGTAGCCGGAGTTCTTGGTGCCACCAAATGGGATGCGTGGATCCACGTTGCCGTGGGCATTGATCCAGGTAGTACCGGCTTCGAGCTGCGATGCAACCTCGAGGGCACGCTCGCGGTCAGAAGACCAGACGGAAGACCCCAGGCCAACATCGAGGGAGTTAGCCATCTCGATGGCTTCATCAATAGTCGAGTACTTGATAATCGGCAGGGCTGGGCCAAATTGCTCTTCAGCAACCAGTGGGTTGTCGTTGTCGATATCAGCAACCAGGGTAGTAGGGAAGAAGTATCCCGGCTGGTCGTAGTCAGGCTCACCGCCAACAAGCACACGTGCGCCGCCGTCCTTTGCAGCCTTGACCAGCTTGTCGACGATATCGAACTGCTGCTTATTCTGCAGCGGCCCCAGCACGTTTTCTTCTTCCAGGCCGACGCCCATCGGCATATTCTTGGCCACCTCAACGAGTGCGTCCACGACCTCGTCATAGATGGACTCTGGAACGTACAGACGCTTCATCGCGGCACAGGTCTGACCAGTGTTAATGAATGCGCCCCAGAAAAGGCCCTCGGCGATTTCCTTAGCGTTGACATCGTCAAGCACAATGCCAGCGTCGTTGCCGCCGAGCTCAAGAGTCACGCGAGCCAGGGAAGCTGCGGTGGATTCCACAATCTTGCGGCCGGTCTCAGTGGAGCCGGTGAACATCAGCTTGTCGATGCCCTGGCTCGTCGACAGGGCCGCGCCCACCTTGCCATCGCCAGTGACGATGTTGAGCACACCTTCCGGTAGGACACTGTTGATGACCTTGACCAACGCAAGAACAGACAGCGGCGTGTATTCGGAGGGCTTCATGACAACGGTGTTGCCCATGCGCAATGCCGGGGCTAACTGCCAAACGGAAATCATCATTGGCCAGTTCCATGGGCCAATCGCGCCAACCACGCCGAGTGGGCGGTAGAAGACCTTCGCGGTGGTCTCACCGTCTTCAACAACGGTGTGGTCAGGGGATTCAAAGGAAGCGGTGGCACGCAGCCATGCCGAACATGCGCCGACCTCAAAGCGGGCATTTGGTCCGTTCAGTGGCTTACCCTGCTCGCGGGAGAGCAGTTCGGCGAGTGGTTCAGCAGCGGCTTCAATGGCATCGGCAGCAGCAAGCAGCAGTTCATTGCGCTTTGCCTCGCCGAGCTTTGCCCATTCCTTCTGCGCATCGCGTGCGCGGGTGATCGCTGCTTCCATATCTTCTGGGGTGCCGGCCGGGGCAACGCCCACAACTTCGCCGGTGGCTGGGTTTTTCACTTCATCGCCGGATTCAGCAACGATGGAAGCGAGTAGGGAATCATAGGTATCGAACTGGGACACGAAGTGCTCCTTATGTGTAGGTAACCGTGAAGAATACGCTTATCTCTAGGATATATATCACTTGCATTTATTGTTGTGTTTGCGCGCACAGTAGTTGTTTCTTAATGTGAACCCCGCCCAGCTTTCTGGCGATATAGTTGAAACATGCCGCAATTACCTGCCTCCCACTTGGACCTCAACGAGTGGAAAATTGCGTCTAATTCGGCGTTCGGGAAGCTCGATATTGAGGCATCAGACCCGGAGTCTTTCCAGGTAGAGCTTAAAACCGCGACGGCAGGGGATGTGTCTTTATTTGATATGCGCACCGGTCCGCATTCCGTTGCCCGGCGCGCTGAGGACATTCCGGCGGGGGACGTGCCGTACTGCAAGTTGAGCCTGCAAATTCAAGGCTCATCGGTGATGCGCCAGGATGGTCGCGAGTGCCAGCTAAATCCGGGGGACTTGGCGTTGTATGTCACGCAGCGTCCTTATGAGCTGGAGTATTCGCAGGAACAGCATTCGCTGGTGGTGCTCTTTCCGCAAAGCTACTTGCACCTGACGCCGTTCCAATTGGAGAGCATTACCGCGCGCACCGTGTCACGCACCGACGGTCTGGGCCGGGTGATGGTGCCGTTGTTTGAGCAGTTGGCTGAAAACATTGAGGTGCTTGAAGGCCCGCACGCGGTGGCGCTGTTGCAGTCGGCTTTGAACATGCTGGTGACGGTCTTTGCTTCAGAGCTGGATTCGCAGCCGGGCATGAACTCAGAGAACTTGTTGTTTGAGCAGGCGCAACAGTACATCGAGCAAAATCTTTCCGATCCAGAATTGGGCCCGCAAACTATCGCGGATGCTCTTTTTGTCAGCGTGCGCCAGCTGCACGCGCGCTTCGCTGCACAAAAGACGACGGTTGGTGTGTTTATCCGCACCCAGCGCCTCGAACACATCCGAGAGGACCTGGCTAACCCATTGATGAAGAGCGAGTCCATCTCCACCATTTCGGCACGCTACGGCTTACATGATGCATCGCAGGTCTCGCGCGCGTTTAAGACGGAGTTCCGCGAGTCACCGAGCGCGTTTCGCGCCCGGGTTTTTCAAAGCTAGGGGAGAGGCAACAGAATGCGGGAGTTTATTTACCAGGCGCATCCCATGCGCGTGCGCTTTGGCGTGCGAGCTTTTGATGTCGTTGCCGAGGAAGTCGAGCATCTCGGCCTGCAGCGCGTGGCGGTGTTGTGCACGCCGGGGCGTGCGGAGTTAGGGCAGGCGCTTGCACGTGCCCTTGGTTCACTGTGCGTTGGCGTTATCGCCAAGGCGGTCATGCATGTACCGCGCGAGGTCGCCGCTGAGACCATCGCCGAGGTGCAGGCTCTCGGTGCTGATGGTTGCGTGAGCATCGGCGGCGGCTCCGCCATTGGGCTGGGCAAAGCAGTGGCAATGGAAACAGGGCTTGCCACCATCGCGATTCCCACCACCTATGCAGGCTCAGAAATGACTACGGTGTGGGGCATGACTGCCGATGGCCACAAGACCACCGGGCGTAATGAATCCGTGCTGCCGAAGAGTGTTATTTATGATCCCGAGCTCACCAGAGGCTTGCCCGTGGATACATCTATCACCAGCGGGTTCAATGCTCTTGCGCACGCAGTGGAGGCGCTCTACGCGCCCGATAACTCACCAATCATTTCCTTGATGGCCGAAGAGGGCATACGAGCACTTACGTCTGCCTTGCTCGGTATCCGCGCTAATCCTGAAGACCGCGAGGCACGCAGTGATGCGCTCTACGGCGCATGGCTGTGCGGGACCTGCTTGGGTTCGACCACCATGTCACTGCACCACAAAATCTGCCACGCACTCGGCGGCACATTGAACCTTCCGCACGCTGAAACCCATACGGTGATGCTGCCGCATGTCCTGGCATTCAACCAGCCCGCAGTACCCGAGGCGGTCACCGCACTATCACGCGCGCTCGGATCCGCACAGCGTTCTACTATTACTGATCCAGCACGGTCCTTCTGGGAGCTCGCACGCGAACTCGGCGCACCGACTTCCTTGCAGGAACTAGGCATGCAGCAGAAGGACATCCCGCGTATTGCCCGGGATGTCCTGAGTAGTTCATATGGAAATCCGCGTGAGGTTTCCGAAGAATCCATCACGCGGATTATCTCTTCCGCCTGGTCAGGGAAGTTGTAGCTATTCGGAGCAGAACTTCTCGGCCAGAGCGCGGGAGTGGTTCGCCAGCAGGGAGACATCGGCTGCGATGAGCGTGAAGTCCACGCCGGCATCCATGTAGGCCTGCGCCTGGTCCAAGTTGAAGGCGTTGACGCCAACAAACTTGCCGGCTTCCTTCGCCTTGGCAATGGTGGCATTAACAGCATCAACCACATCCGGGTGCTGCTGCTGACCAATAAGGCCCATAGAGGCAGCGAGGTCAGAAGGGCCGATAAAGACGGCATCGACGCCATCAACAGCGAGGATCTCATCGGCGTTCTTCACCGCTTCGGCTGACTCGATCTGCACGGTGAGGCTGAGGGTCTCACTCGCGGTGGTGAGATAATTCGGCACCGCATTCCAGCGCGAAGAACGCGCCAGTGCAGAACCCACACCACGCACGCCACGCGGCGGGTAATGCATCGCTGCAACCGCAGCTTCGGCTTCCTGGGCGGAATCGACCATAGGAATCATCAAGTTCTGCCCACCCAGGTCAAGATACTGTTTAATCAACACGGTGTCATTAACCGGCAAGCGCACCATCGGCGTTGCATCATAAGCGCTAACCGCGCGCAGCAAGGTGGTAATGGTCTCCAGGCTATAAGGGGAGTGCTCACCATCGACGAGTACCCAATCAAAGCCCGCGGAGGCAACAATCTCTGCCGCGACAGAAGAGCCGGAAGAGATCCACATGCCGACCTGCGGCCGCGAGGCATCGGCAAGCTGTGCATTAAACGGCTTTGGTAGTTCTACTGGAAACGGCATGTGATTGCTCCTAGCTCACCATAATCGGCGTGGACAGTATCGCCTGGGTAAACCCACATTGGCTTGGTAAATGAACCTGCCAGGATGATCTCCCCGGCCTTGAGGGTCTCACCGTGCGCGTGCAGTTTATTAGCCAGCCAAGCAACACCCATCGCTGGGTGGTTGAGCACGGCCGCGGCCACTCCGGTGTCCTCAATAGACTCATTGCGGTACAGCAGGGCAGAGACCCAACGCAGGTCAACCGCATCCGGTGCAACGGGGTTGCCACCATAAACCATCGCGCCCAAAGCCGCGTTGTCAGAAATGGTGTCCACGATGGTGCGGCCTTCCATCTCAATGCGAGAAGACAAAATCTCCAGCGCTGGCACTACGTATTCCGTTGCGCGCAGCACGTCGAAGATGTTGACGTTCGGGCCAGACAAGTCCTCTTTGAGCACGAACGCCAGCTCCACCTCAATGCGCACATTGGAGAACTGCTCATGCTCAATGATGGAGCCGTTTTCAAAAATCTGATCTTCAAAGATTGCGCCATAATCTGGCTCAGTAATGCCGGTGGCCTCCTGCATAACCTTGGAAGTCAGACCAATCTTGCGGCCGACCAGCTTGGAACCCGCATCAATCTTGCGCTGCACCCACTGGCCTTGGACCGCGTAGGAATCCTCCACAGTCATATCCGGGTAAGTCGCGGTCAGACGCGGAATCATGGTGCGGTTGTTCTCCGCCTCATGCAGCTGCTTAGCAATATCTTTTAGTTGTTGTTTATCTAGCATTTACAGGTTTCTCCTTGGTTGGAACCTTTAAATAGATACTCGACATAGAACCTTGTTTAAAAGGAGACAAGCCCAAGCGAGGATCCCCGCTTGGGCTTGAGCATAGTTGCGGGGATTAAAGCTGGTTGCCCAGCTTGTATTCGCCCTGCTTCCACTCTGGCATGGACTCTTCTCCCTCGTCAGAACGAGTGTAGGAGAAACCGTCTGCGCCGATGGTCTCTTCCAGCTCGGAAGCATCCGTGCGCTCCACCAGTGGAACGAGGTTGCCGTCCAGGTCCAGAACGCGGGATGCGTCGGTGTACCAAGAAGGTACAACTGGGGTGCCCCACCAGTCACGGCGCTGGTTATCGTGCACGTCCCAGACAACAACTGGGTTGTCAGGATCCCCGGTGTAGTAGTCCTGGGTGTAGATTTCCACGCGGTGTCCGTCTGGATCGCGCAGGTAGAGGTAGAAAGCGTTGGAGACACCGTGGCGGCCAGGGCCACGCTCAATTGCATCCGAGCGACGCAGTGCGCCGAGCTTGTCACAGATAGCCAAGATGTTGTGCTTCTCGTGCGTTGCGAATGCAATGTGGTGCATACGAGGGCCATCGCCACCGGTCATCGCGGTGTCATGCACGGTTGGCTTGCGGCGCATCCATGCAGCGTAGGTGGTGCCCTTGTCGTCACGAATAGCTTCGGTGACGCGGAAGCCCAAGTCTTCCATGTACTTCTCAGCCTTAGGAACATCAGGGGTCACCTGGTTGAAGTGGTCCAGACGAACCAAAGCACCTGGGCTGTAGAGCTCGTAGCGCCACGCGAGGCGCTCTACGTGGTCTACCTCGTAGAAGAACTCATAAGGAAAGCCCAGTGGGTCTTCCACACGGACGGAGTCACCGATGCCCTTGACAAAGCCATCCTTGTTGCGCTCGGTACGGCAGCCAAGGTTCTTGTAGAAAGCTTCCGCTGCATCCACATCTTCTGGGGTGCGAACGCGGTAGCTGAATACGCCGATGGCGGCTTCAGGGCCCTTCTTCAGCACGATGTTGTGGTGAATGAATTCTTCCATGGAGCGCAGGTAGATCTCATTGTCGTCTTCTTCGGTAACAACGAGGCCGAGAACGTCCACGTAGAACTCGCGGGACTTTGCCAAGTCGGTAACAACGATCTCCATGTATGCGCAGCGCAGAATATCTGGGGCTTGTACTTCAGTCATGATGACTCCTTGTGGTCAAAAGGAAAAAGGGGAGGTGAGAGGAAGGGAAGGGGTGTTGAAAATTAGTCAGTCTGCTTGCCGAAGACTGGATTGTGGACTTCGCCTAAGTTGATGTGAACAGCCTGCTGGTCGGTGTAGAAGTCGATGGAGCGGTAGCCACCCTCATGCCCCAGACCGGATGCCTTGACGCCACCGAATGGGGTGCGCAGGTCACGTACGTTGTTGGAGTTCAACCAGACCATGCCGGCTTCAACGTTCTGTGCGAAGTTGTGGGAGCGCTTCAGATCAGAAGTCCAGATGTACGCAGCCAGGCCGTACTTGGTGTTGTTGGCCAGCTCAAGAGCTTCTTCATCGGTATCGAATGGGGTGATGGCTACGACTGGGCCGAAGATTTCTTCCTGGAAGATGCGTGCTTCTGGGTCAACGTCGACGAAGACGGTTGGCTGAACAAAGTTGCCCTCTGGGAACTCCTCTGGGCGCTCGCCGCCAGCAACCAGCTTTGCTTCCTGCTTGCCGATTTCAATGTAAGAAGTGACCTTCTCGTAGTGCTCCGGGTGAACCAGTGCGCCAACCTCAGTCTTAGGGTCAGATGGCAGGCCAACCTTGACGCGCTTAGCCTGTGCTGCGTAGCGCTCAACGAACTCGTCGTAGACGCCGCGCTGAACCAAGATGCGGGAACCAGCGGTGCAACGCTCACCGTTGAGGGAGAATACACCGAAGATGGTGGCATCAATCGCGGTGTCCAAGTCAGCGTCATCGAAGACGATAGCTGGGGACTTGCCGCCGAGTTCCATGGACAGGCCCTTGAGGTAAGGCGCTGCGTTGCCGAAGATGATCTGGCCGGTGCGGGATTCGCCGGTGAAAGAAATCAGTGGAACATCTGGGTGCTTCACCAGTGGGTCACCAGCGTAGCCTTCTTCACCGAAGCCGTTGACCAGGTTGAATACGCCCTTTGGCAGGCCTGCTTCTTCGAAGATGCCAGCCCACAGCTGAGCGGACAGCGGAGTGAACTCTGCTGGCTTGAGCACAACGGAGTTACCGGTAGCCAAAGCAGGTGCAAGCTTCCAGGACTCCAGCATGAACGGCGTGTTCCATGGGGTAATCAGACCCGCGACGCCGATTGGCTTGCGGTTAACGTAGTTGATTTGGCGGCCTGGCACCTTGTAGGCATCATCGGCCTGCGCGACAATCAGGTCAGAGAAGAAACGGAAGTTTTCCGCGGCACGCTTTGCCTGGCCAGTGGCCTGGGTGATGGGCAGACCGGAGTCGAAAGACTCCCAGGCTGCGAGAACCTCAGCGCGGGATTCCACGACGTCTGCAATCTTGTCCAGCACGCGGGCACGCTCACGAGGAAGCATGGAGGACCAAGGGCCGTTCTTGAAGGCATCGTTAGCCGCGGCGACTGCCTTGTCGATGTCTTCTGGCTTACCGGAGGCGGCCTTGATGTAGGTCTGGTTGGTGACTGGGTCGATGACCTCGAACTCATCACCGTCGACGGATGGAACAAACTCACCGTTGATGTAGTGAAGAATTTTCTCTGGCAGGTCCTGTGGCTTTGCAGCATCATTATTAGTCATGTTTTAGCTCCTTAAGCTTCTGTGCTTGCTGTACTAGTTGTCTTTGTCTGCGGTGTTTTCCGCATTCAAGCGCTGACGGTAGGTGGTGGAGGTTTCAAGTCGGTGGTTACGGGCCTGGGCTTCGATGTAGAACTTGTCTGCTTTTGCTTCGATGAGTGCAACCAACCTCTCGTGCTCTTCCACGGAGTCCTGCGCCCTTTGCGGCACATACCTGAAGGTGGAAACGCGGAAGTACTCGAGGTTCTCCCATTCATCGAAAAGCAACTGCACCAACCTGGCGTTCGGGCACTTGCCAAACAACACTCGATGAAAAGCTTTATTTAATTGTGTGAACTCAATCGGATCGAAATCCTCGAGCAAATCGCGCATCTTCTGGTTCACCGCCCGCGCCTGCGCCAAATCCTCTGTTTCTAACAGCGGGGCGGACAAGGCGGTGGCCCTGCCTTCCAATACGGCGATGGTCTCCATGGTTTCGAAGTACACATCCTGGTTGTAGGTAGAAACCCGGGCGCCCACATTGCGCTCGTAGGTGACTAGGCCCTCTGCCTCCAGCTGCCGGATGGCCTCTCGCACAGGGACGACGCTGACTTCCAGCGCCTCCGCAATCGTGGAAAGCACCAGGCGATATCCGGGCTCATATTCGCGGGTTCGGATTCTTTCCCGAATCCACGCGTAGGCCGTTTCCGCCTTCGACTTGCTAATTGTTTGCGTCGCCATCGGACTCAGCTACATTCTCAGCTGGATTCGGCACCGGGTTGGACTCAACATAAGCCAGGTAGGCTTCCTTGTTCTTACCGGTTGGCGGGAACATGCCGTCCAGGCTTGCGCCCTTGGCGATCTGGGCTGCAACCCACTCATCCTCGTGTTCCTTCTTCAAGGCTGCGTCCACAACCTCTTCGGCGATATCACGTGGGATGACCAGCACACCGTCATCATCACCGACGATGATGTCGCCCGGCTGCACGGCTGCTCCGCCACAAGCGATGGTGATGTCGGAATCCCATGGCACATGCTTGCGTCCCAGCACTGATGGGTGTGGACCCTGACTGAATACCGGAAGGCCAATGCGCTTTACTTCTTCATAATCACGCACCGCGCCATCAGTGACCACGCCAGCAGCCTTGTTGGCCTGCGCCCGCAATGCCAGGATGTCACCCAAGGTGCCGGCCTCGCGCGTGCCACGAGCTTCGATGACAATGACTTCATCTTCGCGCACGGAATCAAAGACTGCCTTTTGCTCATTCAGGCCGCCGCCGTGGGACTGAAACAGGTCCTCGCGGAAGGGGATGAAACGCAGAGTGCGAGCCACGCCGACCAGCTTGGTGCCGGTGGTCTGTGGGAAGACCCTTTCAATGAAGCAGTCCACGTTGCCGCGGTTGCGCAACTGCGCCGACAGACCAGCTGTTGGCGCTGCCTGCAGCTTTGCCTTCAGCGCAGATGGCAGTTTCTGCTTATCTTCAACTGGTGGAAGACCAGCAGATTCACGGTCACCGAAAGCATCCTCGCGCTGCTTGTCGTCCACATTTGGAAGCTGACCAACAGCCGGGTCAAATGATGCTTCAATCTCAGTAACGGTGGTCTTCAAACGGCCCGAAGTCACGCCACCTGGGACATCAACTTCAACCTCAACCATGTCACCTGGGACGATGACGGTGGAGCCCGCTGGGGTACCGGTCAAAATAATATCGCCGGTTTCCAAGGTCATGTGCTGAGAAAGGTCAGCCACAAACTGTGCGAGTGGGAAAATGAGGTCCTCATCCGAGGTGCCATCTTCCTGGACAATTTCACCGTTGACCCAGGTGCGCAGACGCAGACCCTTAGGGTCAATCGTCTGCGCATCAATCAGATCTGGACCAATCGGGGTGTAGCCGTCACGCGACTTGGAGCGGGTGTTAGATCCCTTGTCCTGCGCGCGGTAGTCATACAAACCAATATCATTGGAGGCGGTCACGTAGGCGACGTGATCCCACGCATTTTCAAGGGGGACATTGCGCGCAGGCTTGCCGATGATCAAAGCGACTTCACCTTCAAACGCCAGCAACTCAGTGCCAGCTGGACGCTCAACAACTCCGCCTGATTCGGCGAGAGTGCTGGTTGCCTTGATGAAGTAGCTCGGATACTTAGGCCGGCGTCCGCGTTGTGCCGCACGGGACTCAAATGCCACATGGACAGCGATCATTTTGCCCGGAAAATCCGGGAGGAACGAAGGAACGGCCACGAATAATTCCTTTCTGCTCATTGCTATTTGACTCAAATCGTATATCATTTGATCGCGTTGGGCAAGTGCGTCACCTCACAAATGCCTAGAAAGTACAAGCAGCACCACACGATTGAAAGGGGTTTTAATGACCTCGACCACCACAACCAAAGACGTTTCGCGTCGCGAGCGCCGCAGAGTCCTCGCGGCAACCACCATCGGCACAGCCATCGAGTGGTACGACTACTTCCTCTACGCGGCAGTCGCTGGCCTGGTCTTTAACCAGGTCATGTTCGGTCCCCTTGAAGGCGGAATGGCCAGCATTATTGCCTTTTTGACCGTGGGCATTTCCTTCCTCTTCCGCCCCTTGGGCGCATTTCTAGCTGGGCACTATGGTGACCGTCTGGGCCGCCGCTTCGTCCTCATGGTGACCTTGTTTGCCATGGGTGGCGCAACCACCTTGATCGGTTTACTTCCCACCTATGACACGCTGGGATATTGGGCACCATTGCTGCTCATCCTGCTGCGCATTATTCAAGGCATTTCAGCCGGCGGCGAATGGGGCTCCGCGGTATTGCTCGCGGTGGAACACGCACCGAAGGAAAAGCGCGGATTGTTCGGCGCGGGCCCCCAGATTGGTGTACCAATCGGCCTTCTGCTGTCCTCGGGCGTTTTGTCCATCATGAACTGGATTGCCCCCGGCGATGCCTTCATGGAATGGGGCTGGCGCGTACCATTCCTGCTCTCAGTCGTGCTGGTAGCGGTTGGCTACTTCGTCCGCATGGGCGTTGATGAGTCCCCCGTCTTCGAAGAGATGGCTGAGCGCAAGGAAGTGGAAGCAGAAAACCCAGCCAAGGTGCTGTTTAAGAAGTTCACCCCGCTGGTTATCGTCGCAGCTCTCGTTTTCGCTGGTAACGGCACCGTGGGTTACATGACCACCGGCGGCTACATCCAGTCCTACGCTTCCGACCCGAATGGCCCAGTCGGTCTTGAACGCGGCGACGTTCTCAACGCCGTCACCCTATCTGCAGTGACCTGGATGTTGTTTACCCTGTTTGCCGGATTCATCTCTGACAAGATTGGCCGCCGCACCACCTACCTGATTGGCTTCGCGCTGCAGGCAATTGCTGCCGCCGCGTTGTTCCCATTGGTCAACACCGCCAACCTCGGCCTGTTGTACTTCGCACTCATCGCCCTGACCATCGGCCTGGGCCTGACCTATGGCCAGCAATCCGCCATGTACGCCGAGCTTTTCCCGGCCTCCATCCGCGCCAGCGGTGTTTCCATCACCTACGCGCTCGGCTCAGTCTTGGGTGGCGCTTTTGCCCCAATGATTGCCGCTGCCCTGGTGGAAGCCACCGGCTCTACCACTGCTGTATCCATCTACCTGGTCAGCGCCTGTGTCATCGGCTTCATCTGCGCCTTCCTCCTGCGTGAGCGCAAGGGCATCCCACTAGCATCCGACCACGAAGAAGAGCAGTCCAAGAACCACTTCATTTTCAGCAAGAACTAATCGTCGACGATTAGTTCTTGGCAGAGAGTTTTCTTCCAAAAGCACTGAAACGGCCCCGCCGGTATCCACATCAGATATCGGCGGGGCTTTTCTCTGCGCCTGTAAGTCCACAACGTCTATCGATGCCCACTTTGGAGGACGCCAAAACCTAATTCCATGTGAATACACCACACGGAACAGGCTAGGAAAGCGCTCCCCACGGGAATTGCACCCCTAGTGCGGGTACCAGCATCTTTGTTAAACGCGCGACATATTTCCCTCCCTGTTTGACGTGTCACTATTGCCTGAAGTGGCAACATCATATATGATTCGCCACATAGGGTCTACGTCACAATCTCACCGCGGTTTAGCGCCCAGTCACGTTTGCCGCGTTGAAGTCTCACATTGATTGACACGCGAAATACCCCCGGCAAAAGATTCACTGATTGAGTGCACAAGGAGAACCACATGCAGTTTCACCACAATGGCTATGTATCTGAAGATCCACGCGTCCTACCCGCCCAAGGCTATGGCGTAGACCGCGACACCGAGCTTCCAGACGAGATGGATGTGCTCATTGTTGGTTCCGGGCCGGCGGGCATGATTGCGGCGGCGCAGCTGTCTATGTTCCCAAACGTTAATACCCGCCTCATTGAGCGCCGGCCTCATCGTTTGAAGCTTGGGCAGGCTGACGGCATTCAGTCGCGTTCCGTGGAGACTTTCCAGGCTTTCGGCTTCGCCACTGAAATTACGGATGAAGCTTATGAGATCACGGAGATGTCTTTCTGGAATAAGGATCCTGAGAATCCAGAGAACATCGTTCGCGGTGCACGCCCGCTTGATGATGAATTTGGCATTTCCGAATTCCCGCACTTGATTGTGAACCAGGCGCGCGTGTTGGATTACTTTGCTCGCTTTGCCAAGTACGGCCCGGCGCGCATCACTCCGGACTATGGCTGGTCTTTTGTGAGCCTGGAAGTTGAGCAAGACGGTGAGCGCCCGGTGGCTGTCACGGTGGAGGATACCGATGGCAATCAGCACGTTATTCACACCAAGTATGTTGTGGGCTGCGACGGCGCGCATTCCGGTGTGCGTAAGTCCATCGGACGTACAATGACGGGGGATAAGGCGAACCATGCGTGGGGTGTGGCGGATGTTGTGGTGGAAACTAACTTCCCGGATTGGCGCACCAAGGCTGCTATTCACTCGAAGGCTGGCTCGGCGCTGCACATTCCGCGTGAGGGTGGCTACCTTTCACGCATGTACATTGACTTGGGCGAGGTTCCGGCGGATGACAATGGTCAGATCCGCAAGACCACCATTGACACCATCGTGGGCAAGGCAAACGAGATTTATGCGCCGTACACCATCGATGTTAAGGAAGTAGCGTGGCATTCGGTCTACGAAGTTGGTCACCGTCTGGTGGATTCTTTCCACGATCATGATGAGACTCCTCGCGTCTTCCTCACCGGCGATGCCTGCCATACCCACTCCGCGAAGGCGGGTCAGGGCATGAATGTCTCGATGCAGGATGGTTTCAATATTGCGTGGAAGCTTGGGCATGTGCTTGATGGCCGTGCGCCGGAAGATTTGCTGTGTACTTACCACGGTGAGCGCCAGCCAGCCGCGCAGAACCTTATTAACTTTGACCGCGAATGGTCCACTCTGATGGCGACTCCAGTTGAGGAATTGGAAGA
The DNA here is from genome assembly GCF_000550785.1 of Corynebacterium casei LMG S-19264. Lineage (NCBI taxonomy): Bacteria > Bacillati > Actinomycetota > Actinomycetes > Mycobacteriales > Corynebacteriaceae > Corynebacterium > Corynebacterium casei. The sequence goes on from NZ_CP004350.1 coordinate 3,052,368, forward strand.
TCCGGAGGCAGTGGAGAAGTACTACGTGGCTGCGGAAGAGTTTGCTGCGGGCATGCTCACTGAGTATGCATCGAATGCCATCGTGGGCGATACAACCTATCAGGATCTGGCAACTGGCTTCCCGGTGGGTAAGCGCTTTAAGTCTTTTGTTGCGAAGCGTCGCGCGGATGCACGTCTGCTGCACCTCGGCCACCAACATTTTGCCGATGGCCGTTACCGCATTTATGTTTTCGCCGACCAGACGGCACCAAGCGCAGACAATCAGAACTCGCCGGTGGTGCAGTGGGCTGATGTTGTCAGCGAGGCTATTGCCAAGTACACCCCAGAGCGTGCCGATGAAAATGCTCTGGTTGATGTCAAGGTCATCTACCAGCAGCATCACCATACTTATGAGCATGCGGATGCCCCACGTATCTTCCGCCCGCTCAACGGTAGGTACAAGATCACCAACTGGGAGAACGTATGGAATGCGGACAAGGATCAGGACATTTTTGATGCCCGCGGAATCTCTCGTGATGGCGCTGTGGTTATTGTGCGCCCTGATCAGTACGTCGGTGCGGTCTTGCCTCTGGATAAGCCAGAGCTTGTCGATGCCTACTTTGCGAACAATCTCATTGCCCAGTAGGTCTCTCTTAAAAGTAATTCATCGGTAAAATCACTTTGAGGTTTGTCGGGTTTAACAAGGCTAGAATCCCTGAGTAGACTCGCCTGCGTGCGCCAAAGTTGGAAGATATTTACTCGTGACGTTAAACGCTTAGGACAAGTGCCCAAAGCGTGGATCATTTTAATTGGCTTGCTCTTTGTTCCAGCGTTATATTCTTGGTTCAACATTGCTGCCTTCTGGGATCCTTATAGCAATACGCAAAACATTAAAGTTAGCGTAGTCAATGAGGATCTCGGAGGTGATTCTGAGACCACCGGTCACTTGGATGTCGGTAAGCAAATCACCGAACAGCTGGCTGAGAATGATCAATTAGGCTGGCAGCTACAGGATGCTGACACCGCAGAAGATCAGTTGCGGCGAGGGGAAACCTACGCCAGCATCATCATACCCAAGAACTTCACAGCGGATCTTCTGGCGATCACAGAAGGTACATTGACCCAGCCCACCTTGGAATACCGGGTCAATGAGAAATCCAGCGCCATCGCGCCGCAGATCACTGATACAGGTGCCACGGCCGTAGATCAGGCCATCACCGCCGCACTGAAACAAGAAATTGCCACTGCTGCAACGAAAACCATCAGCGATGAGGGAAAATCTTTAGAAGATGCCATCCTGGATGCCCGCGACACCACGAATACAACATTCGGCGAAACCGCCGCAAATCTTCGATCCGCACGCGGGGGATTGGATGATTTTAAAGCCCGTCTGAGCGAGGCCGAGGCTTCAATGACTGGAGCTAAGGACACCGTCGCGCAGGTCGACCAGGCTCTTATCGAAGGTCAAGATGCCCTCGCGCAGGTTCAAGATCTAGCAGAGTCAATCCAAACCGAAGTCACCAACTTCACCGACCAGACCACCTCGGCTTTCGTCGATGGTACCACCGCCGTCGCGGAAGGCACCGCCAACGCGAATGCTTCCATCGCCGATATCAATGCCACCTTGCAGCAAACCAGCGGGCGCTTAGATACTGCAGGCCAGCAAACTAACGATGCCATTCAGGCTGGTAAATCTGCCATCGAACAAGTCCAAGGCTTACTCAATGACAGCGCGCTAAGCCCCGAACTGGCAGCACCTTTAGAAGACACGCTGCAACGCTTGGAAGCCGGCAATGCCGCCAGCGAGCGCCTGCTGGGTGATGTCACTAGCCTGAATTCCGAGACTGCCGATACCGCCAATGCTATTTCTCAGGCCGCTGGTGCCATCGATTCAGCCGCGCAAGATACCAGCGCGGCTACACAAGCACTACGCGACGCCGTCGGCGATGGAATCCCGTCTTTAAATAGAACTTTGAGCAATCTCAGCACCATCGCAGGTTCATTCGCTGGGTCTTTAGAAGGTCAACGAGCCACCCTCGGCGAGGCCAATAACCTCATCGATGGGGTGGTGTCACAGTTGGAATCCACCCGCAGCGCACTGGATGATTTTGATATCACCTTAGCTGGGTTAGAGGACGGCGTACGCGATGTCCGCAGCGATATCCTTGCGTTGACGGCAAGCTCCAATTCCGAAAAGCTCCAGACCATCACTGACCTTAATTCCGATGAAATTGGCTCATTCTTTGCCGACCCAGTCACGATTAATAGCGAACCGGTCTATGAGGTCAACTCCTATGGTTCTGCTATGGCCGGGCTATTTACCAATCTTTCGCTATGGATTGGCGCCTTCATGCTCATCGTGGTCTTCCGCGTCGAAGTTGACACCGAAGGCTTCAAGCGCGTCACCGTCCCACAAGCCTATGTGGGACGATTCATCCTAATGGCGATTATGGTCGCGTTACAGGCAATTATCGTTGCCGCAGGTAACCTGATCATCGGTGTGCAAACCGTCAATGCCTTGGCTTTCATCGGCACCGCCGTCCTAGTGGGCTTGGCATATCTAAGCATCATCTATGCCTTAGCCTCCACTCTCGGGCTGGTGGGTAAGTTCATCGCCGTCTTGCTGGTCATCATGCAGATCCCCGGCGCATCAGGCCTTTATCCCATTGAGCTTCTGCCCGGATTCTTCAAGGCTATTTATCCTTTCCTCCCGTTTTCCTATGGCATTGACGCCTTGCGCGAAACCATTGGCGGTTTCTACGGCACGCATTACCTGCAGTTCATGGGGATGCTCGCGCTCATGGGCGGCGTCGCCTTTTTCCTCGGCATCATTCTGCGTAAAAACCTCGGGCATTTCAGCACAGTTTTTAATCATGAGATGGCGGAAAGCGAGCTCATCGAGTTCGAAAACGTTCAAGTTGTCGGCGATGGCTACCGCTTGGCCGACATCGTTCGCGCGTTGGAAGATCGCGAAGGATTTGCCGAAAGCATCAAGAACGAAGCTGAAAGGTACACCCGTCGCATTCATGTCACCGCCGGCATTGGCGTGGTCGGAATCATCGCACTCACCATTGCCGCTTGGGCGCTTCCCGATGCTAAGGCCCTTCTTTTGGGCTTGTGGACCGCCTGGACACTCTTGCTCATGGGCTTGGTGATTGCTTTCGATTACATCCGTAAGTCGTTGAAACAATCCGAGGAAATTATTCAGATGGATGACCAAACTCTGCACAAGTCTGTTTCTGCCCAGGCCAGCGGACTTCACACCATCGCGGCATCACCAGCTTCAGAGACTACGGAAGGGGAGAAATAATGCGGGATGCCCTGTCTGTTGTTAAAAATGACTTCTCCAAAGTCCGCCGCAGTGTCATGGCGACATGCCTGTTGCTCTTTCTTATCATCATTCCCCTGCTTTTTACGTGGTTTAACGTATTGGCTGCCTGGGATCCTTTCGGTAATACCAAAGACCTAAAGATTGCCGTCGCCAGTGAAGATGATGGCTACTCCAGTGATTTCTTCCCCATCGAGGTCAATGCGGGAGACCAGGTCTTGTCGCAACTTCGCGCGAACGAACAAATGGACTGGGTCATCACGAATCCCTCTGATGCCATTGAAGGAACCAAATCAGGGGAATACTACGCGTCAATTATCTTGCCCTCCACTTTCAGCGATGACATGCTGACCTTTTACGCCGATGGTTCTCAGCCTGCCCAAATCGCGTTGCACACCAACGAGAAAAAGAATGCGCTAGCACCAACCATTGCTAATAAAGGCGCCGAGGGTATATCGGCTAATATTTCGGAGACTTTTACCCGCACCATTGGTGATGTCTCATTGGGATTGGTGACTTCCTTGTCTGATTTCTTAGACCAAGGTGACACTCAAGATGCACTCAGCCGTATTGAGGCACGTGCCGAAAATCTACAGTCTCAGCTACGCAATGGCGCGCGAACCGCGCGAACAATGGGCGATTTAACGGAATCCGCTATCCCCCTTCTCGAAAGCGCTCAGCGTATTATTGATACCCCGAGGCCATCACTGTCTGACACCACTCGCGATGGCATCACGGATATTTCTGCTTCTTCCGACGCCCTAGATGGTGCTTTATCTGCCACCCGCGAAAGCTATGCCATCGTCGGCGACCGCATCGATGCACTCTACGAGACAGCCAACATTTCTCGAGAAACGCGTTCCGAAACGCTCAATACCTTGGCCGACAATGTCCAACTCAATATCAATGCTTACGAAGGGCTCAAGGACACCGTAAATACCCGAATTCGCCCGCTAGCTCCGGCCGAAGCCGCGACCCTCACCGGTCAATTAGACGAGGCTATAGCTTCCCAAGAAAGCGTGCGTGATCGTCTGCGCGCTGCGTCGGATTCAGATAGCCCAGAGCGTCCTGATTTCTCGTCGTTAGACCGGGCATCCAGCGCCATTGAGGATGTGCGTAACTCTGGCATTCGTGACCAAGTCAGTCAGCTGGCACAGACCCTGCGCGGCATCGGCGACACCATCGAATTGCCCGAAGGCGATATTCAGCTCAACACCGATTCCTTAGCAGGGGCGAGTGCAGCGCTTGACGATGTCGGTGCCACCCTAGACCAAAACGCGGATAGGCTCGACGACTTACTCGACCGGATAAACACCGCCAGCAGGACCGGCGATCTATCGGAGATCGCTGCAATTGTTGGCGATGATCCAGAAGCCTTTGCCCAAGCGCTTGCCGCCCCCGTGGAAGTAGAACGCCAAGCTATTTACCCTGTTGCTAGTTTTGGCGTAGGGATGGCTCCGCTGTACACCACTCTTGCGCTATGGGTTGGGGCACTCCTCACTGCGGTCGCGTTGCGCACCGATGTCGCAGCTAAGCTCACCAAGCATCGCCCAAACCGCTTCGACGAGGAAGTAGACCTTGAAAACGAGACCGAAGACGACACGGCAGAGATTCCGTCCGAGGCACCAGAAGAACCTGAGGAGATCGGGCCATTCGCAAAGTACTTTGGGCGCTATGGCACCTTCGCGCTCGTTGGCCTTGCACAATCTACATTGTTAACCCTTGGCCTTATCTTCTTCGTTAAGCTCGAGCCAGCGCATCCGTTCCTGCTAGTACTGGCCGGCTGGGTCTCATCATGTATTTTCATGCTGTTGGTCTACGCATTAACTGTGGCTCTGAGTAATGCCGGCAAAGCATTGGCTGTATTCCTACTCGTCATCCAAATCTCCAGCGCCGGTGGCTCCTACCCACTGCAGCTTTTGCCGCACTGGTTCCAAAGCGCCAGTCCTTGGCTTCCGGCAACTTATTCCATCCGTGCATTCAGGTCGGCGCTCGCTGGCAGTTACGGTGCTGACTACTGGATTGCACTAGCTACCCTGTTGCTCTTTATCATCCCAGCTTTAATTCTCGGCGTGGTATTGCGCAAACCTTTGGCTAACTACACCTCGGGATTAAATAAAGCTCTGGCAAAGACCAAGATGATGTAGTTAGGATGGGAACTGTACGCTCATCGTCTCTCCTCAAGGAGGAATAGCAATGGCACAACTAAGCAATCGAAAAGTAGCAGTTATCGCAACCCACGGTTTCGAGGATTCGGAACTTACTAGCCCAGTGGATGCAGTCAAAGAAGCCGGTGCAACAGTTACCATCATCTCTACTGAGGACCAGCCAATCACCGGCAAGAATGGCACAGAAGTACAGGTAGATCTGACATCGAAGGAAGCCAAGGCAGACGATTTCGACGCCTTGCTTCTTCCGGGCGGCACCGGCAACGCCGATCAGATTCGCCTGGACGAGCACGCAGTGAAGTTCGTCGAAGTCATTTTTGCCTCTGGGAAACCAACTGGCGTTATTTGTCATGGCGGCTGGATTCTTGCTGATGCCGATGTGCTCAAGGGGCGTACCCTAACGTCTTTCCCCAGCCTCCAGACTGACCTGCGCAACGCGGGTGCTACCTGGGTGGATGAGGAAGTACACACCGATAACGGGCTAGTCTCCTCCCGCACTCCAGATGATCTTCCAGCATTCAATGCGAAGATCATCGAGGAATTCGCAGAAGGCGAGCACTAGAAGCCATAAGCGGCGTCTTTTTCATCCCGGATCTTTTGATAGGTCTGGGTCAACACCACGGTGTCTTCTACTAAACGATCTAATCGTTGGAGGACATCGTGGTTTACTATTTCGCCACGCAGCAGATCGGCGCTTTCAACAAAGACATAAGGTTGCACGACTTGGCCCTTCATATAGGTGACAATCGGCTGTAGCTGCTGCGCTAAAACGAGGTAATGCTTAGACGAACCGGCCGTGGCAAACATCCCGACGACCTTGTCACGAAAAGCATTGGTAGGAAGGATGTCGAAGACATTCTTCAGCGCTGCTGGGATCGAGGCTTGGAAGATTGGCGTGCCGATGACTAGCGCATCAGCCTGCATAATCTTCTGCGCGATTTCTCCTGTATCACCGGTGTATTCGGTGTAGTTTCGGCCATCAGAGAAGACCATGTCGACCTCGGCCAAGTCGATGATTTCGACGTCTATATCAGAGTCGTACTCCGCAAAAGCCTGCTTTAAATACTCCGCCACCGTTTTGGTTTTGGTTCCGACATTAGAGCCCGAAATTAGTACTACTCGCATTATTTATCCCCCTGGTTGCTAGAAGCCGTGTATTTCCGGATTGCCGGAATTATCTCCTCACCGATGATATCGATCTGCTTCATTACATCAGCAAATTCCACACCACCGAAATCGATCTGGCCAATGTAACGCTGGTGGCCAAAGACCTCATGCTGGTGCAGAATCTTCTCTATAACCTGCTGTGGGCTACCCAGGTTCGCAATGCTCATCGGGTCCACGCTTTGGGCATACATCTGCTTCGGCATGCCCTGGCCGTTGGTGCGGATCATGCCCTCGTTCATGTGGCTGTACGTATTTTGCAGAGCCTTTTGTGAGGTCTCTGCCACGTGGAAGAAGCCAGCGGTGGTGATGGGCAGTGTTGCCGGATCAAAACCGGCATGTTCAGCCGCTTGACGGTAGGAATCAACGGTGCGCTGGAAGACGGAGGTGGTTCCGCCGAGGTGTGCCATGACCATTGGAACACCAGCAAGACCAGCCTTAATAGCGCTGCCTGGAGCACCACCGACCGCACGCCAAATGCGCAGGCGCTCTTCGGCAGGGCGTGGGATAACCTCGGCCTCATTGAGCGGCGCACGGAAGTTACCCGACCAGGTCACGGACTCTTCCCGGTTAATCTGCAGCAGCAGCTCGAGCTTTTCCTCATAAAGCTCCTCATAATCCCGCAAGTCATAACCCAGCAGCTCAAAAAGGCCGACACGGGATGCGCGTCCGGCTACTAATTCAGCGCGGCCATTGGAGATCAGATCGAGGGTAGAGAAGTTCTCATACACGCGCACCGGATCGGAGGTAGAGATAATTGTGGAGGAGCTACCAATCCGGATCTTCTCCGTTGCCTGCGCAATGGCACCCAAAATTACGGCGTGCGCCTGGGAGGCAAAGTACTCTTGGTGGGATTCACCCAACCCGAAATACGCCAGGCCCGCTTGCTCAGCAGCCTGCGCGTAGCGGATGAACTCGTGTACACGCTCGCCCGCGCTAACACGGGAACCATCCTTCGGGTTAGGGAGATGATCACCGAGTGTATAAATGCCCATTTCTAGGCCTTGACCTTGGTCAAAGCCGAAATCATGCATGGGGTTTGAGGGTGCAGTCATGGGAGATTCCTTAATATCTTTGTGGTGTTCTTGGTCTAATCATTCCAATGAATGACCTGACGGAACTATTCCCCTACACCCTATATATGTGATGTATCACCAACCCTGAATAGGGTTTAGATGGTTTCAAATGCCTTGAGCAAAACCTCGGTCTCTTCGGCCGTGGTCGCGGTGATGCGCACGCCCTCTGGGAATGCGCGCACCAAGACACCGGCTGCAGCAAAATCAGCGGCGATGTCCTGTGGCTGCTTCGGCAGGGAAGCGGCCGGAAGCCACACAAAGTTCGCTTCGGAGGAAATGGCACCCCAGGCGGCAAAGGCGGTGGTGATGCGGTCGCGTTCGATAACGGCGGCATCGATACGCTCTTTAAGCTCTTCTTTCGCCTGCAACGCTGCCACGGCACCGGCTTGGGCCACAGAGTTCACGGAGAAAGGAATTGCCACCTTGTTCAAAGCCTCAATCAGCGAGCGCGGGCCAAAGGCATAACCCACACGCGCGCCGGCCAAACCATAAGCCTTGGAGAAAGTACGCAGGCCCACAACGTTGTCATATTTAGCAATAACGTCGGTTCCTACCGGCTGGTTCTCGCCGCGGTTGTACTCGAAGTAAGCCTCATCCAGGCCGACCACGACATGCGCAGGAACCTTGGCCATGAAAGCCTCAAATTCGTCATTGCTAATGGTGGTACCCGTTGGATTATTCGGGTTGCAGATAAAGATCAAGCTGGTCTTATCCGTTACCGCCGCAGCGATTGCGTCCAGGTCCACGCCCTGTTCAGGGGTCAGCGCAACTGGAACTGGGGTAGCGCCAACAACCTGCACGAAGATGGGATAAGCCTCAAAGCTGCGCCACGGGAAGATGACCTCATTCTCAGCCGTGGTGGTGGCCTGCACCAGCTGTTGGCACAGTGCGGATGAGCCCGTGCCCACCGCGGTCTGCTCAAAGTCCACACCCAAGTGCTGTGCCAGCTGCGTGCGCAGTTCCACCGCGCCCATATCCGGATAACGGTTAACGCCAGCGGCGGCGTCAGCCATCGCCTGGGCTGCCGATGGAAGTGGGGCAAAAGACGACTCATTCGATGACAGCTTTACCGCATCATCCATGCGTGCGCCGGGAACATAGGCCGGAAGATTATCCAGGTCTGGTCGGATCATTATCAGGTGCTACCTTTTCTTTCTCTTAAACCGCAATTGAAACCATCTTAGTCCGCAGACATTTATGGATTACGTGGACCGCGGGGACCGAAATCAAACTCTGCTGTCATCGGGCCGAAAGCCTTCAAACCTGCGGGGGCATCCTCCGGATCAAGGTGGACTTCCAGGAAGGCGCCGGCATCGGAAGACTCAATCTTGCTCAACGCCTCTTCCAGTTCACCCTCGGTACGCGCCTGGTAGGACACCATGTCCGTACCTGGCACGAATACCTTGGGCAGCTCGGCATACTGCCAGTCGGCGATATCGTTGTACTTGTCATTCATGCCCAGGATGTAGCGCTCAATGGTATAGCCCTTGTTGTTAACCAACACGATGATGGGCTTGAGCTCCTCGCGCAAAATGGTGGACAGCTCTTGCGCGGTCAGCTGGAAGGAGCCGTCGCCGATGAACAACACGTGGCGGCGGTCGCGGTTGGCCAGCATGCTACCCAACAGTGCCGGAAGAGTAAATCCAATCGCGCCCCAAATAGGGGAGTTGATGTAGCGCGCACCCTTAGGCAAACGCTCAGGGGTGAGACCAATGTGCGAGGTGCCGGATTCCGCGATGACAGTGTCATCTTCTTTGAGGAAGCGAGCAAAACGAGGCCACATACGCGCATGCGTTAGCGGTGCTTCCTTCTCAATTTCCCACTCATCGTAGACAAACGGTTCTTTCTTCTTCTTGTGGGAAGTCTTGGTGCGGGCAATCAAGGCATCGAGAAGCTCTAGCGTATTAATGCCCAGGAAGAACTCACCACCGATGTTGACGTGCTGGTCGCCCAAGTTGATGATTGCCTCATCCGGCAAATGGTGCGTAAACGAACCGGAATTGACCTCAATAAACCGCGGATTGGTGGTAAAGAGCAGGTCAGAAGACTCAACGGTTTTCTGCACGCCCGGTGCGGAAGCCTTGCCGTTGTAGGAACCCAGGAAGAGGCCGTCGCGCTCAGAGAGCACGCCCTTGCCGGAGGTGAGCTGGGAATAAGGAATCTGGAGCTTATCCACTAAGGTGCGGAACTTCTCCGTAAAGCCATGGCGGTCGGTGTCCTGGTCAAAGAGGAAGACCGGCTTTTTCGCCTCGGCCAGACGCTCCAGAACACGGGTCACCGCTGCCTCAAGGCGCTCCTCATCAGAGCCCGGAAGCTGGGTGTTAAACGGTTCTTCCGGTACCTCAATTTCAAGGTGCGTGATATCCGAAGGGATCTGGATGTGCACCGGACGTTTTTCGCGCAGGCAGATGTGCAGCGCGCGGTCCATTTCTTCCACCACGTTCATCGGCGTGACGCGCACCGCGGCGCCGGTGAAAGGAACGATTGCGTCCAGCATGTTTTCAAAGTCGCCATCAGCCAAAGAGTGGTGCAGGTTCCAGCGGTACTCGGTGGAATACAGCGGCGGCGAACCCGCGAGGGAGACCATCGGAACGTGCTCCGCGCGTGCGCCGGCAATACCGTTGAGGGCAGAAAGCTCACCAACGCCATAGGTGGTTAACAATGCACCAACTCCATGCTGGCGGCCGTAGCCATCGGCGGCATAGGCGGCGTTGAGCTCATTGCAAGCGCCGACGAACTCAATATCCTCGGCCTCGTTGACTTGCTCGATGAAACTTAAGTTGAAGTCTCCCGGAACACCAATGAGGTGCTTGATTCCGAGGTCTTTCAACCGGCTGACAATGAATTCACCCACGGTAGTGCGCATTTTTCTCTCCTTTTACATCGCTCGTTAGACTCTATTGTGCTTCACATCACTTTCAATGTCACTAGACAAAACACGCGACTTTCTTCGACATATGTCGAAGTGTGACAGAATTAAATTCATGTCAGACTCACCAACCCCAACGGCGGCGCAGCTCGGCCAAATCCAGACCCTGGTGGATTCCTTGGCCAGCCGTTTGCAGCGTTCCGTCCAGGTGGACACCCCGGCTTTTTACGCTTTTTGCTCTAGCCCGCAGTACGGCGAGGTGGATAATGCGCGCGTGTTCAACGTGTTGCACCGGGAACCCAATCCGGAACCCATTCCGTGGTTGGTGGACAACGGTGTGCAGGATTCCCGCGAACCTGTGCGGTTGCCAGCGCATGAAGAACTCGATCTTTTGCCACGTCTGTGCGTTCCACTATGGGACGGGGAGCGGTTGTGCGGGCACATTTGGGTCATTGATTCGCCGGAATTATCGGATGCAGATTTAAAAGTTATCACCAGTTTCCGGGAGCCCATTATCAACCACATGGTGGCGCGGGATGAGACCTTCGTGCGCCGGGTCGCGGAGATGCGGGAGATAACGCGTGATGTCGCGCTCGGACTCGATGGCTCCCTCGCGCAGGCAGTGGATAACAATTTTCTGCCACGCCGCGGCACTATTCGCGTGCATCAACTCACCATCACTGAGGCCAACAACGCGCACCAGGAAGATGCCCCGGAGCGTCTCATGATGGAGTTGTTGCGCTTCCGGCGCCGTCGGCCGTTCCTGGTCACGGACAATCACGATGGCCTAACCATCATCGAGCGATCCGAAAGTTTGGATGCGTCGCAGTTGCTTTTCGATGAATTCCAAGCCGCCGCCATCGCCGTAGGCGCGCGCATTGTTTCACGTGGAACATCGACAATGAATGAACTTAGCGGCGCCCGCAATACTGCCCGGCGCGCGAGTTTTATGGCGACGGTGGCAGCACTTCAGGGCTTGGAATCACTGACGTGGGAAAAGGCCGGTGCCTGGCGCTTGCTGCTGGGCTGGGAGCTCACCCGGGCAACCGTGACGGCTCTTTCACCGGCCGCGAGTGCGCTGCTATCCGAAGGTTCTGAAACACTATGGCGCACGGTGATGGAGTATCTGGACAATGCCCGCAATGTCACCGCCACCGCGGAACGGCTGTTCATCCACCGCGCGACGTTGCACTACCGGCTGGAGAAGGCACGGGAGATGATGCCCGCCAATACGCTTGACGATGGCTGGGAGTGCACCTGCCTGCACGCCGCACTGCGCCTGCATGCGGCCTTGGAAAGCACCTCATAGAAAATCCAGCCTCGCTCGTTAGGGAGGAGCGGAGGCTGGATTAAAGTGCGAGCGTTTCTGACTTCTACTGCAGCAGTGTGCGGTCGGAGGTAGCGCCCTTAATTTTCGCGAACTCGGACATGAGGTCTCGCACGGTGAGCTTCTTCTTTTCTTCCTCGGAAGCTTCGTAGATGATCTGTCCATCGTGCATCATGATGAGTCGGTTGCCCACCTGGATGGCTTGCGCCATGTTGTGGGTGACCATCAAGGTGGTCAGGTTGCCTTGGGAGACAATACGTTCCGTCAGGGTAGTGACAAGCTCGGCACGCTGTGGGTCCAGCGCCGCGGTGTGCTCATCCAACAGCATGACATCAGGGTTGGTAAAGCCCGCCATGAGAAGGCTCAGTGCCTGACGCTGGCCACCCGACAGCAGACCTACCTTAGAACCCATACGGTCTTCGAGACCGAGTTCCAAGCTCTCCAACTGCTCGCGGAAGAATGCCCGACGCTTAGAGTTAAGCCCCAATGACAGCCCACGGCCTTTGCCACGCAAGTATGCGAGGGAGAGGTTTTCTTCAATCGTGAGGTTTGGTGCTGTACCCGCCATCGGGTCCTGGAAGACGCGGCCCACAACCTTGGCACGTTTGTGCTCAGGTTGCCGGGAGACGTTCTTGCCCTCGATGGAGATGGTTCCGGAATCAACAATTAACCGACCCGAAATCGAGTTGAGCAAGGTGGATTTGCCGGCGCCATTAGAACCGATCACCGTGACGAAATCGCCAGGATTGAGATGCAGTGAGACATCGACAAGCGCCTTGCGTTCGTTAGCTGTTCCGGCGAAAAAGGTCTTGGAAATGCTATCGATCTTAAGCATTGGCTACCTTCCTCCCGGCAGCTTTCGGAGTCCGTCCCGTGAGCTTCGGCAGCAGTAGCGCGGCGATGACCAACACCGCCGTAATCAGCTTCATGTCGTTGGGGTTCAGGCCCACCGTCAGCGCCACGTAGATGATCAGGCGGTAGAGGACGGAGCCCAACGCAACCGATCCAACAATGAGCCACAGGCGACGCTGTGGGATAACAGCTTGGCCGACGATGACAGATGCCAGGCCGACCAGGATGAGGCCAACGCCCATGGAGATATCCGCGAAGCCCTGGAACTGAGCAATCAGCGCGCCACACAGACCAACCAGACCATTCGACAGTGCGAGGGTCAGCGTCTTGGTGAAGTCAGTGGAGACACCGAAAGAGGTAATCATCTGCTGATTATCACCGGTAGCACGCAGCGCCAGGCCCAGGTCGGTGGAGAGGAACCACACGATGAGCATGACCAAAGCAACCGCACCGACGACCAAAAGGCCCACGACAAACCAGTCGTTCTTGATCTTATCCAGTGGCGTAAACACAGAATCTTGGCTCAGCAGCGGAATATTCGCGCCGCCCATAATCCGCAGGTTGATGGACCACAGGCCAATCATGGTCAAGATACCGGCGAGCAGGCCATCAATCTTGCCCTTCGTGTGCAAAAGACCGGTGATAATGCCGGCGATAAAGCCTGCAACAAAGCCCACGCCCGTCGCGATAATGGGGTTCACGCCATTGGTAATGAGTACGCCGGCGGCAGCCGCACCGGTGGTGAAACTGCCGTCAACGGTCAGGTCAGGGAAATCTAGAACTCGGAAGGTGAGGTAGACGCCTACGGCCATGACGGCATAAAGGAGTCCGAGCTCAACTGCACCGATCATACGGTCTCAGCTTCTTCCAAAATTGCCTCTGGGATTTCAATGCCCTGAGCTTCCGCTGCTTCTGGGTTCACCACGTAGGTGAATTCCTTCGCGGTCTCCACTGGGGTAGAAGCAGGCTCTTCGCCATCTTGCAGGATGCGCAGAGCCATCTCACCGGTCTGGCGGCCCAGCTGCTCGTAATCAATACCCAAGGTTGCGGCCGCACCACCTTCAACGGTGCCGGCCTCAGCGCCGATGACTGGAATCTGGTTGTCATTGGCAACGTTGATGAGCGAAGCAATGCCGGACACAACCATGTTGTCGGTTGGCACGTAGATGGCATCAACATCACCGAGCGCCTGCACAGCCTGCGGTATCTCCGTCACGGAGGTGACGGTCTGCGTAGTGACATCCATGCCAGATTCACCAGCCACAGTAGTTAGCTCATCCACCTGCACCTGAGAGTTGACCTCACCGGAGGCATAGACAACGCCGATGGTCTTCGCATCCGGAACCAGTTCCTTGAGCAGATCCACCTGGTCCGAAATCGGTGCGATGTCAGAGGTGCCGGTGACGTTTGCGCCTGGGGCGTCGTTGGAATCTACCAGCTCTGCTGCCTCTGGGTCAGTGACTGCGGTAAAGAGCAGGGGAGCATCCTTGATGGACTGCGCCATGGCCTGCGCCGCTGGGGTAGCAATAGCCAAGTACAGATCGTGGTCAGCGTTCGCCATCTGCTGCGCGATGGTCACCGCGGTGGACTGCTCGCCGTTGGCGTTTTGCTCATCCCATTCCACTTCGACGCCGGCGTCTTCAAACGCGGCCTTGAAGCCTGCGGCGCTGGCATCCAGTGCCGGGTGCTGCACGAGCTGGTTGATGCCGATGGAGTAGCTTTCCGCTGCGTCACCATCGCCGCCAGTGCTATCGCCAGCAGCGTCATCGCCGCTTTCCGATGAACAGCCAACCAGCACCAGTGCGGTCGCAGACAGTGCAGCAATGACTGAAGTCATGCGTGAGGGCTTGGAGATTCGATTAATTCTCATGTTGAGAGCTTCCTTATGTGTCGAAGGGAGTTCACAGGAAACGCCGGCCGCCAATAGACGCGCCACATCGCTTCCCTATGCAAAACCAGTACGGTAGTTCTAAATATAGCGGTTAAGCAGGGGTTTCAATACCTCTTCTGCAAACTTGTTCCATCCGATTTTCTACCCGTACCCACGGCTTGCGTAATGCAAGTCACATAACATGCAGCTCATGGCTATGTCATTCTTTTATTCACAACCCGCTTTAACTGTCTTAACGGTCGGTAAGTGCTTTTAATCTCAACCCCACCTGGGGGTATCAAAGATGCGCGCCGGATTCTCGCACTTCGTTCTCCAGCACCTTGTGCACTATAAAACCTCTCCCTATTACCGCGGTAGGAAAATAACCAACAGTCGGCCACGCGGCCCACACACGAGGGGGAAGTTTGAGACAAGACACCATAAGCTATGCCGGTTTTACACCGCGACCAACCGGAGCCCACCTCGCGTGGGCTTTTGCAAATGTTTGCAGCAGGGATGCTCGGGGCGGCCGGGTGTGGATTCGCAGCTGGATTCTTAGCCAAAAGCACACGCGGCCCAGTCGGGGATCTCATCACGCTAGGGGCCTTCTTAGGCTTTGTCCTTGCTGGTGGTGGAGTTCTCTATTTCGGGTTAGTGCGTCGCTACGGTTGGGGTTGGCAAGAGTTTGGATTCACCCGACCTACCCGTTCACTTTGGCACTTAACTTGGTGGATCCCCGCGACAATTGCAGCTGGCGGCATTAGAGCCATGCTCATCGGCACTGCACTGGGCCTAAGCCCGAGCGGCGGAAGCTCCGAGACGGCCGGCTTCCACCTCAGCATCGTTGCGAGCATCCTGATTTTTGTCATCACGGTAATCCTTGCGCCCCTTTTCGAAGAAATTGTCTTCCGACGCGTGCTCATGGACTGGCTTGATGCCCGATTCTCTACCTGGATTGCAGCGACAGTAACGACGGTAGCGTTCACCGCCGCCCACATCTCACCAGCCATCATGCTCTATATAGTGTTTTTGGGTACTTCCTTGATTCTTGCGCGCTTGTGGTTCGGAAGCTTGTGGGGATCATTCCTTGTCCATGCCGCCAATAATGGGCTCGTTACCGCAATAGCCCTGTTGGCTCTCTAATCGCAGCCCAACACCCGGTCCGGAAAGGACATAACACTCAACATAGTACTATGCTTGCATAAGTGCACTACAACGACATTTTCACACCTTTCACTGCCGTGGGGAGTACTAAGTCCTGAGCTCAGTACTTAGTACTCCACTTAATACTTCGGGGGTATAGAGAATGAAATTTCGGGATCTGTATCCCATTTTTTGAACTGTGGTGCTACAGTGTCTTTCATGAAGAACTTGAGCACCGTTAATCTTTGGTGGTGGCGCGCGTAACTCGCGGGCCTACTTAAAGCTTCCTTCTTTAAAGCTTCCCTAAAACCAGGCTCGCAGTGTGCGGGCCTTTCGTTGTCTTAAGGGACATAACCGGTATAGACCCGCGGACTGCGAGGTTAAAATTTTTAATCTCTAAACCAACACATTCGCGAAAGACAGATAGCTATGACCGGATTTATTACTGCATCACGGGCGCTGCCGTACACCACGGACGCCGCCTCGTTATTTGATGCCTTAGCCACCACACATGATTCAATGCTGCTGGAGTCAGCCGATATTGAATCTAAGAAAAACGTGCAGTGCCTGGCGGTGGTTGATGCTGCGCTCAAGGTCACGTGCCTCGGGCAGCGTGTCCGCGCCCAGGTACTGACCCCAGCGGGTCAGGCCATGCTGGCCCGTCTTGAGGAGCAGCTCGCTGACTACCTGGTTGCGCCGGGGGAGTTCGCATTTGAGCCTTCCACGGATATTGATGAGCGCCGTCGCCTGAAAGCCATTTCGAATGCAGAGGTTCTGCGTAAACTGCAGTTAGATGCAGGTTATTCACACGAAATGCTTCCTTTCTTAGGCGGCGGTTTTGCTTATGATTACCTCGATACTTTTGAGGTTCTGCCTGAGGTTCGTGATGGGGAAAATGAGTACCCGGATTATGAATTCGTGGTGGCGCAGACCCTGCTGCACGTGGATCACCTGAACCAGAGCATTGTTCTTCACGGTGTTGATGTGGATGCGGCAGAGCTAGAGGCACGGCTGGATAAGCATCTGGCTAAGGCACAAGAGCTTTTCGATGCCCCCGCGGCCGACACCACCGATGCCACTGATACTTCCGGGGCAGCAAATGAAAAGACCGTCACCGTCACCGCAGATATCTTGGACAAGGACTTCCGCAAGCATGTGGTGAACCTGCAGAAGAATATTTACGAGGGCGATATCTACCAGGTTGTCCCGGCGCGCTCTTTTTCCATGGAATGCCCAGACGCGTTCGCGGCATATCGCAAGCTGCGGGAGACTAATCCTTCTCCTTACATGTTCTATATCCGCGGTGCGGACTATGAACTAATTGGAGCTTCACCGGAATCTAATTTGAAGTTCTCAGCTGATACCCGCGAGGTACAGCTTTACCCAATCGCTGGCACGCGCCCACGCGGTGCAACCCACGAATTAGACATCCGCAATGAGCTGGATATGCGCACGGATACCAAGGAAGTTGCCGAGCACACCATGCTCGTGGACCTCGCGCGCAATGACCTCGCCCGCGTCGCGGTACCTGGCACGCGTCGCGTGGCAGATCTCTTGCAAGTAGACCGCTACTCCCGCGTCATGCACTTGGTCTCCCGGGTGGTGGCAGAACTGCACCCAGACTTCGACGCAATTGATGCTTACCGTGCGTGCATGAACATGGGCACGCTGACCGGTGCACCGAAGCTACGTGCGATGGAACTTGTCCGCAACACCGAGAATAAGCGCCGCGGCTCTTACGGTGGGGCAGTGGGGTATCTGCGCGGAGACGGCTCCATGGATAACTGCATTGTTATCCGTTCCGCATTCATTAAAAATGACACGGCTATTGTCCAAGCCGGTGCCGGCGTTGTCCGTGACTCCGTCCCACAATCTGAAGCCGATGAAACTTTGCACAAGGCTTACGCGGTACTGCACGCGATTGCCGCCGCCAACAACGCCACCCTGGAGGTCATCCGATGAGCACTGTAGAAAACAAGACTGACAACAAGACTAAAAACAAGCCGAAGGTTTTGTTGCTCGATAATCATGATTCTTTCGTCTACAACCTTGTTGATGCCCTCTCCGGCTATGACACCGTAGTCATGCGCAATACCGTCACAGTGACGGAAGTGCTCGCGCAACAGCCTGACATGATCGTGCTCTCCCCAGGCCCGGGTCACCCGACCGAAGCCGGCTGCATGATGGAACTCATCGACACCTTCTTGGGCAAGATTCCACTGCTGGGAATCTGCCTTGGTTTCCAAGCCTTGCTGGAGCACCACGGTGGGGAAGTGGCGCCCTGCGGTCCGGTCCACGGTTCAACCGACACGATGATTCTTACCGAAGCCGGAACCCAACACCCCGTGTTCAAGGGGCTGACCACTGATGTGGAACCAGACCAGCCGGACTATGTGGGCACCCAAGTTCCCATCGCTAGGTATCACTCACTTGGCTGCGTCAGCTTGCCTCAGGGACTGCGCGCTTTGGGCTACATCGATGACATCGTCATGGCTGCAGAAACCGAAGACGGCCTCGCGCTGGGTCTGCAGTTCCACCCCGAATCCGTGCTTACCCCAACGGGTCCGATCATGTTGGAGCGTTGCGTGGAGCAATTGGCATCGAAAAGCTAAAAAGCTTGCTCTAAGCAGACCATTAACCGCATGTTAAACACTATTTATTACAGTATCTATTAGTAACTAGAAAGGAAGCCCGTCATGGCAGCACCATTGAACGCTTTAACGAAGTACTTGGACAATCCCGCCCCCACAGTGGAGGAGGCCCAAGAGGTCTTCTACCCACTGACCAACGGTGATTATGACGATATCCACATCGCCGCACTGTTGGCCACCATCCGCACCCGAGGTGAAACCTTCGCGGACCTGGCTGGCGCGGCAAAGGCCTTCATCAACGCCTCCCGCCCGTTTCCTATCACCGGCAAGGGCATTCTAGACTCCGCCGGCACAGGTGGTGATGGCACCAACACCATCAACATTTCCACCGGTGCATCCTTGCTCGTCGGCGCTGGCGGCGCAAAAGTTATCAAGTGCGGCAACCGTTCTGTCTCCTCCAAGTCCGGCTCCGCCGACGCCTTGGAGGCACTCAACATTCCGCTCGACTTGGATGTTGACCGCGCCGTCCGCCAGTTCGAAGAATCAGGTTTTACATTCCTCTACGCACCGGCGTACCACCCTGCCGTCGCGCACGTTATGCCAGTGCGCCGCGCGCTGAAGGTGCCCACCATCTTCAACTCACTCGGCCCCATCCTTTCCCCGGCGCGCCCAGAGTTCCAGATCATGGGCGTTGCTAATCCACAATCGGGCCGTACCATCGCCGAGGTTTTCAAGGAGCTGGGCCGCGGCCGCGCGATTGTTATGCACGGCGCGGGCACCGATGAAATTGCCGTTCACGGCCCAACCCAGATCTGGGAGCTGCGTGATGGTGAGATTGAGGAATACACGCTGAATCCGGAAGACTTTGGCGTGGGCACCCACCAGCTTTCTGACCTCACTGGTGGTGACGGTGTGGAAAATGCTGCAGCTCTGCGCAAGGTCTTCGACAATGACGCACCGGCCGCTCATCGCGATGCCATCGCCACGAATGCCGGCGCAATGTTCTATCTCACCGGGCATGCAGACAGCTTCAAAGAGGGCACGGATAAGGCTTTGGGCTTGCTTGCCGATGCCACGGTGAAAGATTGGTTGCAGCGCCACGAGGAGGCAAACTATGCCAAATAAGAATCCACTTCCGACAGTTCTCGAAGGAATTGTTGAGACCCGCCGGGGGCATCTGGAAGGCATCGCTAAGCGAATTGCGCACGTTGATGTAGATAACCTGCCACGCTCAACCCGCTCCCTGTATGACAACCTGCATGGCGCAACCAACGCGTTCATCATGGAGTGCAAGTCTTCATCTCCTTCCCTCGGGTTGATTCGTGAGCACTATGAGCCAGGTGCCATCGCCCGGATTTACTCGCGTTATGCCGCCGGTATTTCTGTGCTTTGTGAGCCTGAGCGTTTCGGTGGGGACTATGACCATCTGCAAACCGTTGCCCTGTCCTCGCACCTGCCTGTGCTGTGCAAAGATTTCATTGTGGATGAAGTTCAAATCCATGCCGCACGCTACTTCGGTGCCGACGCCATCTTATTGATGCTCTCGGTGCTAGACGATGAAGAGTACACACGCCTGCAAAGTGAAGCCCACCGATTCGGCCTGGACGTGCTCACCGAAGTCATTGACACCGATGAAGTCGAGCGCGCTATCCGTTTGGGTGCGAAGATCTTCGGCGTCAATCACCGTAATCTGCACGATCTCAGCATCGATCTGAGCCGCTCCAAGACTCTATCTTCTCTGCTTCCTGAGGGCTCTGTTGTGGTCTCCGAATCCGGCATTCGCAACAATGCCACCGTGCGCGCTCTTGGCGGTCACTCCAATGGTTTCCTGGTGGGTTCTCAACTCACCTCCACCCCGGACATTGACCGCGCCGCCCGTGAGCTGGTCTATGGCCACAACAAGGTCTGCGGACTCACTACCTGGTCTGCTGCCCAAGCCGCTCGCGCCGCTGGGGCTGTCTACGGCGGACTGGTCTTCGAAGAAGCATCTCCACGCAATGTTTCACGTGAAACAGCGGAAGACATTATTGCCCACGAATCTGATTTGGACTACGTTGCGGTATCCCGCCGTACCGAAGGCTGGGCCGAGTTAGCTGCCATCGATGGCGTGGAAGCACTGCAATTGCACGCGCCGTACCAAGGCAGCTTCGAAGCCGAGTTCGAGTACATCCACGCTGTGGTACAAGAAGTTCGCGACTCCGGTATCGCCGTCGCATCCTCCAAGGATGAAGACCTGGACTTCGGCGCAGAGAAGGAGAGTGGTCTACAAATCTGGCGCGCTGTCTCCATGACTTATGCCGACGGCCCCGCTCTTGCCCAGGCGCTTATCGCGGACAAAGCAGTCGACCGCGTTGTTCTCGACTCCGGCGATGGCGGAACCGGCACGAGCTTCGACTGGTCCACTGTTCCTGAATCCGTTCTTTCCTCCGCGCTCCTCGCAGGCGGAATTGGCCCCGATAATGCCGAAGAAGCTCTTCGTGTTGGCACCCTCGGCCTCGACCTCAATTCCGGACTGGAGACCTTCAAGGGCGTTAAGGACACTGGACTCATCGCGCGCACTTTTGCGACAATTAGAAATTTCCACGCTTAAAGGAACATCAGACATGACTGAAACTTCTACTACGAACGAATCCCGAGAGACACTCCTTCCGGCCTACTTCGGCGAATTCGGCGGACAATTCGTCCCAGAATCTCTCATCCCTGCCCTCGACCAACTCGAAAAGGCCTTCGTCGATGCCATGGAGGACGAGTCTTTCCAAAAGGAACTCGCAGACCTCCTGCGTGATTACTTGGGCCGTCCAACCCCGATTACTGAAGTCCACAAGCTCGGCGGCAAGGCGCGCATCTTCCTCAAACGCGAGGACCTTGTTCACGGTGGTGCCCACAAGACCAACCAGGTCTTGGGCCAAGCACTGTTGGCTAAGCGCATGGGTAAGACTCGCATCATCGCGGAGACCGGCGCCGGACAGCACGGCACCGCGACAGCTCTTGCATGTGCGCTATTAGACCTTGAATGCGTTGTCTACATGGGTGCTAAAGACGTTGCGCGCCAACAACCAAACGTGTTCCGCATGGAACTGATGGGCGCCAAAGTCGTACCCGTTGACACCGGCTCCGGCACTTTGAAAGACGCCGTCAACGAAGCATTGCGGGACTGGACCGCCACCTTCCATGAGTCGCACTACCTTCTCGGTACCGCCGCCGGCCCGCACCCATTCCCAACCATCGTGCGTGAATTCCACCGCGTCATCTCCACTGAGGCGAAGGCGCAGATGCTTGAACGCATCGGCGGTCTGCCAGACTTGGTCGTCGCTTGTGTGGGTGGCGGTTCCAACGCAATTGGCATGTTCGCAGATTTTATTGATGAAGAAGGCGTGGAACTTGTCGGCGCTGAGCCCGGCGGAGAAGGCCTCGACTCCGGCAAGCATGGTGCGACCATCAACAATGGCACCATCGGTATTTTGCACGGCGCTCGCAGCTACCTCATGCGCAATACCGACGGCCAAGTAGAGGAGTCCTACTCGATCTCCGCCGGACTGGATTACCCAGGCGTAGGCCCACAGCACGCGCACTTGCACGCTACCGGTCGCGCGAAGTACGTCGGCATTACCGATGCTGAGGCACTTGAAGCTTTCCAGCTGCTCTCCCAACAAGAGGGCATCATTCCAGCACTCGAATCTTCCCACGCGCTGGCTTATGCGCTCAAGCGCAAGGACGAAGACATCAACATTCTGGTCTCCCTTTCCGGTCGCGGTGACAAAGACATCGACCACGTTCGCCAGACTCTCGAAGCACACCCTGAGCTTGTCATCAAGGAGAAGAACTAACCATGACTACAACCCGTGATGGCGCTAGCCGTTTTGAAGCACTATTTGCTGCACTTGATGAGAAGAACGAAGGTGCATTCGTCCCTTTCCTCATGCTCAATGACCCGACAGCTGAAGACAGCATGGAAATCATCCGCACCGTCGTCGAAGCAGGCGCTGACGTTCTCGAACTTGGCGTTCCTTTCTCCGACCCAGTTGCTGACGGCCCAACCATTCAGGGCTCACACATCCGCGCTCTGGACAATGGCGCAACCGTTGATAATTCCCTGAACCTAGTTCGCCAAATCCGCGAAGAGTTCCCTGATACTCCCGTCGGCATGCTCATCTACGGCAACGTTCCCTTTACCCGTGGGCTAGATAAGTTCTACGAGGAATTCGGTGCTGCTGGCGCTGATGCCATCCTGATCCCGGATGTTCCAGTCCGAGAAGGCGCACCCTTTGCCGCCGCTGCTGAGAAGGCTGGGGTAGCTCCAGTATTCATCGCTCCGGCCCGTGCTTCAGAGCGCACCCTGGAAGGCGTTGCTAAGTACTCTAAGGGCTACATTTACGCTGTCTCCCGCGATGGAGTAACCGGTACAGAGCAAGAGTCCCAAACTCTTGGCCTCGACGAGGTAGTTGCCAATATCCAACGTTATAACGGTGCCCCAGCTCTTCTCGGCTTTGGTATTTCTACGCCAGAGCACGTTGCCGAAGCGATCGCCGCTGGCGCCGCTGGCGCGATTACCGGCTCAGCAATCACCAAGATTGTCAACGGTTACGTTTCACGTGAAACAGAGGATTCTCCCGCCGTCATTACCAACATGGAAGCTCTGAAGAAAGAAATCACGGAATACGTCTCCGCGATGAAAGCTGCGACCAAGAAATAAAAAAGAAGCCTGGTTCCTTCTTACCTCTTTCAAGAGGAAGGAACCAGGCTTTTATTATGCCGATTTTCGATCAGACCTGTACCCTAAAGAGCTACTTTTCCGCGTGCTTTCCAGAGCCAGTTTCAGCATCAACGCCTTCAATAAACTCAGCCTCGTAGCCTTCTCCACCCAGGAAGTTCTCTGGGTCATCAGCGTCGACCATCTTATTCTTAGCAAAGCGGTCAACGATCATGGCGATTGCACCGTCACCGGTTACATTCGCTGCGGTGCCGAAGGAGTCGACCGCGATGTAGGCGGCAATCATCAAAGCAACCATGGAATCGTCGAAGCCCATCATGCTTTGCATCAGACCAACTGCCACCATGACTGCGCCACCTGGAACACCCGGTGCGGCAATCATCATTACGCCCAGCAGCAGAATGAATCCTGCTGCCGTCGTCAGGCTAACATTCAGTCCAGCCAGGTAGACGACTGCAAAGCCATACAACGTCAGCTTGATCATCGAGCCCGATAGGTGAATGGTCGCGCACAGAGGAATAACAAAACCGGCAATCGGCTTGGAAATCCCGTTGTTCAGTGCGGCCCCGTGAGTAACTGGAATGGAAGCTGCAGATGAAGAAGTACCCAACGCGGTAAAGTACGCAGGCAACATGATGCGCAATGCTTTAAATGGGTTGCGCTTGGCAATTGCGCCTGCCACAACGTATTGCAAGATCAGGTACGCAATGGTCATGACGACTGACAGGATTAGCACCTTCGCAAAGGCAGAAAGCACATCGAGCAGGTTGCCATTCATACCCAGGCCGAGGAACATACCAAAGATATAGATTGGCAATAGTGGGATGACGAATCCCCAGATTACTTTGATGACAATAGCTTCCAGCTCGCGCGAAGCGTTGTAAATGGTCTCTGCTGTGACTGCAGTCATTGCAAGGCCGACACAGAAAGCCAGCAGCAACGCAGTCATAACCTCAAAAGGTGCAGGCATTTCGACTTCGAAGTAAGGTGTCAACGAGCCTTCATCGATGTCGGATACATCCAATCCGAGCGACTGGTTACCAAGCAATAGTGGATAGAGCAGCTTTGCGGTAATGAGCGCAGTGGCGCCGGCAATAATGGTCGAACCATAAGCAATAGCAGTGGTATATCCCAACCACTTTCCGGCACCTTTTCCTAGACCAGCAATCGCTGGCGAGATGAGCGCAAAAATCAAGACCGGAATGAAGAAGTTCAGGAAGTTGCTGAACAGCCCATTGAATGTCGCGAAAATGCGCCCTAGCCATTCTGGGGCAAAAAGACTTACAATAATGCCAAGAACAATCGCGATGATGATCTTGAACAACAGTGAGTCTGTCACTTTTGACTTAGACATTGTTTTCAATTCTTTAAACGTGCTGCGGCGGGGATCTACCTACTCACAACTATTCGACAGGGGCTCGCCGCTAACAGGCTGTATTACCTGTCAAGCGACACGGCACTAACTTTAGCCCACGCCGGAACCTTTCCGACAGTTACTGTTTGGGTATTTTCGCCGATCCGGGATTAGAATGGCCATCATGGTCGCTGTTGGTATTGTCATGTTGATTTTCGCCGTGTATTGGCTGGGTTTTGGCGGTTTAGCTACCGCCCGCCGACTACCGGGAAACAAGTATTTTGGTCTGCGTATCCCAGATGTACGCAAGTCGAAAGAAGCCTGGGACGGCTCGCACGTCGTGGCTGGCCCAGTCTGGATCCTCGCTGGCGTTTCTTTCCTCTTTGGCGCACTCGTTGCATTCCGCGCCTCGGGCTGGATGTGGCTGATCCCCGTCGCCACCGTTCTCATCGCAATTGTTGCAATCTCGGTCGGTTCTAACCTTGGCGCGCGGGCAGCCCACCTGTACACGCTTAAAGATCAGGAGGAGAACGGCGGCTGCAGTTCCGAAGGTGGCTGCAGCTGTGGCTCCGGCGGATGCGGTTCTTCTGCAGGAGCTCCACAAGTTGATATGGATGCACTCCGCAACGCGGTCAAAAATGTAGAAGGCGTCTAATACGCCCCAACACATTCGAAAAATTATCCCGGTACTTTGTATCGGGATAATTTGATCCCGACCTCGGAATCACAACACTTCGTATACACACTAATGACAAGGACACACATACAATCTCAAATCCGCAGTGACGCAGATAACATTTGTGTTATAGTTGGCGTGATACCTCGACAGCCGGGGTATCAAATTCGCGACAACCACAACTTCACCAAGAAGACGCCGAAAGTCAGATAGGAGTGGCCCGATGTCTGCCGCTGAATCCCAAACTTTTAATGCTGCTGTTGTTGAAAAATTTGGCCAGGAAGTCACAGTCAAAGAGATTGACCTCCCACAACCTGGCCCCAATCAAGCACTGGTTAAAGTGCTTACCTCTGGAATTTGCCATACGGATCTCCACGCGCTTGAGGGCGACTGGCCGGTAAAACCTGAACCACCATTTGTACCTGGACATGAAGGTGTCGGGGAAGTAGTCGAACTTGGCCCTGGGGAGCATGACGTCAAGGTTGGAGACATCGTCGGCAACGCTTGGTTATGGTCCGCTTGTGGCACTTGTGAATTCTGCATTACAGGTCGAGAGACCCATTGTCCCGATGCCGAATATGGAGGCTATACTCAGAACGGCTCCTTTGGCGAGTACATGCTGGTCGACACGCGCTATGCTGCCCGCATCCCAGAGGGAGTCGACTACCTAGAAGCAGCTCCCATCCTATGCGCTGGGGTGACCGTCTATAAAGCCCTCAAGCAGTCCGAGGCACGCCCAGGTCAATTTATGGTCATTTCCGGCATTGGCGGCTTAGGGCATATTGCTGTGCAATACGCCGTAGCGATGGGGCTACGTGTTATCGCAGTAGATATTGCAACCGAAAAGCTAGACCTAGCATCTAGACTCGGTGCTGAATATACCGTCAACGCGGGTGACGAAGATCCTGGCTCCGCTGTGCAGAAATACACCGAGGGCGGATCCCATGGCGTATTGGTTACAGCAGTCCACGAAGCAGCTTTTGGGCAAGCGCTGGACATGGCACGCAGCGGCGGCACAATCGTCTTCAACGGCCTGCCACCTGGAGAATTTCCTGCATCTGTATTCGACATCGTGTTCCGAGGATTAACTATCCGCGGATCCCTGGTAGGCACTCGACAAGATATGACGGAGGCGTTGGACTTCTTTGCTCGCGGTTTAATTAAACCTACCGTTACTGAATGCTCACTTGATGATGTCAACGATGTCTTTGAGCGAATGCGTAACGGCCAGATCGACGGTCGGGTAGCGATCCGGTACTAACACTGACTGACAGCCATCCCAATATTGGGCCCAAAGAAGATGCCACGCTGCGTACACCAAGTACGGGCGTGGCATTTCACTGTTGTATGAGCGCATCGAATTCCTCAGCCGGTAGACTTTCACAACAGGAAAAATTGATTTTCACGCGAACAGGGCTGAGGTACTAACCCGCTCGAATAGCGTCACTGTGACGCTATTGAGCACGGACTACCACCGCCTTTCAAACCAAGAAAATTTAGCTATTTCATAACGTTAACTATAGGTTCTAGCCATGATTGAATAACTCATATCATGACAAAACCGCCCACTATAGGGGAGGACGCGCGAATTCGTTGGCAATCCGATCTTTAGGGTTATATTTAATGGGATTACTCAACCATTAATGCGTTCTATACTCAAATTCGTCCAAGGAGTAACTGTCCTATTCTAAAGAACATCTATGGATGGTCCGAGGAGTCGTCGAGTAGAAATTCTCTGCGGAATGCACGCCACGTGTGACTGCGCTCCCGGCGGGCGCTGGATTACTACGTTGTTATTTTACACGAGAAGACTGTAACAACAACAGCCCCAACCTCCACAGCTTAGAGCAGCGGGGTTAGCGAGCAAAAGAGTTAACTGCGTAACAATATAAAGGTTTCTGCCAATCTCCTGTCCAAGTAGCCAATAAGGAAGATATCTACCGCTGAGTAAGGGACGATGGAGACATGAATAAGTCCGTAGCTATTACCGCACTCGCCGTTTCCGCCCTTGCGTTAGCTTCCTGTTCTACGGAAGCGTCTAATGACGACAGCACGGACAATGGCGCCATGACCCAAACCGCCACCCAGGAGTCTCCGGAAACCACGGAGGAGACCTCAGCGGAAACTTCTGAGACCAGCTCTGAAACAACCACCACCACTGCATTGAGCTCCGGTCGATTCGATGAATCCGCTCTCAAGAGTGAACTAGAAGGCATGGGGTACCAGTGCGATGACGATGATGACTGCACCAAGACCGAAGGCGCCATCATCTACGACGTCGATATCGATGATGATTCCGTAGACGTTGAAGTCCAGGGCAATGACGATCTTGATCAGCACTTTGAAACCATCCTGACCGATGTTGGAACTGCATTCGGAGAGTATGACTTCGGTGGGGCATCGTGGGATGAAATCCAGACTTGGGGCATCGAGGCCGGGGAAGATGAGGACACCGTTCTCGGAAATGTTGAGTTAGAGCATGACCGCGGGGAAGACGACGGAATCCCATCCCGCGATCTCAGCGTAGAGCTCATCGAAAGCTAAACCGCGTCGACTAGCCTACAGCGGAAAATACTCCTGGAGACCAGGTAAAATGAAATCATGTCCGCTAACCCTGTCCGTCCCAATTGTGCGCGTCCGCATTCTTGTTCTTTAGACGTCCGTCTGGATGCCATGGCGCGTTCACCGCTTACACGTGAACTCAAGCCCGAAGAACATCTAGATCTGGATTCCTTCGTCACGTCGTGGGCGTGGTCGGAGGGTGATCCGCTCATGCTGGCAGGGCAGAAGGTATCGGGTTCTTATCTCGTTGTGGCAGGTCGAGTACGGGTAGTGCGCGATACTATCGATGGCCGTGAGATCACCGTCGACATTGCCTCGCCAGGAGATATCAGGCTCTTCCGTTTTTAGAGTGCATTGTGGGTGTGGCAGATAAGTAAACGAGCCTCTTGTCGGTAATGGTTTAGGTGTCGAATCTATCCACTTACCAACAAGGGGCTCTTACTCGTGGATTCTACTAGCAATGTCGTCGCTGACACCATCTGCCGCACCGCCGAACTTGGCCTAGCCATTACAGGTGCCATGGACGCAGGAGATTTCACGTTCATCGAAGCCACCGCTACCGCTTTTGCCGATTCGTGCAGTAGCTGCGCTATGTCGGGGCAGTTTCGGGATCATGCCTATCGCACTCTCATTGATCTGCCGATTGTTGGTTTCCCCACCAAGCTACGCATCCGCCTGCCACGCTATCGCTGCACCAATGACAACTGCGCAGTCAAGTACTTCCAAGCACAACTGGCATGTGCAGATCCAGGTAAGAAAGTCACCCACCGGGTCACCCGCTGGATACTACAACGCCTAGCCATTGACCGGATGAGCATTTCCGCTACTGCGAAAGCCCTCGGAATCGGATGGGATCTCACCTGCCAGCTAGCGCTGGACATGTGTCATGAACTGATCTACAACGACCCGACCCACCTGGATAATGTACAGGTCATCGGCGTGGACGAACATAAATGGTCTCACAATCGCAACGCTTATGGTGCAGGCTTTGTCACCGTGATTGTGGACATGACTGACCATCACCACAACACCAAGCGCCCAGCACGTTTATTGGGTGTGGTCGAAGGCCGCAGTGCTGATGCGTTGCGTACCTGGCTTGCTGCACGAACACCCGAGTTTCGCCGTCAGGTACGCATCGTCGCCATGGACGGATTCCAGGGCTATGCCACGGCCAGCAAAGAACTTGTGCCCAACGCCAGGCGGGTTATGGATCCGTTCCATGTTGTGCGTTTAGCTGGCGATAAGCTCACCGCCTGCCGGCAACGACTCCAGCGGGAGAAATACCAGCGCCGCGGACTCACACACGACCCGTTGTACAAGAACCGGAAAACCTTGTTGACCACGCAGAAATGGCTAACAGACAAGCAGCAAGCCCGCCTGGATGAGCTCTGGGCTTATGACAAAGACTATGGGACATTGAAGATGGCGTGGCTTGCGTATCAGGGCATTATTGACTGCTATCAGATGAGTGATAAACGCAAGGCCAAAGCGCAAATGCGCGATATCATCAACGCGCTATGCAAACTTCCGTCCACGAATAAAGAACTTGCACAACTTGGCCGCAGTCTAGATAAACGCCTAAGTGATGTCTTGGCATTTTTCGACGTAGGAGTCTCCAACGGACCAGTCGAAGCCATCAATGGACGCCTAGAACACCTCCGCGGAATCGCGCTTGGATTCCGCAACCTCACCCACTACATCCTTCGATGCCTCATCCACTCCGGACAGCTCACCCACAAAATCAACGCACTCTAAAAACGGAAGAGCCAGATATCATTGGACCGCTAGAGACGAATCCTTCGTATGCGGTGGATTCAGCATGGGCAATGGAAACTACCTGTGCGTTGTACCTACCAGCAGACCGTCTCGCAGAAGTCATCGCTAAGCACCCGGCTTTGGCAGTAGCAATTGTCCAGATGCAACACACGCGCTTAGCGCAAGCACGAGATAGAGATGTCAATCAAAGCGCCAAGACCGTTGTGCAGCGCGTAGCTACCGTTCTGCTTAGGCTCGATGCCAAATTGGGGGACTTGCGCCCAGACGGCAGCAGCTTGCTGCAAGTACGCCTTCGACGCGACGATATCGCCGGGATGGCTGGGACAACGCTCGAGTCCACCTCGCGGGCCATGTCGCAAATGAAAAAAGATGGACTCATCGACTCTGGACGGGAGTGGGTGTCCATCATCGATGCCCAAGCATTAGAGCGCATTGTCGATGGTGAATAACAAGTTCTACGCTCTTTGATCTGCGTCAAAGAACCTTTCCTTACTTCGTCCTAACGTAGTAATTGCAAGCACGAAGAGAAGTGAAAGGAAGCTGAGAAGCCATGACCACCCCAACCGCATTGAAGAAGACCACCCTGCGCTCTGATGAATTCACCTGCCCAAGCTGCATCGCGAAAATCGAGAATAAGCTACGCAGCCTCGATGGTGTGGAGTCTGCAGAGGTGAAGTTCTCCTCGGGCCGCATCCTTGTGGAACACGACCCCGAAAAGGCGAGTGTCCGCGACCTCGTCGACGCCGTGGCGGAAGTCGGATACACGGCTAAGCCATCCGCTATCTAAGCAACCACCGGGCAGTAAGCGGAGAAACCGCAATTACTGACCGCTCATTGCACAGCCTGTTCCTGACCATCATCAGGAACAGGCTTTTTGTACTTGCGGTGCGCATACCAACGAAAAGCAGTATCGCGAACATTGATCTGGATCAAGGAACCCCAACTGCCTTCGCCATAACGTTAAAGGTGACATCACAACACCAGTGAGGGAAGGAACTTGAGAACAATGAAAACGTGGAAGACGTGGGGAGTGGTTGGCGTATCAGCGCTGCTGATTGCGCTGTCCTGGTTAAGCCCCGCAGAATCATTAATCGCAGATGCTCTGATGATTGCTGCTGCAGTTGTAGCAGGTTGGAATATTGCTATCTCCGCGATCCAGGCACTACGGATTAAGATGGTCTCGATCGATCTCTTGGTTGTCGTCGCCGCCATCGGCGCACTGTTTGTCAACAACTACTGGGAATCCGCAGCCGTCACATTCCTCTTCGCCTTGGGTAAGGCTTTGGAAAAGGCCACGATGAATCGCACCCGCAAGGCCTTGAGCGACTTGGTAGATTCCGCGCCGGAAACGGCAACGAAACTGCACGACGATGGCTCTACCGAAACGGTAGAAGTTTGGGAGTTAATGCCCGGGGAAAAGGTTCTGGTTCGCAATGGCGAACAAATCCCCGTGGATGGCCGGGTGATATCCGGATTCGGGGGAGTGGACGAAGCCAGCATTACTGGTGAGTCCGTTCCCGCGGAAAAATCTGAAGGTGCTGAAGTTTTCGCGGGAACCTGGCTACTCAGTGGCGTACTCCGCGTCGAGGCAACAGCGGTGGGATCAGACTCCACCTTGGCGAAAATCATCCACCGCGTCGAAGACGCGCAGGACGATAAGGCAAAGACGCAGACATTTTTAGAGCGCTTTTCCAAGTGGTACACCCCGGGTGTCATGATCGCGGCGTTAGCGGTCGGCCTCATCACCCAAAACTTAGAACTGGCACTGACCTTGCTGGTTATCGCATGTCCAGGTGCTCTGGTTATCTCCATTCCAGTCTCCATCGTCGCCGGCATTGGTCGCTCGGCGAAAGATGGCGTACTCATCAAGGGTGGGGAATACCTGGAGGCCTCCGCGAAGGTGGACGCCGTTGTCGTCGATAAGACTGGCACCTTAACCAATGGACAACCAGAACTTACTGACGTCGAAGTACTCGACCCTGCTTATACCGCCAACGAGGTTCTGCAGCTTGCTGCGCGCGCGGAAACCGCCTCCGAGCACCCGCTTGCCGATGCCATCATCCGCGGAGCCAAGACCCGCGGTCTAGAGGTGGAACTCGTAGAAAGCGCACAACCAGTGATGGGTAAGGGGATTAGGGCTGAAGTTGATGGACACGCAGTCGCAGTTGGCTCCGCAGAGCTTCTCGATAAAACCCCTAACGAGGATCGCGTCCTGGAGTTAAATGCTCAGGGCAAGACCGCCATGTACGTCGGCGTCGATGGCCGTGCCATTGGCTTGGTCGCAGTTGCCGATACCATCCGCAGTGATGCACCTGCCGCCGTGAAGTCCTTACATGACAATGGCATCAAGGTTGTCATGGCAACTGGTGACGCCCAGCGCGTTGCCGAAAACGTTGCCCGCGAATTAGGTGTGGATGAAGTCCACGCCGAGATGATGCCGGAAGACAAGCTGGACTTGGTCAAGGAACTACAAAGCCGCGGCCACGTCGTGGCCATGGTCGGTGATGGCGTCAATGACACGCCAGCCCTGGCCCAAGCAGACATCGGTGTCGCCATGGGCGCGGCAGGCTCACCCGCCGCTATTGAAACCGCGGATATCGCGCTGATGGCAGATAAGCTACCACGCTTGCCCTATGCGCTACACCTGGCTCAACGCACCGTGCGAACCATGACGCTCAACATCGGCATCGCGCTGGCAACCGTCGCAGTTCTGCTAGCAGGCGTGCTCCTGGGTGGCGTGACCATGTCCATTGGCATGCTGGTCCACGAGGCTAGTGTCCTGCTCGTCATTGGCATCGCGATGCTGCTTCTGCGCCCAGTGCTGAAGCCAGAAGTGACGAGCGAGAATCCAGTTCCACGTGAAACACAACAAGTCGCAGCAGCCTAGACACCACGGCAGATTCTGTGAACGATAAACAGACTGGACAAGGGGCAAATGTATTGCCCCTTGTCCTTAATTCTCGCCCCAAGCGAGTGCACTGCGTAAGCTAACACTCATGCTTGAGCGCTTGAAAAAGGTCGACCCACTTATTGTTTTGATTGTCTCGGCGGTCATCATCGCCATTATCTTCCCGGCCCGGGGGCAGTTCGCCGAAGTGTTTTCAACACTGGTCAGTATCGCGATCGCGGTGTTGTTCTTTCTCTATGGGGCACGTTTATCCACGCAAGAAGCGCTCAATGGCCTAAAGCACTGGAAGCTGCATCTGACCATCTTGATGTTTACTTTCGTGCTCTTTCCCATCGTCGGACTAGCCCTGCGGCCACTGACGTTATTTATTACCGATGAGATGTACCTAGGTATTTTATTCCTCACCCTGGTTCCTTCAACCGTGCAGTCCTCGGTGGCTTTTACTTCCATAGGTCGCGGCAATGTAGCCGGAGCCATCGTGGCGGCATCTGCTTCCAACCTCGTCGGCGTTATCGCCACCCCAGTGCTGGTGATGCTCTTGATGAATTCCGCCGGCGGAATTCACATCGATGCCTCGGTCTTCGGCGAGATTGCGCTTCAACTTCTCGCACCGTTTATCTTGGGCCAGCTCGTGCGCCCGTGGGTGAAGAATTTCGCAGCGAATAAAGCCACCAAAGTAGTCGACCGCGGCTCCATTGCCATGGTCGTCTACTCAGCCTTTTCCTCGGGCGTGGTCTCCGGAGTGTGGGGGCAAATCTCTGTCGGAGAAGTTATCTTCCTCGTTGTCTTCTCCGCCGTGCTGGTCTGCTTCATGCTCTTTCTTACCCGCGTAATCAGCAAGCGCTTAGGCTTTAATCGGGGCGATACCATCGCGGCGGAGTTTTGTGGTTCCAAGAAGTCTCTAGCAACAGGCTTGCCCATGGCATCGGTCATGTTTGGCTCGGGCGCCGCACTAGGTCTGCTGATTTTGCCACTGATGATTTACCACCAAATTCAGTTGATGATCTGCTCATGGCTCGCCGCGCACTATGGCAAGGAAGAAACCGAGCCAGCGGCTTAGATAGACTGTCAGACCATGGACACCATTCACTATGTACGCACCACCTTGTCGATTCCCGGCGCAGGCATGGCCATCCACATCGCCGAGCTCAAGGAGCTCAATAGCCAAGTGTGCGAGATGTTGCGCTTGATTGCTTTGAACCCCAATAATTCCATCGTGGGCGCAGCAGCTGGCGATGCACGTGAAGGCAACATTGATATGCCCACCAAGCAGGTTCCACACCCGGAAACCTATGACCAATTCCCAGATATTGAAGCGACTTACATCGATTCGCAGGAATTCGAAGGTTTGTGGTCGGAAGCGCAGGCGCTTTTCCCACGCCTGTAAGCACGACACGAAAGCGTCGCCCTCAAAGCAACAGAATGCCTCTGCAAGGTTTCACGTGAAACTTTGCAGGGGCATTATTCAGAAGACCAGGTTGACCAACAACATATAGGTAATAGTTCCGCCCAAAATGGATAAACCAACATCGCGGCGCCACTTGTGCAACAGATAAGTAGCAGCCACTGCGATGGCCACCGCCACGAAACCACCGGGAGACTCACGCTGCCCGTACCAGGTGTAAACCACCAGTACCGTCATTACTCCCACGGGCATGGTGCGACCCAAGACGGTCATAAACTCACTGTTTTTGAGATAACGCAGCAAGTTAAAGGGAAGAGCGCGCAGGGCGACCGTCACGATAAACAGAGGGCTGATGACCGCGAGGATCATCCCTAAATCAACACCATTAGGCATCCTTCGACCCCCTTCGCCATTCCATTTTTTCATCGATCTGTGGCGAATAGAAGCGCAGCAGCAGTACCGCGAGGTAGGCCGTCAGCGCCACCATCAAGATCTGGTTGGGAAAGTTGATCGCGGCGATAATGCCAAAACCACGGCGGTCAGTGGCAGGGAGTAATCCGGATTGTTCTTGAAAGAGTCCATCGTCAGCACGACAAAGAGCGCGACGAGCGCAAATTCCAAACCCTCTACATTCGGCGGGATCACTTGCCCAGCAAGGGCGCCGACCATACCGCCGGCAACCCATGAGAATTGGCACAACAGCTGAATGGCAACGATACGAGGTCCGGATAGCTGCACATCGCGCGGCATAGACGAGACGATGGCATATGATTCATCCGTTAAAGCATAGGTGGAGTACATCTTGCCGGCAGCGGAGTGCACGCGGTGACGCGGGAATGTGAGCCCATAAAAGAGGTGGCGGAAGTTCACCATGAAGCCGGTAATCACAGACGCCGCAACGCTTGTTCCTTGCAGCACCATGGGAATGGCCAAAAATTCCATCGATCCGGCATACACCACGATGGAAAAATTGGGGTCCACCACCAGTCAAAACCAGTTTGGACCATCAACAGGCCAAAAGCTAGGCCCAGCGGAACTAGGCCGATGCCCACCGCCCAGGAATCCTTGATTCCCTTCTTTATCTCCTCAACGTGCATGCAGATACCTTATCAGCGCAAAACTAATTCAGCGCACCGGAATTCACCGCAGAATTCACCTCGGGATTCCGTGCGCTGACGTGCCGTTTTCCAGCAGAAAAGGGCGGGCGTTGAGGGCTAGTTGACCTCGAGATCTTCCGGGAAGGTGGCATAGAGCGGAAGCGGCATGTCTTGGCGGCGCATGACATCGCCCCACAGGTCCGCCGAACCCGGCGTAATTACGTCTTGTGGCAGGGCAGGGGTGACAAACCAGTCGCCGCGATCAATCTCATCGTTAAGCTGTCCCGGACCCCATTCCGCGTAGCCTGCAAAAAGGCGCACACCGTCGACGTAGTTGGCGAGCTCTTCCGGATCAGTGCGCATATCCACGTGCGCAAGGCGAGGCGCAAGGCGGTTGAGATGCGGTTGAGCATCTATATTCACGCCCGTCTTGGTCATGGCCAATCCGACTACGGATTGCTGGTTGAGTGGACCACCGATATAAAGAGCTTGCGGCTTAGCGATGACCGGCAGCCAGTCCGGAAGCACGTTAAATACCGCGACCTCGCTGCGGGAAGTCAGGTCCACGCCGAAACTCATAGAATCGGTGTGCTCAACGACGAGCAAAACGGTGCGGTTAAAGTGCGGGGACATCGTGCCGGGCGCAGAGACCAGCAGTTGGCCAGGGCCCGGCTCGTTGCGCTCTAAGGCGTTGAATAATCTATCGGCGTACATCATTTCTTAGACTCCCACCATTTCAGCAACTCCGCAATAGCTTCGTCCCGCGACAGCGGGCCGACCTCGAGTCGCAAATCTTTCATAAACGCCCAGGCTTGACCAACTTCGGGGCCAGGCTTGAGATCGAGGATTTCCATGATCTCATTGCCGTCCAAATCTGGACGGACTGCAGCGATGCCTTCTTTTTCTTGAATCTCGGCAATGCGTTCTACTAAATGATCATAGGTGCGTTGCAGGCGCCGCGCCTTACGTTCGTTGCGCGTGGTGCAGTCCGCGCGCACTAGCTTGTGGAGCCGCGGGAGCAATTCACCGGCATCGTTGACGTAGCGACGTACCGCAGAATCCGTCCACTGACCTTCACCAAAGCCATGGAAACGCATGTGCAAGCGCACTAGCTCGGAGATCTCCGAAATAGTAGCTTTTGGGTACTTCAGCTGACGCAGGCGCCGGCGAGCTAATTTGGCACCGACGATCTCATGCTGGTGGAAGCTAACCTTGCCGTCAGTAACATCCCGGGTATCAGGCTTGCCGATGTCATGCAGCAGCGCGGCCCACCGCAATACCAGATCGGGGCCGTCTTCTTCTTGTTCCATCGCTTGGCGAAGAACCGTGAGCGAGTGCGCATAGACATCCTTATGCTGCGCGTGCTCATCCGGCTCCATGGCCATCGCAGGGATTTCGGGGAAGATGATCTGCGCCAGGCCGGTCTCCACCAGCAGGTCGATGCCATCCCACGGCGCCGCACCGAGGATCATCTTGTCCATCTCTACCTGGATGCGCTCAACAGTGATGCGGCGGATCTCTTCTGCCATATCTGTCATGGCTTTGCGCACGCGGTCGCTCACACTAAATTGCAGCTGGGAGACAAAGCGTGCGGCGCGCAGCATGCGCAGTGGGTCATCGCGGAAAGAAAGCTCTGGGGCGTCCGGGGTGTCCATGATCCCGGCCCGTAAATCTTTTAAGCCTTCCATCGGATCGAAAAATTCACGGGTGCCATCAGCACGCAGCTCGATGGCCATCGCGTTGACTTTGAAGTCGCGGCGAATCAAATCATCGTCAAGCGTATTGCCAAACGTGACCTCCGGGTTACGGCTATCCCCGTCATAAAGATCAGCGCGGAAGGTAGTGATTTCAATCTGCTGGCCCTTATACACCGCAGAGACCGTGCCGAATTCAATGCCGGTATCCCACGTAGTTTCAGCCCAGCCGTCCAAGATCTCATGAACTACCTCGGGCCGAGCATCAGTGGTGAAATCCAGGTCATTGCCCAAACGTCCCAAGAGGGCATCACGAACGGAGCCGCCTACTAAGTAAAGGGAGTGTCCACGGTGCGAAAATTCAGATATTAATCCGGATAAAAGATCACTTAAGCCTGCAACGGTCGAGTCTGCACGGGCGAGAAGCCCCATTAGCTGAGTGTCCTGTAAATCCACGCCTTGGAGTCTACTACGATAAGCAGGGATGACTAACCACGCTAACCGGAAGCGGCGCAAACGCCGCCCAGCGCAACGGCCGCAACGCCAGACGCGCTCGACAAATAAGATGGTAACCCGCGATGAAACCTCAGCGGGTGGCTTGGTTGTGTCCGGATTAGCTGAAGCAGTGGGCGAAGACGGGGAAGTGGATCTGACCCGCATCTATGTGGCCCTCATCGGCAGGCTTGATCGCCGTGGCCGCCTGCTGTGGTCCATGCCGAAGGGCCACGTTGAAAACGGTGAGCCCAAGGATCTGACCGCGCAGCGTGAGGTGTGGGAAGAGACCGGCATTCACGGTGAGGTGTTCTCCGAACTGGGCGTTATTGATTACTGGTTTGTTTCTGATGGCGTACGTATTCACAAGACTGTCCATCATTTCTTGCTGCGCTTTGTTGACGGCATTTTGAATGATGAAGATCCAGAGGTTACGGAAGTGTCTTGGATTCCAGTGGCCACGCTGATTGAACATTTGGCCTATGCAGATGAACGCAAGCTAGCACGTATTGCTCATGATCAGCTTCCCGATCTCGCACGAAAGGAAGCCGCGGCAGGAAAGGCAACCCCGCGGTGACATTCAAGCAGTCCGCGTGGCGGCCCCGGATGATGCGCACGGCAAGTATTACTGCCGCCGCAGCGCTCACGGTGCCGCTAGCTTTTGGTGCGCAAGCAGTGTTGACTCCGGCAGCACAAGCCCAGGAGGCAGCGGCGCAAGAAGCATCTGCTCAAGAGGCCGAGGAAGCACAGCATCCTGGTTGGGAGGCCAATTCCAGCCGTCGTACCGATCGGGTGGGCTTTGAGCTAACTGGTAATCCAGGCAGTGTGAGCGTGAATGATCGCTTCAATGTTGGCCTAAAAATTACCAACAGCACGGAAGACGCGATCGAGAATGTGCAGGTCACTGCACGCCGCGGCGTAGAGGTCACGGATGCAGAGCAAGCGCAGCAGCAGCTCGCGCACGGCGACTTCCCGTTTTATGGCGCAACCTTGTTCCCGGATTCTTTGGCACCGGGGGAGGAGACCACTGGGGATATTGATATCGCCACGAGTTTGGATGATTCGGCGACGTTGGCGATTGATAAGCCGGGATTTTATCCCATCATGTTGTCATTGACGGGCACGGTGAATGGGGAACCGGTTGCTCTTGCCGATGATCGCTTTTTGCTCACCGTAACCGAGGCCAATGGCCAGATGCCGGAAGACAGTGGGGCGGCTACGGCCTCGACGTTGGTTTATCCGATCACCGCGCAAACAAATATTGCCCCGGGTGAGGTTGGCGATAACCCGCTGGTGCTCAGCGATGAGTCGTTGGCAGAGCAGCTTGCCGATGGTGGCCGGTTGGACCGCCTCTTAGACGTGTACGAAGGCCATAATCTGGGCGAGGGCGCGTGCGTGGCGCTGGATCCGGCGTTGTTGGACACTGTGGAGCGCATGAGCGCGGGCTACAACGTGGCGGCGGAGCATCCGCCGATTGTGAAGGAACGTAAGCGTCTGCGTGATTCCTGGTTCCGCGGCAATGATTATGACTCGGGCGTGCCTGGCACAGGTGCTGAGGACGCAGAGCGGTGGGTAGAGCGGGTTTCTGATCTGGATTGCATCATCGCTATGCCATGGGCAAACAGTGATCCGAATGCGGTCTCGCGCGTGAGCAATAATTGGCTCGAGGTAGAGGCCATTGAGCGTGGTGCGGAAACCATCCGCAGCATTACGGGCAAAGAGGTCGCCTCTGACATTGTGGTGCCGGCTTCGGGTTACTCCGATCAGACATCCGAGTCGGAGATGCCTTTACTTTTGGCGGATAACACCGGTTGGGAAGGCAATGCCGCGACTTTCGATGCCAACCAAGCGGCGCTGCTAGCCCAAACCGGTAGAAAGCCACAGACCACGGCCTATACCGACCCGTGGTTGCGATATGACTTCAACACCGATTCCATACATGCCCGCGATCTCACCGCCGCCGCTGCAGTCTTCCTGTCCAACGGCGCGGGTGACAGCAAACAAGATGATGCTGACAGCGACACCGGAAGCACGGGCAGCAACCGCGCTGAAGCCAGCCCGACCGTGATTAAGCTGCCGAACTATCTGGAGCCGTCGACAGCTGAGGCAGTGCTGGATGCGGTGGATAAGCTTCCGCAGCTGCGCCCGATTACAGACGTCGAATTGGAAACCACCGATCAGGAGCCAGGCTTGCCGCTGGATAATAGGGGCGAGCAAATGTTGTCTGATCCGACGGCGTTTACAGACCCAGAGGTCCAGCGCATCGCGCAGCAGGCCCGCTACACGGATGAGCTAACGTTGATGATGGAAAACAGTGAAGACATCGCCATGACGCGTTATGGCTTCACACTTCCGCTGCGCCGGGATCTTTTGGCGGCGTTGTCGATGACCGACCGGGTGTCGTTGCATAGCCACGATGAGGCAACAGAGACCGCTAATCATCGCCTGCAAGAAGATAACGTGGTGCTACGCACTTTACGTGATGCAGTGACCTTGATCCCACCGGGCAATGTGTACACGCGCACCTCAGATGCATCACCGTTGCTGGTAGTGGCGGAAAACTCGCTACCATTGCCGGTGCGCGCCAAGCTGGAATATGACAGCATCGATGCAGTTCGGCTCAACACATCTGATGACATTGTCATTCCAGCGGAGGGTTCGATTACGGTGTCACTGACTGCTTCCATGCCGGAGAGGCAGGAGCGAACAAATATTTCTATGTGGCTTGCCACCGAAGACGGCGCAACGATATCTGAGCCTGTCAACATTGCTGTGCAGACGCGAGGCGGTATCGTGAACATCTATGGCGCAGCCATCGCTGCTGCATTGGTCTTTGTCTTCGCTTTGGTAGTGAAGACTAGTCGGAAGAAGAAACGTGGACGACAAACCTAAATCTCTGAGCTCGACGGAGAAGCAGGATCAACCTGTTTCTCCGTCGAATCCTGTCAGCCCTTCTCTCAATGAGGAGCAGGCAGCCGCCACTGCGGCAGCGGCTGCTGATTTGCCAGCCCTCAACGGCCAGCTCGACAGCCGGCCTATCCCCCGGCCCGAGGTTGTACCTGAACCCGGCCTTGAGGATGCTTCTCAGGCGGAGCAGGAAGCATCGGAAAGCGAGGCTTCCAACGGCGCCGAATCTGGTGCTGGCTCTGTTGGCTTACGCCAGCGCATTGTGAAACCTTCTCCGCCGGCACCCGTGCCGGCGCTGAAGAAGCCTGTGCCGGTGCCACCGGCGGTGGAAGACAAGTCCACGTTAAAGTCAGCCCAGGCGGAGAACGCCAGCGACCGCGACGTTGTGCGCGCAACGGGCTCCATGGCTGTAGCGACGTTGCTCTCGCGCATCACGGGCTTTATCCGCAACGTGCTGATCGGCTCCTCTTTGGGTGCGGCCATAGCGTCAGCGTTTACTACCGCCAACCAGTTGCCGAACCTGATTACGGAAATCGTGCTGGGCGCCGTGCTGACCTCACTGGTGGTACCGGTGCTGGTGCGCGCTGAAAAGGAAGACGCTGACCACGGCGAAGCCTTCGTACGAAGACTGTTCACCCTGGCAGTGACCCTACTGGGCGGTATTACGTTACTATCTATTATCTTCGCGCCGCAGCTGACAGAAATGATGCTGCCCGAAACCGGCCAAGTCAACACCACTCAGGCCACCAGTTTTGCCTATCTGCTGCTGCCACAAATCTTCTTCTACGGCCTGTTCGCGCTGTTCCAAGCGGTGCTCAATACCAAGCACATCTTTGGCCCCGCCGCCTGGGCGCCGGTGATCAACAACTTCATTTCCATCGCGGTTTTGCTTGCCTACCAGTTTGTTCCCGGCCAGCTTCATCCGGCGGAACCTTCACCAGTTGTAGACCCGCATGTGCTGTTGCTCGGCGTGGGCACCACCCTCGGTGTAATTGTGCAGTGTGCAATCTTGCTGCCGTTTATCAAAAAGGCCGGCATCAACCTCAAGCCGCTGTGGGGCGTGGATGCACGTTTGAAGCAGTTCGGCAGCATGGCCGTAGCCATTGTCGCTTACGTGGCAATCTCGCAGTTCGGCTACGTTGTCACCTCACGTATTGGTGCTTTGGCTGATGAAGCCGCACCGTTTACGTACCAGCAGGCATGGCTGTTACTGCAGGTGCCTTATGGCATCATCGGCGTCACCTTGCTCACGGCGATTATGCCGCGCCTGTCGCGCAATGCCGCAGACGGTGACGTCAAAGCTGTGGTGCGTGACCTGACGTTGGGCACCAAGCTGACGTTTATTGCGCTGATTCCAATCGTCATTTTCATGACCGCTTTCGGTGTTCCTATCGCGCGCGGTCTGTTCCAGTACAACGAGTTCTCCGCTGAGAATGCTGAACTGCTCGGCCTTACGCTGTCCTTCTCCGCGTTCACCCTGATCCCCTATGCCTTGGTACTGCTGCACTTGCGCGTGTTCTACGCGCGTGAAGAGGCCTGGATTCCTACCTACATCATTGCCGGCACCATCTTCACCAAGGTTGTGCTGACCATGCTGTCGCCGCTCGTAGCAGGCTCGCCGGAACGTGTGGTTATTCTGCTCGCTGCTTCCAATGGTTTCGGCTTTATCGCTGGTGCCGTTATTGGTGCTTTCTTGCTGCGCCGCAAGCTGGGCAACCTGGGTGGCAAAGAAGTCATGGCCACCACCTACTGGGCCGTGGGCGCGTCTGTGGTTGGTTTAATCCCGGCTACATTGTTGATGTGGGTCATGAACATGCTGCTGCCAGATCCAGCGCCAACCGTGGCTTATCTAGTGATGATCGCTGTCATTGGCGTCGTGTTCGTAGCCGTCACCGGCATAGTTCTTGGCCGTTCTAACCTGCCTGAGGTGGTCAACCTGGGCCGTGCGCTGCAGCGCATTCCTGGTGTCAGCCGCGTCATCCGCGTGCGCACCGAAGACGGCATCAACGTCGAAGCGCCAGAGGTTGCAGAAATCCAGCCAATCTACGGCCTGGACGCGTTTAACTCTTCACCGGTGCCACCACCGATGTCCGCGGGTATCGTCCGTGGCCCACGCTTGGTTCCAGGCGCACCAGTTTCTGATGGTCGTTTCCGTCTACTGAGTGACTGCGGTTCCGTGCCGGGCGCGCGCTTCTGGCAGGCCCGTGAGCAAGACACAGGCCGTACAGTGGCATTGACGTTCGTGGACACTACTTCCCAGGCACCACTAGCGCCAGCACCACCAGCTGAGGCCGCGCGTCGTTCGGCGCTGGTCTCCCGCAATACCCGCAAGCTCGCTGAGCTCAACTTGGACACCATGCCAACGCGCGTGGAAATCCTGGGCTACCGTTCCGGTTGCTTAGTTGTAGCTGACTGGGTGGAGGGCTCAGACCTTGCAACCGTGGCCGAATCTGGCAGCTTGGATCCACATGCTGTGGCGCGCGCACTAGCTCCGCTGATGGAAGATTCCACCACCGCGCACACCCAGGGCTTGGCCGTGGGTATTGATAACCGTTCACGCATCCGCATTTCCACCGATGGTGTCGCTGTACTGGCTTTCCCGGCGGTGCTCAATGAGGCCACGGAAGAGACCGACCGTAAGTCACTGTCTTCAGCACTTCGCTTGCTTGTCGATGCCACCTTGCCAACCCCACAAGTCCTTGAAGAACTTGCGGCTAAGGATTCTGACAAGTCCCTCGAAGATATCGCCGCTGGCCTTCGTGCTTACGCACCACTGGAGACCGATGAGGAAGAGGAGCAGGAGCCAATTGAGGCACTGCCAGTCACTGAAGAACCCCTGGCACGTGAGGACATCCCTGAGGAAACCGCGGGCTTCGGCGCCCGGAACTATTCCAGTTCTTCTGCCATCATCATTGGTATCTCTGTCATCTTCTTCGTGGTTCTCATGGCCGCGTTGACCACTTGGGTAACTTCTTTGATTGGTCAGGATTCGACGGCCAATCCAGTGACAACAGGTTCTCAGGAAAGTACCACCGCTGAGGCTCCGACGCTTGCGACTGCACCACCGGTGATGTTGCCAATGAAGGCTGCGATTGAGGTTCCTTCCGGCAAGATTGTGCCGGAGGCTGTCGACGAAGACCGTGACACCGAATGGACCGCCGATGAGACCAGCGTGGGCATTGTTGTCACTTCTGAGAACTCCGCGCAGCTGCGCGATGTTCTTATCTCTCACCAGGGCTCCAACGGCGCTGAAGTTGTTATCTACGGCGCTAACGCCGCCGACTTCGTGCCCGCCCAGTTCAACGCTGAGGAGCTCACCCAATTGGGTAAAGGCACCTTGTCCCGTGGCCGCACCGCCATCGATCTGGACGAAGACCCAACCTCTTTTGACTCCGTCATCATCTGGGTCAAAGAACTTCCAAAAAGCGATAAAGTCGACCTGACCGAAGTCCAACTCACCGGTGTCATCACCGGCACCGCCTCCACCGACAACCCTGAAGAGGCCGTCAGCGAAGAAGAATAGATCCAAAGGTCGCTGAAGAAACCAAAAGCGACAAAGGCCGGCTCCAAGCACACGAGAAAAACTCGAGCTTGGAGCCGGCCTTTATGTTTGCTGTGAGAATCTGTCCCGCACTGAAACTTGAGGTCTGCGCCACTAGGCTAGGTGGCACGGCTTCCCGCACCCGGGCAAGCCGTGTGAAGATCGCTTGAGCCGCCATGCTGCCGTGCAGCGCATCAACGCGAGCGAAATTCACTAAGTAAACGACAGATTCCGACTGGTGCCATTGCAGTTTTCGGTCAAAATATAATATTGATAGCCGTTCTACCTGCAATTTCAAAGTATTTTTAGTTAAAGGTTGACGTAACAGGCAACTGGTGCCATAATCATTGTTGTTGCGTCAACAAAGGTTGATGCCGAAGCTAAACTTGAGAACATCTCAAACAACTACTTAGGAGTACCCAATGTCTAACTTCACTGGTTCTTACACCCTGGACCCAACCCACACCGTCATCGGTTTCGTAGCTCGCCACGCAATGGTTACCAAGGTTCGCGGCAAGTTCAACGAGTGGGACGCAAAGATTGAGATTGCTGAGACTCCAGCAGAATCCAACGTCGAGGTTGTAGTTAAGACCGCTTCCGTTGACACCGGCAACGCTGACCGTGACGGCCACGTTCGCGCTGATGACTTCTTCAACTCTGAAGCATTCCCAGACATGGTCTTCAAGGCAACCGACTTCAACATCGACGAGAACGGCAACGGCACCCTGACCGGCGACCTGACCATCCGCGAGACCACCAAGTCTGTCACCCTGGACGTTGAGACCGAGGGCATCGCTGAGGACCCATTCGGAAACACCCGCGTTGGCTTCGAGGCTTCCACCAAGATCGACCGCACCGAGTTCGGCCTGAACTTCAACGCTCCACTGAAC
The DNA here is from genome assembly GCF_000550785.1 of Corynebacterium casei LMG S-19264. NCBI lineage: Bacteria > Bacillati > Actinomycetota > Actinomycetes > Mycobacteriales > Corynebacteriaceae > Corynebacterium > Corynebacterium casei. The sequence continues at coordinate 3,096,748 of NZ_CP004350.1, forward strand.
ACCGGCGGCGTTCTGGTTTCCGAGAAGGTCACGATCGAGATCGAGGGTTCTGCAATCAAGAACGCTTAAGTTCTCCTCGCGGTGAATCTCTCACCGCAATAACTTCATAAAATTGAGGGCCTGATTCCGAATCATTTCGGTTTCAGGCCCTCGCTTTGTTTCCCCGAGACTATGCAGACCAGGCCTGCCAGAGCTTTTCGTAGGTGCCGCCGAGTGCGCGGAGTTCTTCGTGGGTTCCAGATTCTTTGATAGCTCCAGCCTCCATAACGATGATGCGGTCGGCGCGGGCTGCTTGATCGAGACGATGCGCGACAATCAGGGAAGCGCGGTCTTCGACCACTGCATTCGCGGCGCGTTCGAGACGTTGCGCGTGATCAGAGCCGGCTTCAGCCGTGGCCTCATCCAACACCACCAAGTCAGGGTCCGCGAGTTCCACACGCGCGAGCGACAACATCTGGCTTTCCACAGCTGGCAGACGGAACTCACCATCACCGATCATCGTATTGATTCCTTGGGGGAGGCGCTCAATCCAGGAATCACCGACCGTGTCCAATGCTGCGAAAATCTCATCATCACCAGCCTCCGGCTTGGCCATGCGCACATTGTCTAAGACAGTGCCGCGGAAGCAGTGCATCTCCTGGCTGACCATGGCGATAGAACCGCGTAGTTGCTGCGGATCAACATCATCAATCGCGGTTTCAGAAAGATGCACCCGCCCAGCAGTCGGGCGTAAGAGCCCTGCTGCGATCAACGCAAGCGTGCTTTTTCCGGCGCCAGTCGCGCCAACCAAGGCGATGTGCTCACCGGGTTTGATAGCCAGTGAGACATCATGAATGACGGGGTTCTGATCGAAGGTGTGGTGGACACTGTCCAGCACCAACGTCGGGTTCTGCGGGGCAGGGGATTCACCACGGACCTGCTCGCCTGCGGTGTCAATGACACCAACCATGCGGATAAGAGATGCACCTGCTGATTGAATATCAGCGAACATGCCCACCAAGACACCGATGGGACCAAACAGGCGGTGGAAGATAAGCGCGGCGGTGGATACCGCACCGACGGTGACCAGGTCTTCATTGACCAGGTAAAAACCCGTGGCCATGATGGCAATGAGCGTGATGCACTCCGCGCGGTTATTGCGCGAGAACGCCCAAGTCAAGAACTTGAATACCGAGATTGAAATATCGCGGGCTTGGGCAGAAGCGTCATCAACGCGCTTGAGCTCCAGCTGTTCCGCGCGGTAAACGCGAAGAGTCTGCGCACCTTCAACGGCACCGATCAACCGCTGCGTGCGAACGCCAAAAGCTTCGCGTTCTTTGGTGTACATCGGCCCAGAGCGCGGCAAGTAAACCCGCAGGGTAGTCCAATACAAAGGAATGGCAATCAGGCCAACCAGCCCCAGGCGCCAATCCACCGCGGTCATACCGATAGCGGAGACGATGACGGTAAAACCTGCCTGCACCACCAATGGCATCACGGTGCTTGCCGCGGTCGATACCTCACGGGAGTCATCTGCGACGCGGGAGACTAAGTCACCACGCCCAGCGCGTTCCACGGTGTGCGCGTCCAAGCTCAACGCTGCATCCAGCACGGATTCACGCAAGGAAGCGATCGCAGGTTCCAGCACGCGTGCCAGGAGCACCGCACCCCACCAGGTGCCGGCACTCGCAACCACGCCACCGGTGACAATAAGTACTGCATAGATGACAACCTGCCCAAAGTCCGGACTGACCAGCAGCTTGTCCACCACAATGCCAACAGCCCACGGGCCAATCAGACCTGCGACCGCAGTGAGCAGGCCCAGGATAAGCACGCCGACAAGCTTTAAGCGATGGGGTTTGAGCTCCGCGAGAGCTACTGAAAACGCGCGCTTGGGGCGTGCGGAGGGCAATACGATACTCATTCAATCACCCGATCTGCGATGTGGCGGAAAGCTGGGGAGGTGCTGAGCACCATGGTGGTTTTACCCGCGCGGTACTTGCGGATTCCCTGCGCGATGTTGACTTCAGTCACCGAATCCACCGCGCTGGTCGGATCAACGAGAACCAGAACATCAGGATCAGCGTGCAGGGCACGTGCTAGTGCAATGCGTTGGCGTTGTCCACCGGAAAGGTTGCTGCCGGAATCCCGCACTTGGGCGTCCAAGCCGTCGGGTAGTGCGGCCACAATATCGGTGGCACCAGAGGCGGCCAGGACGGAATCATCAACTACTGCTGCCGGATCATGGTTCATGGCGATATTGGAACGGATGGTTCCTTCAAACACGTCCGCGGCATGCGGCACGATAAGCGCGCCCTCATGCTGCTCCGGCAGAGTGAGACAGTCAGGATTGGCCACGATGAAGGTGGACCCAGAAACATCAAGATTCTCAGGATTAGTCTCTTTGTCTTCTTCAACGCTTAGGAACTCAGCAACGCGGTTCGCGGCACCATGGGCGACAGCAGCGGCATTGATGGAGTTACTCAACAGGCGAATCGGCTCAGACAGATAGACACCAATACCAATAATCGCGATCAGCTGCCCTGGTTCCAGCTGCCCGGAGGAAACGCGCCACGCGGCCATCAGCAACACCGCGGCGAGGTTGATTGCCACGGCTAGTTCACCAATTCCGGCGACCTTGCCGGTGGCGGCAGCAGTATTAATAGCTGCCTTGGCGGATTCTTGTGATGCCTGGCGATAAGCCGAGCTTGCCCAGCGCTCACCGCCGATTGCCTTGATAACCCGCAGACCCAGCATGGTGTCACCAACCTGCGCACCAGCAGTAGCCAGGGTTGCTTGTTGGGTAGAACTGCGTTGGGAAATGCCGCGGCTAGATACCGCCACAATGCCGGAGATGATCGGTGCGATGATGAGCACGATCAGACCCACCAGCCAGTCACTGAACAGCAAGAAGATCGCGGCACCGGCAAAACCCGCGAGGGCCGAAACACCAGTGCCAAGCTGTCCGAAGATCCGAGTGATGGAATCTGCATCCGCTGTGGAACGCGACATGACCTCACCCGGAACCAGATCCTTGGTGGACATCTTGGTCAGCGCATGTGATGCCACTTCCACGCGCAGCGCGTGGGATTCATGATTAACCGCGCGGTTAAGCACACGCGAGCCAATGCGGTAGGAACCGCTCAGCACAAAGAACAGCGCACCAAAGCTGACGAGGGAGATAACCAACAGCCGCAAATCCCGAGGCAGCACCGCATGGTCAATGATCAAACCAATAGCAATGGGAACTAGTGCTTCACTGAGCTGCCATAGCCCTAAGAACAAAGCGCCGAGTACAGCGCGTTTCCACTGTCTTTTTACGGTGCGCCGCAATATAAATGAGCCACCTGGCTCCGCTGCCTTCATAGCAACCTTTCCCCGGTTAAACTCTGAACTTCTGAATCTACCCCTTATCCATCTTTAGTACGAGACCCCCTCGCACAAAAACGCACAACCCAGATAATCCTTCGTCGGGATCTGTGGTGGTGCGTTGGAGAGGGCATCGGCAAACAATGCTCCTGCTTGCTTGTTCGGCAATGTTGCTTTGCGTTGTGACTGCCGTGCGGAAGCTTAGGAAGGATTCACCGAACCATTGACGGCCCAGCTAACGCCGAAACGGTCGCGGACGTGGCCGTAGAGCTCGCCCCATGGTGCGACTTCCAATGGCAGCACAACTTCGCCGCCGGTGGAGGTGAACTTGTCCCAGTAGCCGCGCGCCTCAGCCTCATCGTCGCAGATAAGCAGCAGTGAATACGGCGTGCCGTCTAGCCCAGGCGCGTCCGCTTCCATAGCGTCACCACCGGCGATGGACACAACATCGGAATCAAGGGTGGCGTTCGCGACGGCATCAGGGTTGATCTCAAACGGGAACTGTGCGGCATCTTGTTCTGGGAACTGACCATAGGTCAGAACTTGCAAATCGCCGCCAAAAATGGAGTGGTAGTACTCGAAAGCTTCCTTCGCGGTACCGGGGAAGCTGATGTAGGTATAGGACTTTACGGACATGGGCATCCTCCGATGGATGGACGTGTCGCGGCTCTGTTTGAGCCGTTCCCCATTAAGCGTACAGCCATGAATGTGACCCGAACACCCCTAAATTGTGCCCGGGGTCATATTTATTTTCATGCTGGTTCTACAATGGCAGGCATGTCTCAAGCTAATCTCACCCATATCGAAGCCCAGTTTCGTGCAGAGGCTCTCACCCTCAGCGCATATCACCTGCACCTGGACATATCTCAAGCAGCTAACCATGAGGAAAAGGCCTACCCGGTTACTTCCCGCATTGAGTTCCGCACAACGGAGCCTGAACTTTTCATCGACTACCTCGGTGCAGACGTCACTGCGCTGACCATCAACAACGAGCCAGCTGATGTTGATTTCCGCGATGGTCGTATCTACCTGCACGATCTACCCATTAATGAAGACCTCACGGTAGAGATCGCTGGCCTGTCCAGCTACTCCCGCAGTGGCCAGGGCCTACACCGCATGCACGATACTGCCGATGGCAAGAGTTATCTCTACTCCCACCTTGAGCCTTCTGATGCCCGCCGCATCTTCCCGTGCTTTGAACAACCAGACCTCAAGGCGAGGTTTCACGTGAAACTTTCCGCACCTGCTGAGTGGGAGATTCTCTCCAACCAGCCTGAAATCTCGCGAAAGATTTCCAGCGCGACTTCGAGCGACAGTGGGGAAGTAGCGGAAGTCGCGACTGTTGAGTTTGCAGAAACACCTTTGCTGTCCACATATCTAACGTCCTTCGCAGCAGGCCCTTATGCGTCAAAGAAGCAGACGTGGACTGCGCCGGATGAGTCACTCACCGTCGAGCTGCGATCTCTCGCGCGTGCATCCATGGCAGATTTTTTGGATGATGAAATCTTGGAACTGACAGCTCAGGGCATGGATTTCTTCCATGAGAACTTTGATTTCCCGTACCCGTGGGGCAAGTATGATTCCATCTTCGTGCCGGAGTACAACCTGGGTGCGATGGAAAACCCTGGCCTTGTGACATTTACGGAGTCCTATCTCTTCCGTTCCGCGCCGACGCGTTCACAGCATGCGGCGCGCACGAATACCATCCTGCATGAGATGTCCCATATGTGGTTCGGTGACTTGGTCACCCCGCAGTGGTGGGATGACCTGTGGTTGAAGGAATCCTTCGCCGAATATATGGGTGCGGATTCTTCTGGGCATTCCACGCAGTACGTGGAGGCATGGACTAACTTTGCTGGTAGCCGCAAGAATTGGGCTTATGCCCAGGATCAGCTGCCCACCACGCACCCGATCAAGGCAGAGATCCCAGATGTTGATGCCGCGCGCCAAAACTTTGATGGCATTACTTATGCCAAGGGCGCGGCAGTACTCAAGCAGTTGGTGCACTATGTGGGCCGTGATGAGTTTTATTCCGGTGCGCGTGACTACTTCAAGGCGCACGCCTTTGCCGCGGCGACCTTTGATGATTTGCTCGATAGCCTGCGCAATCACACCGACCGCGATCTTGACACCTGGTCTGATGCCTGGTTGAAGACCTCGGGCCCGGATACGCTGACGCCGGAAATCACGGTCACCGATGACGCGATTGAGTCTTTGGGTATCGCGGCTACAGCCGAGGGCGCGACTCGTCCGCACCGCGTGAGCATTTCGCTTTTCGATGCCTCACTTGCCCGCACCGACACCTTCGACGTGGACATTGCCGCAGGTAGCAGCACTACCACGATCGCAGAAGCGCAGGGCAAGCCGGCACCTAGCCTGATTCTTATCAACGATGGTGACCACACCTACGCCAAGGTGCGCTTCGATGACACCTCGCTGGAATCTCTCCGCGGACGATTAAGTGAGCTGCGCGGTGGGGCAGAAGAAGAGCTCTCCCGCGCGGTTATTTGGACTGCACTGTGGAACATGACCCGTGATGGCAAGTGGGCTGCCACAGAGTTCATTGATACCGTTTTGCAGCACGCACCGGCGGAAGACAATACGAACTTGATGGGCACCAACTTTGCCAATGCACGCTTCGCCGTCAAGAACTTCCTGGCCGAGGAACACCGCGATGACAAGCGCGCTGAGGTAGCGGCTAAGTTCTGGGAGCTTCTCACCGAGGCGGAGGCGGGCTCTGATGCACAGTTGACCATCGCACGCTCAGCCATCGCCACGCTCGCCGCTACCCCAGAAGACTCCGGCACCCAGCGCCTGAAGGACATTCTGGACGGCCACATTGAAGGTCTAGAACTTAGCCCTGATATCCGCTGGTCCACTACCCAGGCACTGGCCGCGCGCGATGCCGTGTCCGAAGAAGTACTGGAAGAGCAGCGCCACAGAGATAACACTTTGACCGGTGCGGCAGAATATCTAGGCGCGAAGTATAGCTACCCAACGGCGGAGAATAAGCGCTACATCTTTGACCAGGTGCGCATTCCGCAGGCTTATTCCAACGCCGAGGTGATGCAGCTGCTGGCAGCTTTTGGTGCACCAGGATCTTCGGAGCTCACCGATGGTTTTGCCGAGGAATTCTTCAAGGTCCTATACACCATCTGGGCCGAGCACCCCATCGAGATTGCGAACCACATTGTTCGTGGCCTGTTCCCCAACCAAGAGATGGCTCTGGGTGCCACGGACAAGTTCTTAAGCCAAGGCGAGGTTCCAGGTGCTCTGCGGCGCGTGTTGTTGGAATGCCAGGACAACGTGCGCCGCAACCTCATGGTGCAAAACGCACAGTAGGTATCCGTGCAGTAGCTAGCTACTCAACTAGCTGACTTAGTAAAAAGTCGCTCCAGAAGACACTTCATTCGTGACTGAGTAAGGGCACGAAAGGTTGCGGTGTTTAGCCCACTTTGGTGGGCAGTAAACGCTGGCCGTTTGCTGAGTACCCCGAGATAATAGGTGAAGAAACACACCATGTTGTGGCGTAAACATCTTTCATCACAAGATCTCGGGGGAATCGGGGATGGCTACTGGCAGTGGGCCCACGGACGAAGAACTGGTTGATGCTTTTATCGCCGGTGACACCAAGGCGTTCTCCGCGATCGTGGAACGTCACCGTGAGCAGCTGTTATACGTTGCCAAGTCCTATACCAAGACTGAAACTGATGCCCAGGACATCGTCCAAGAAACCTTCTTAAAGGCCAGCAATAACCTGCACAACTTCCGCGCTGAGGCGAAGCTTTCCACCTGGCTGAACCGGCTCGTGCGAAATTCTGGATATGACTATATTCATCACCGTTCCAATGCGCAGCACCATTCTTTCGATGGCGAAGTGGAAGAAGACCGCAACCAGTGGTTATCGCATGAACCACTCATGGGCATTGATACCCGGCTGGACATCCAAGAAGCAGTCCAGAACTTACAGCCCGAGCAGCGCGAGGTATGGATGCTCACTGAGATCGGTGGGTATTCCCTCAAGGATGTTGCCGGACTGCAAGGAGTAGCGGAAGGAACCGTGAAATCGCGGCGTTCGCGCGCGAAAACGGCGCTGCGCTCGGCGATTGGTTAATGGACGTGCTTACGGCGGTAGACTCGCACAAGACAAGGGATCATCGTCAAGCAAGCATTGAGCGAGCACCGAGCAAGCCTTATGCGATTCTGTACCTTTATGCGCGGCACACAGCCCCGACCTGATGACGGTGCATATGGCCTGACAGATCTTCTTGGCGCGCGGAGATGATGAACGCAAATGAAATTAGTTCACGAGTAATGCTGTTGACCATAATGGCGACTACAATCGCCGAAGATAACAAACAGAGGAGTTAGTACATGACCATCCATGATGTCGCCATTGTTGGTTCCGGCCCAGCTGGCTACACCGCTGCACTCTATGCAGCACGCGCAGAGCTCAAGCCAATCGTTTTTGAAGGCTTTGAATACGGTGGCGAGCTAATGAACACCACCGAGGTTGAGAACTACCCAGGTTTCCAAAAGGGCATCATGGGCCCTGAACTCATGGAAGAAATGCGCGCACAGGCCATCCGTTTCGGCGCTGACCTGCGCATGGAGATCGCGGACTCGGTGGAACTCGATGGTGACATCAAGAAGATTCATGTCGGCGATGAAGTATTTGAAGCGCGTTCTGTCATCCTCGCTACCGGCGCGGCACCACGCCACCTCGGCGTTGAAGGCGAAGACACCTTGACTGGCCGCGGCGTTTCCACCTGCGCAACCTGTGATGGCTTCTTCTTCAAGGGCCACAACATTGCCGTTGTGGGCGGCGGCGACTCCGCGATGGAAGAAGCAACCTTCCTCACCAAGTTCGCTGAGACCGTCACCATCATTCACCGCCGCGAAGAATTCCGCGCCTCCAAGATCATGCTTGAACGCGCCCGCGCGAACCCACAGATCAAGTGGGCACTGAACAAGACCGTGGAAAAGGTTGTTGACGTTGACGGCAAAGTCGGCGGCTTGGAGCTCAAGGACACCGTAACTGGTGAGACCTCCACGCTGGATGTCACCGCAATGTTCGTTGCTATTGGCCACGATCCTCGCTCGGAGTTCCTCGGCGGCCAGGTGGCTACCAACGAAGAAGGCTACGTTGTGGTTGATCAGCCATCGACTCGCACCAACATTGACGGCGTCTTTGCCTGCGGTGACCTCGTAGATGACCACTACCGTCAGGCCATTACCGCTGCTGGTTCAGGTTGCCGCGCGGCGATTGACGCGGAACATTTCTTGGCCGCACAGCGTTAGGAATAGTATGAGCAACGTAATTGACGTAACCAAGGACACCTTCCGCAGCGAGGTCATTGACTCCGAAAAACTCGTAGTTGTTGACTTCTGGGCCGAGTGGTGTGGCCCATGCAAGAAGCTGTCACCATTGCTGGATGAAATCGCTGAAGAAATCGGCGAGGACGTCACCATTGCAAAGATCAACGTTGATGAAGAGCGTGAACTGGGCGCCATGTTCCAGGTCATGTCCATCCCTTCCGTCTTGATGTTCAAAAACGGTGAGAAGGTTGATGAATTCGTTGGCCTGCAGCCAAAGCCAGCTATTACTTCCAAGATTCAGGCTCAGCTTTAAGCCCTGTCTCTCGCACTACCAGCAAGCGCTTTTACAGCCTTGAACCATCGCATTATGCCGAAGTCTTAAGCCTTCACGGGAAAGACTTCGGCTTTGCGCATTTATGCAGGTCGTAGCATAAATTGTGGCTCACATCTAGTGTGTACAACGTCGTGATCACTTTGTTACCGACGTTCCCAGTTGTTTACACAGATGTACGTCTGAAATGGCGTATTCTCAGATTGTCACACTAGAGTGGAATGAAGATAAGTTGTCAACGATACAAATTTTTTACTGAAATGATTATGAGTTCCAGAAAGGGGGACGAAGTGGATCGAATCCTTCAGGTAGGAGATCAAAGTGCCCGCGTTGCTGAGGCACGTGCCACCCTTGCACGACTCGGAATGTTGCCCAACTACAGCGGCGACGTGTCCGATTGGAAGCGGCAGAAGTTCTCCGAAGAAGATAAGCACTTCGACTCCGAGCTTTCCGCCATCGTAAAAGCATTTCAGCAGTCCCGCGGAATCATTCCTTCCGGCAATATTGATGACCTCACCTTGCGTGAGTTGCGTCAGGCATCATACAAGCTGGGCACCCGCGTGCTTAGCTACCAGCCAAACAATGAGCTGGTCGGCGATGATGTGTCGCAGTTGCAGAAGCAACTGCAGGAGCTCGGGTTTTACATGCAGCGTATCGATGGCCATTTTGGGTCATCTACCCATGACGCGTTGCAGGAGTATCAGCTCAACTACGGACTTCAGCAAGACGGAGTTTGTGGTCCTGCCACCATTCGCGCGCTGAGCTTGCTCGGCCGTCGCATCACTGGTGGGTCTGCGCACAACATTCAAGAGCGCGAGCGCGTGCGTAATGCTGGACCAAAGTTGGCCGGTAAGCGCGTTGTTATTGACCCAGCTTTGGGCGGCGCTAATAAGGGCCAGCAGGTTAAGGGCCGTTTTGGAATGATTTCCGAAGAGGAAATCATCTGGGACCTGGCTGAGCGCGTTGCTGGCCGCATGATTGCTGCCGGCATGGAGATCATCTACTCGCGCACCCGCATGGATGATCCATCAATTAAGGACCGCGCGGATATTGCGAATGCTTTCGATGCTGATCTGGTGATCTCACTTTCCTGTGATGAATACCAGAATGACAAAGCCAACGGTGTTGCTACCTTCTACTTCGGATCTGAGATGGGCAGTACCTCCATGATTGGGGAAACCCTGTCTGGCTACATTCAGCGTGAGATTGTTGCCCGCACTGAGCTTGGAAACAACAACAATCACGCACGCACCTGGGAGCTTTTGCGCATGACGCGCATGCCTGTTGTACAGGTAGTGCTGGGTTATATGACCAACCCGCATGATGTCTCGGTTCTGACGAACCCAACCAAGCGTGATGACATCGCTGAATCCATCGTGGTTGCTGTAAAGCGCCTTTATCTTCTGGACAATGACAACGCCCCAACCGGCACCTACAACTTTGCTGAGTTGCTCCGCGCCGAGCAAGCGCAATAGTACTTAAGCACTTAAGCGGGCCTCGCTACGGCGAGCACAAAGAAACACCGCAGTTTGAGAATCACTTTCTCGACTGCGGTGTTTTGTAGTTTTAGTTCCGGTTCGATCTCGGCTAAGCCAGGGCTTTGGCAACGAGGTCTTCCACGGCAGCTGCGGAAAGCAGGTCGTGTGCTGGTGGTAGCTCCAGGCGCAGACGTGGGGTAACTGGATGGTCTTTGATTACTTCAAAGCCTGCAGCTTGCAGCACAGAGACCGGGATGAGGCCAATGTTGTCAGGCCGGGTGCCTAAAAAGTGCCGCGCGATCTCATAATTGACGTCAGCGAAGAAACCTTTGGATGCCGAATTGAACAAATCATCAAAGCCCGAGTCATCACTGGAGTCGTAGTAAATCTCATCATCGCCGTTCTCGCCGACATCGTGGTAGCCGAATGCTTCCACGGCCTCAAAGTCACGTTCCATCAGGTCCATGATCGCGGTATCAAGCAACACCGCTTCCAGGCCGCGGCCAGCACGCTGCGAGGTCACAAAAAGTGAGGTGATAATAGCGGCATCAGAACCCACCGGACCGGTGGGCATCTTCGATATCCCTGGGGCATCGGCAGCCGCGCAAAAGATAGTGGTGGCATCACTGCCAATGCTAAACCCACACGGGCCAAAGCTGAGCAAGGTAGAAGAAATCCAGGCTTCCTTTTCAAACCGCGGATCATCTACCTCATGCGCGCACTCCCAATACATGGAGTTTGCCGCCTGCGGATGCATCTCCGAATCCGGAGTCAGTGGTACAAGCATTGCTCTAGTTTCAGTTTTCTCCAGCCACGTGGGCCACTTTGAGCCCTCATTGTACCTGCCATCTAGCTGCCGGCTCACCGACCCCACGGGGGCGTTTATGAGCCTTGTGCTCCCGCGCCATCAATTAACGCCATGATGCGCTCGAAGTCTTCTTGGTCTCCGAACTCTACTACCATTTTGCCCTTACGCTTGCCCATTGTCACGGTCACACGCGTATCAAAACGATCAGAGAGACGCTCACCGGCATGGGTGAAAAATTCTGGCTGTGGCTGCGCAGGTTTTGGCTTGGGCTCATCCGGCATGCCGTTGCGCTTAATCAGCGTCACGGCTTCCTCAGTAGCGCGCACAGACATGCCCTCAGCAATGATGCGCTGCGCGAGCTTATCCATCACGTCCTTGTCATCCAAACCCAACAACGCACGGGCGTGACCGGAGCTTAGAACGCCGGCAGCAACACGACGCTGGACCTCAACAGGCAGGCGCAGCAAGCGCAGGGTATTGGTGATCTGCGGACGGGAGCGACCGATACGATCAGCCAACTCATTTTGCGTGACATCAAATTCTTCCAACAGCTGCTGGTATGCGTGTGCTTCTTCCAAAGGGTTCAGTTGCACACGGTGGATGTTTTCCAACAGCGCGTCACGCAGCAAGGAATCATCCGCGGTGTCACGAACAATCGCCGGGATGGTAGCCAGACCTGCCTTGGAGGAAGCGCGCCAGCGGCGCTCACCCATGATCAGTTCAAACCCACCGTCACCGGAAGGACGAACTACAACTGGCTGCAGCAGACCGAACTCGCGGATGGAGTGAACAAGCTCGTTGAGTTCTTCTTCATCAAAGACCGTACGTGGCTGCTTCGGGTTCGGCTGAATCTCACCGATTGAGATCTCACGGTAAGTTGCACCGATCGATGCCGGCTTGGGCTGACGCTTCTTCGAGGTACCCGTGCCGATGGTTGGGGCGCCCGAAACACGCTTTCCGCCAGACTGCGCGGAACCGCCCTGAGACGACGTGCTCTTGCCCAGACCACCCTTGACCTTGTCAGACTGACCAGACTGACCGGACTTGGCATCAGTTGCATCATCAGAAGCTGGGTTGCCCTGGCTATCACGGGGCTGCGCGATGCCCAAAATGACATCGGCTGCGCTATCACCCAGGCGCGGCTTGCGCGTTGGGGCGTCAGGGCCGGTGGGGATCAGTGCAGCTAGCCCCTTGCCGAGCCCGCCTTGTTTAACCTGTGGTTTCTTATCAGCCATAAAATCTCTCCGAGCCTAACCTTCTAATTCCGCATAAATATCTGGGCTCACGCCAATAACGCCGGTGGTTTCATGTGGAACGTAGTCACCGCGTTCGTGGAGCTCTTTTGCCGCAGCGACATAGGCGCGGCCACCTGGTGATGTCGGGTCATATTCAATCACGGTCTTGCCAAAGCCCGGGGCCTCGGAGACACGAATGGACCGTGGAATGAGGTTGCCAAGGACCACCGCGCCGAACTGTTCACGGACCTCATCAGCAACCTGAGATGCCAACTTTGTGCGAGCGTCATACATGGTCAACAGCACGCCTGAGATGTGCAGATCCTCATTGAGGTGCTGGCGAATCATAGTGATATTGCCCAGCAACTGACCCACGCCCTCCAGTGCGTAGTACTCGCACTGAATCGGGATAATGACCTCTTCAGCACAGGTCATTGCGTTGATCGTGAGCAAGCCCAGTGACGGCGGGCAGTCAATAAAGACATAGTCAAAGCCGTGCTCATCCAAAAAGCCCTTGTACAGGGCGTCATAGAGTCTAAACTCACGGCGTACGAGAGAGACCATTTCAATCTCTACTGCCGCAAGGTCGATGGTCGCCGGGATACAGAACAGGTTTTCCAAGGTTGGAGAAGGCTGCATGGCCTGGTTGGCATCAATATCGCCCAAGAGCAGTTCATAGCTCGACGGGGTTCCGGAGCTGTGTTCAACGTTGACTGCCGTGGATGCATTGCCCTGTGGATCCAGGTCGATGACCAGGACTTTGCTGCCGGACTCAGCCAGGGCAGCGGCAAGGTTTACAGCAGTGGTGGTCTTTCCCACACCGCCTTTTTGATTCGCGATAGTAATCAGGCGCGGTTTAGTCATGCCCACCACTCTAGTTCACCCTAAGGACACGGATGATGGTAGTCCCACGCACCACTTCTACCGTGGCTTTTCCGCCGCCGGCACGCTTAATATCAGCCGCGTCGCGCTCGAGTTCCTCGTGCACAGATTCGCCTTTCATGGCGATCATTTCACCGCCACGACGCACCAGCGGCAAAGACCACTTGGCTAGTTTGCCCAGTGGTGCCACAGCACGGGAGGTCACAATGTCAGCGCCCGCGGCAGCCTTCTTTACAGGTCCTTCTTCAGCGCGGCCACGGATGACGGTGACGTTGTCCAGTGCAAGCTTATCGACGACTTCTTGTAGGAACACAGAGCGCTTCAGCAGTGGCTCAATCAAGGTGATCTTGAGATCGGGCCGCGCGATAGCGAGCGGGATTCCCGGCAACCCAGCGCCCGATCCGATGTCCACGATGGTGGCACCTTCCTCCATGACATCACCGATGACGGCGCAGTTGATGAGATGACGGTCCCACAACCGTGGCACCTCACGGGGACCGATGAAACCGCGGGTGGAGCCATCCGTAGCCAGCAGCTCATGGTATTTCTCGGCTAAGGGCAGGCGGTCCTTGAATACTTCCAACGGCTCCACGCAGCTAACTCCTTGTTTAGGCACAATTTAAATGAATATCTCAGTAATAGATCTAAAAAGCGTCTGGAATCAAAGTATCCCAGACGCTTTAAAGTATAAAGGCTAAAAATTTCTCAGCCTAGTTGTTGCCCTGCTTGCGCTGCTTCTTGGTGCGGGTGTCGCGCTTGTGAGCACCTGGCTTAGGAGCAGTGGTGCGCTTGAGCTCAATCTTGGCCTGCTCTTCAGCTTCTTCCTCACGGTCCATCTTGGCGTTAACCATGCGGGTCTGAACGTAGGTCCAGACAGTGTTGGACAGCATGTAGAACAACAGACCGATTGGCCAGATGAAGCCGGAGATAACCAGCATGCCCGGCATGACCCATAGCATCATCTTGGACATCATGGCCATCTGCTGCTGCATCATCTCAGCGTTCTGACCCTGTGGTGCCTGGGTCTTACCCGATGCGCGGCGTGCTTCCTGGCGATTGAGAGACATGCGCGCGTTGAGGTGGGTGAGAACAGCAATCACAATAATCAGCGGAACGATGATCATCGCTGCCTGAACAGTGGTGACATCCTGCAGAACCGGTGAGTTCAGGCGTAGGTTCGCAACCAGTGGAACACCAAAGAACTCCGCATCCAGGTAGGACTGAACCTGCTCTGGCTCGAAGAAGTAGTTGCCGATGCTGCGGTTTTGCTCAATCGACATGGGCTCGCCAGCTGGGTGGCCGATTCCACCGGCTACGGAAACCGTGCGGTCAAAAGAACGCAGAACGTGGAACAGACCAATGAACATTGGGATCTGCGCCAACATCGGCAAGCAACCTGCCATCGGTCGGACCTTAGAGTCCTTGTAGACCTTCTGCATTTCTTCTGCTTGCTTGGTCTTGTCATTGGCGTACTTGGTACGCACTTCCTGCAAGCGCGGCTGCAACTCCTGCATCTTGCGCTGTGAACGCAAAGACATCAAAGTTGGCTTGACCATGATGGCCTTCAGCGTCCACGTCAGCAAGATGATGGCCAGAATCCATGTGAGACCCGCAGATGGGTCAAGCACCTGACTCAAGAGCCAATGCCAGCAATACAGCACGAATGAGATCGGCCAATAAATAAAATTAAGCACTGGGGATTGGTTTCCTCAACTGATCGATTAAATTTGTTACTTCTTTGGTACTGGGTCAAACCCGCCAGGATGCCACGGACCGCACTTGACCAGCCTAGCCGCAGCTAGACCAGCTCCACGCACCGCACCATGAACAGAAACCGCTTCGAGTGCATAGGAACTGCATGTTGGTTCGAAGCGGCAAGTTGACACCGGCTTTAGCGGGGACACGTGCTTTTGATAGAAGCGTACCGCTTTTACCAAAGGTTTCGCTGCGCCACGAGCTTTCGGGATCTCTTCTCCGTCGGAGTTGAAATAGCCATCGCTGCTCATCTAGGAACTCTTTTCAAGTTTCTTGCGCACCCGCTGCAATGCGGAGCGAAGATCTTCTTCCAAGTCTGCGCTGGTGGCCTGGCCGCTGGGCGGTAAAGCTCGAATGACAATATCCAGCGAGTCAGGCAGTTCATCAACTAAAGACATACATACATGACGAAGCCGCCGGGAGGTGCGGTGACGAATCACGGCATTCCCAACGGCCTTAGAAACAACCAAACCGAACCGCGGGCCGTTGGTCAACGGACCATTGGCCACCAGTTCGGTATCAGTAGTTGTGTCGTACGCATGCACAACAACAGTTCGAGACCCCACACGACGCCCACGCTTGATTGTCCGACGAAATTGCGTCGGGGACGTGAGTTTTAAATGAGTGGGAAGCACGAATTAAGCAGTCAGCTTAGCGCGACCCTTCTTGCGGCGAGCCGCCACGATAGCGCGACCTGCACGGGTAGACATGCGGGTGCGGAAGCCGTGCTTACGAGCACGACGACGGTTGTTTGGCTGGAATGTGCGCTTTCCCTTTGCCACAATATTCTCCTCTAAGTTTCACCGGGCCAGGTACACAAAGCACACCGAGCCCGTATTAAAAATTTATAAATGTGAATAGTTAACGTTTCACCACCAGCAAATATTCTTCCGACCGCGCTGCTTAAAGCGCTTTTCGGGAAGTACTTTGCTTAAACGGGCAAGACACTTACTCACGCGCAGCCATATTGCTGCGATAGACCATGACAGATTACGTGATTTGACGGGCATTAAACAAATCGACACTCAGGGGCACCCGAAATTACAAAGATGTTTTTATCCGCTGGATAACGGCACTTTCATGGGGTCATCCTGCAAGCTTAGATTGCGAATCTTTTGACACAAATTTCCTATCGCGCAAAAAGTAAAAGCGGAAACATAGTTCACTAGACAGCAGGTTCAAAAACCGGGTAAACATGAGTAATCCGTTTATTCACAGACTCGGTTCCAATGTGGATAACTCTCAATTTAAACTTTAGACTTCGTGCAAATATGCAGGTAAACCCAAAATTCGAGGTTATTGGGAGTTATCCACACCCATAGACTAGGCTGTGGATAACCAATCTTTTCACACCTGTGGATAACTCTGTGGACTACAAGGTAGGCACCGAATTCCAACTGTGGAAAGTTCAGTGAGAAAATGAGATTTAGCTGTTAATGCATAAATTACAAGTTCTCCCGCGACTGGAGCCAGCACCAGCACTTTCAGGCTGAATGTGATCTGGGCAATAGTTGCGCCCGTGCAGGCGAAAGCCTGCCCTTTTGTTTCTGTCCGCTTTTTAAATTTCAATGCGAAGGGCCTTGGT